>NZ_JBFAWA010000008.1:0-324265 GCF_040680035.1 Nonomuraea sp. NPDC052116 | reverse complement strand
CGAACCGACATCCCAAGCGGAGCCGGCAGCCAACCCAGTGAGGCGGACGGGACCGCCGAACCGACATCCCAAGCGGAGCCGGCAGCCAACCCAGTGAGGCGGACGGGACCGCCGAACCGACATCCCAAGCGGAGCCGGCAGCCAACCCAGTGGGGCTCAGGGGGTCAGGAGTTGTGATCGTCGCTGGGGAGGGAGCGTGGAGGAGAGGGTGATTGGACGACGGGAATGCAGACACGGTCCCGCCCCAGCTCCTTCGCCCGGTAAAGCGCCAGGTCAGCGGCCGCCAGCAGGTCGATCAGGTCGTCCCCGTGCACGCTCATCAACGCGACCCCCGTCGAAATGGTCACCCTGACGAGGGCGTCGTCGACGGGGATGGCCATGTGGCCGATGCGGGTGCGGAGGCGTTCGGCCACCTGGCGGGCCTCGTGGATGTCGGCGCCAGGCAGGAGGACGACGAACTCCTCGCCCCCGAACCGCCCCACAACGTCGTAGTCTCGCAGCTGGCTGCGCAACGTGGATGCCACCCCCACCAGCACCTGATCGCCGACCAGATGTCCGTAGGCGTCGTTGACCCGTTTGAAGTGATCGATGTCGATGATCAGGAGCGCCAGGGTTTCGCCCGTCCGGCGAGCCCTGACGATTTCGGTGTCGGCCTCGCGCTGCCAGGCCGCGGCGTTCAGCAGGCCCGTCTTGGCGTCTGTACGGGCTGCGGCCTGGAGCTGAGCGTGGAGGAGGCTGCGCTGCAGCAGCACCACCGGCGGCAACGTCAGGATCAGCAGGGCCAGGTTGAGTCCGCAGCAGATCGAGACCGTCACGCCCAGGCAGAGCTCGACGATGTCCAGCAGCACGCTCTCCCTGTCCCACAGGACCTCCCGCCACGGCATGTCGGGGTCTGCGGTGTGGGCGGCGATGGCGATGAGAGCGATGTTGAGCAGGGAGAACAGCACAGCCGCCCCGACCGCGCAAAGGATCGGCGGTCCGCTCCCGAGCGACAGCACCCACGGGTCCTCGATCACCCAGTGGAACGTGACGGACGCCGCGCACCCGGCCAGACCGATGGCGGCCGCGCTGAACACCCGCCGGTAGAGAACGGTCGCACGCACGCGTACCTGGAGCAGAATCTGCAGGACGATCGGCGCGAAAATGGCGTAAAGCGGCGGCAGAAGCAACGCAACCGGCAGCCACCACGCCGACAGCAGGTCTCGCGAGACGCCGGCGGGCATGCCCAGCCGCCGACTGGCCTCGATACAGACCGCGCCGCACGCCATGAGAGCACTGAACGTGACCAGGTCCCACCATTGGAAGACGGTGGTCACCGCGAACACCATGATCGCGGCAAGGTCGAGAGCGACGATCGCACACAAATAGATCACGAGCGGGCGACGTTGCCCGAGCAACGGCCAGCGGCCGGCCAATGTTGACACACCGTCGCGAGACCCGATCGAGGCGTGACTGGTCGCCGCCATCTCGTCTCCTCCCTAACTAACGATGTGTAACACAATAATTGCGGAGTGTGCGATGTGCGATGGGAACGGATACGTTGGCACTGACTACACACACCTGCTCATGCCGCGAGTGGGTCGTGTTGGACAGCCGTGCCGGAAAGGAGCAGCCATGGTGCGGGGCGTGACCTGGACCTGACAGATGCTCTAGCCATCTGCCGCGGACAACACACCATCGGCCGCCCTCGGGGGTGCCAGTCAAACGGGCCACGGCCGGTGCCCCCTCCCCCCTCCTTCCCCTCCACCTCAATCTCCCCCTTCGCCTCAGCTTTCCCTTGGCCCCACCCTTGCCTTCACCTCAGCCTTCCCTTTCGCCTCACCCTTCCCCTCCACCTTGGTCTTCGCCTACACCCTCTTCGCTCGCCTGGCTCCTTCCCCGTTGCATTTCTCGCTCCGATAACCGCGTCCCGGTTTTCTCCTATCTCGGCCAGGGCCTCGGCATATGCCAGAGCGCTGTCCTTCTCCGGTTACTGCCGTCACAACTCACTCGCGAAGGCTTTCCCTCTGTCACTGCCGCCGCCACTCCGCTCATTAGGTATCGCCCCCTACGGCTTCTGCCGCCGCAGCTCCACTCGCGAGGGTGTCTCCTGCCACAGCTCCGCTCACGAAGACCTCGCCTTCTGTGATTGCTGCCTCATGGCTCGCTCTCCAGGAGCCGCTCGTCTCCGGATTCTCCAGTCGTGCCATCCCTTCGAGAAGCCAACTCCTTCCGCCGCCCCTTTTTGAGGGCTGGCTGCCTCGATGCCATCCGTTCGAAGGGCCTTCTTCGCTTCCGCCTTCCCTTCCGCGCCTGCGCTCGATGTCGCTGCTGCTGCGGCATCTTGCGGTCCCGGCCGTGGCATCCGCATGTGCACAGGCAAGCGCCGTTGACCGGTCGGCGTCCGCCCCTTGGACTTGAGTGCATCGGTGGGCACCGCAGACGGCCGACTTCCCCGCCGGGTCCACCCCCTGGGCGTGAGCGACACCAGTGGCACCGCAGACGGTCGACTTCCCAGTTGGGCCCGCCCCTTTGGGCGTGTGGGGCACCGGTTGGCCGAGCGGTGCCCCTTCGCGTGCTCCTACGCCGCTGCTCGTTCCTCCAGCAAGGGCTCTTCCGCGGCTCCATCTTCCTCGTCGACGCCCACCTTGCTCGTCGTCTCGTCGGTCTCGGGGCCCAGGAAGCGGACCGTGTGGTCTCCTGTGCTCGGGGTGCGCCTCTTGCCGCTCGCCTCCCCTGCGGAGCGCATGATGTTGTCCTCACCCTCTGAGGAGTCTGCGGTGCTGGTGGCTTCTCCTGATCGCAGGGTGTCGCCCTCGGGCTCCTGGGTGTGTGCCTCCTCGTCCGATCCCGAGATGCTGGGGAAGTCGCGGTCGGTGCTCAGGGCGTGGAAGGGGTTGGGTTCGGGCGCGGAGCCGGAGCGGGGGAGGTTTCGGAAGCTGCGGGTGCCCATGGCCCAGTCGCGCGTCTCCTCGTCCAGGCGGTCGCGCATCTCCTTGCTCATCGAGGTGACTCCGGAACGGTCCGGCTTGGCGAAGACGCCGGTGCCCCAGCGCAGGTCGTGCCCGACCGCGCTGGCCTCTATCTCGGGCACGAAGCGGCGGTCACCTTCCGGGCCGAACTCGCGGATGCGCAGCTTGCCGGAGACCACCACAGGGTGGCCTGCCCGGATGGAGGAGGCGACGTTGTCGCCCAAGGTACGCCAGCAGCGGACCGTGAAACACACCCTGTCGCCGTCCACCCATTGCCCCGCCTTCTTGTCGAAGTAGCGATGTGAGGAGAACACCTTCAGTGAGGTGACCCTGCTGCCGTCATCGAAGCTGTACTGCCTCGGCTCTGCTGCGACGTTGCCGGTGAGTGTGATGTAAATGTCGTTCATCCCGTGCCTCCCATGCGGCGGGCCGGCTGCCCGCGATCTGGGATCAGGGTGCCGGGGATGGGCTTGGGCACGAGCTCTGGAACGGGGTTCTGTGGATGAGTGGGGCTGGATGGGTTGAGCCTGTGGATGAGAGGGCTGTTGGCGGTGAGGCCTCTGTCAGGCAACGGGGCTTTGCGTGAGGGGAGGCTGTAGGTGGTTATCTGCCGTGGGGAGGCTGCTTACGGTGGAGGTATCAGCCCGCCCGACCTACGGGGATGCTAGGGGCTTCCGGCGCATCGAGCCGTTGCGTGCCTGCATAAAATGACGTAGGAGGCGGGCCATCTGACCGAAGCTCGAAGGTGCCAGTTACCGGTGCTCGAAGGTGCCAGTTACCGGTGCTCGAAGGCGCCGGTTGGCGGTGCTGGCAGCTGCATCTGGCCACAGCGAGCGGGCACAAGAGGCCATAGGACGGACGCAGGAACAGCCGGCCGTCGCAGGCGAGTGTCGAAGATCAGGGCTGTGGCTGGCGAGCGCACTCGACCACAGTGCGTAAGCGCCAAGGGCCATGACTCGCGGACGCATCTGGCCGCAGCATGCACCCCCGAACGCGGCTGTGGGATGGGCTTTAAACGGGCATAGCACGGGGACCCGAACGGCCGTGGGACACGGCCCCGAACGGGTGTAGCACGCGGACTCGAACGGCCGCCGCACGCGACCCCGAACACCCGTAGGGCGCGGGCCCGAACGGCCGTGGGGCTCGGCCCCGAACGGGCGTACCACGGCGCCCGAACGGCCATGGGACGCAGGCCCGAACGGGCGTAGCACGCAAGCCTGAACGGCTGTGGGACGCCGCCCCAAGCGGGCATAGCACGCGGACTCGAACAACTGCCGCATACAACCCCGAACAGCCGTAGGGCGCAGGCCCGAATGGCCTGGGACTCGGGCCTCAACGGGCGTGGTACGCGGGCTCGAACGACCGCAGCACGCAATCCCGGACAGCCGTAGGCGCGACCTCGAACGGCCGTGGGACTCGGACCCGAACGGCCGTAACACGCGGCTCCGAATGACCGTAGAGCGCGTCCGGATGGCCATAGGACGGGAGCGGGGCGGGCCCTGGCTGGTGGAGGAAGGTTTGGTTGGGGGTCTGGTGGAGCGGCGGGCGAGGGGAGGGTCAGGGGGACAGGTCGCGTAGGGCTGTGTAGAAGGCGTGGTGGCGGGTCAGTTCGCGTTCGACCGGCTCCACGACCATCGTGGTCGACACCGCGGCCACGCGGCGCCGCATCTCGCGCTCCAAGCGCTCCCGCTCCCGCGAAGCCCCCAGTTCCACGAAGTTGCGGGAGGCGATGCCCGACAGTGCTCCCAAGCCCAGCACCGACGCCATCATCAGCCCCACCCACGGCAGCGTCGCGCTGTCGCCCAGCAGTTCCAAGGACGGAGGAAGCTGTCCCGGCATCAGCAGGCCCGCGGCCAGCCAGGCCAGGCCGGCGACGAAGGCGACCACCAGGACGTACTGCCACACCTTGAGCGCGCGCCACCACCCGGGTACGCGGTCGAGCTGCGGCGCGATCTCCGTGAGGTCCTCGGTGAGGGCCTGCGGGAGCTGACTGGAGCGGGAGCGGGCCGCCTGGTGGACCCCGGTGCGCCACACCGGGTGCATCCCACCGGACAACCCGTCGGCGAGGGCCTGTACGGCGTTGGCGACCTCGGCCGACTGCGCGCTCACCGAGCCGGTCGTGATGCCGCGGATCTCCTCCCCCAGGTCCTGCAGGCGCAGGCTCCTGAGCGGGTCCGAGCGGAACTTCGAGAACCACCGCGGGTACGGCCAGCCCACCCAGTGGCTCGACCGCTCGGCGTAGACGTTCTCCATGGCCTCGCCCACGGCCGGTACGCCCACCGCGTCGCACAGCGCGTCCGTGAGCCCCATCCGGCGGGCCTCGTCGACCGAGGACGGCGCCGACAGGGCCTCGCCCAGCGGCATGGCCTTGCTGAGGCGCTGCTCCAGCCGGTGCAGGTCGGCCTCCAGCTTCTGGATGGCGGCGCGCCTGCGGGCCACCGCGGTCGCGATGACGCTCCGGAGGCTCTCGATGCCGCGGCCCGTAACCGCGGAGGTGGGTACGACGCTGGGATGTTCGACGCCCTCGCGGCGCAGCAGGTCGTTGAGGTCGATGACCAGCTCGGCCAGCTCTTCCTTGGTGAGCCTGTCGGCCTGGTTGAGCGCGAACACGGTCACCGCGTCATGCCCGGCCAGCTCCGTCACGTAGCGGCGGTGCGTGGACGCGTCGGCGTACTTCTGCGGGTCGAGCACCCACACCACCAGGTCGGCCAGGCCGATGAGCCGGTCGGCCTCGGTGTCGGTGAGGGCCCTGATCGAGTCGTGGTCGGGCAGGTCGAGCAGGATCAGCCCGTGGAGCTGGCTGTCGCCCTTGTCGAGCGCGCTGGCCCGGGAGAAGCGGTGCCGCCACTGGATCTGCAGCCAGTCGAGCAGCGGGCCCGCGCCTTCCAGCCCCCACACGCAGGCGTGTGTACGGGCGGTGGTCGGCCGGCGCACGCCGGTGGGCGACAGCTCCAGCCCCGAGATGGCGTTGAACAGCGACGACTTGCCGCTGCCCGTGCCGCCGGCCAGGGCGACGACGGTGTGCTCGGAGGACAGCTTGAGCCGGTCTCCGGCCTGCGTCAGCAGCGTGTTGGCCTCGGTGAGCAGCTTCTTGTCCAGCCGCCCGGGGCCGTGCTCCACCACCTTGGTGAGCGCGGACAACCGCGGAGCCAGCCCGGGCCTGGTCGCCATGGTGGTCATCGGGCGACCTCGAGGTTGTACGTCGCCTGGTAGAGGCGAGTCGCCACGGACTCGTCCGGAATGCCCGCGGTGTCGAGGGCTTGCACGTAACGCATGGATTCCTCGTCGAACAGCATGCCGATCCTGGCCCGCAAATCGCTGAGCGCCTTGGCCCCGATGCCACGCAGGGACTCCGCGCCGAGCAGCGCGTTGACCAGCCGGTGCGGCACCCCTTCGCCGTTGGTCCCGCTGAACATCGCGACCGTGAAGATCAACGAGAGCGAGTCGGGATCGAACGACACCAGCTTCGACACCGACCGCTTGGCCACGCCGTCGGTGCGTACGAGCTCGCTCAGGTGCTCCTGCCACGACGCGATGGCGCGACCGGCGTGACGTACGAGATTGTCGGAGGGCCTGTCGAGGCCCTCACCGAGCGTGGCGCCCAGCTCGGAACGGTGCCGCCAGCGCGCGACCACCTCCTCGGTGGCGCGGTTGGCGGCGGCGACGATCACCGCCTCGAGCCCGGCCCGGATCGCCGCCTTGAACGCCAGCACCCGTTCCGGCGCATGCTTGTCCGACCGGCCGCGTTTGCGCACCTGGAGCGAGCGCACGAGGTCGCCGGAGCCCGCGAATTCCTGCCAGCGGGCCAGCACCTCGCCGTGCAGCAGCGAGCCGTTCTTCGACGCCTTGTCGACCTCGCCGAGCGCGCCCCGGAAGGCCGCCTCCACGTCGCTGCGTAGCTCCGTCCTGAACGCGACCTGACCTTCCAGGTGCCTGGCCAGCGCGGGTACGCGGGTGCGGAAGCTGTTGAGCACGCCGTTGAGCGTCTCGCGCACGGCCTGGGCCCTGCGCTCCTCGTCGACCGACAGCTCGGCCAGCCAGAGCCGCAGGTCGGTGACCTCGCTGTCGGGCAGCCTGCCGTCGGTGACCTTCGCCTCGTTGATGACGAACCTGTCGATCTCGCCCAGGCCGTATTCGGTGAGCATCCGTACGAAATGCTTCAGAACCACCTCAGCCGACCTGGGCTGCACCCGCGACAGCACGATCGCGAGCCGGGCGCCGCGCTCCTTGGCCAGCTTCAGCAGGTTCCAGGCGGGGGCGTCGGCGTAGCGGGCCGCGGTGGTCACGAAGATCCACAGGTCGGCGGCGTCGAGCATGCGATGGGCGACCTCGTGGTGCTCCTCGACGACCGAGTCGATGTCGGGGGTGTCGAGCAGCGCGACGCCCTGCGGAAGCTTCTCCGTCGCGACCACGACCATGCTCCGCGCCCCGGCTTCCGGGGCGGGCTTGTCGAGCCGCTGGAGGCTGGCGAGCAGCTCCCCCTCCGCGAACCACTTCCGGTCCTCCGGGTGGCAGACCAGCACGGGGGTGCCGGTGGTCGGGCGGCGTACGCCGGTGCGCGAGACGTTCTTCTCGGCCAGCGTGTTGACCAGGGTGGACTTGCCGGCGCCGGTGGAGCCCGCGACCACGATCAGGGCCGGGGCGGCGCTGGTCCTGACCCGGGGGAGCACGTAGCCCTCCAGCTGGGCCAGCAGCTCGGCCTGCGTCTGCCTGGCCTCGTCCGCGCCGGGCAGGTCGAGGCCGAAGCGCAGGTCCGCGACGCTCTCCCGGAGCGTGCCGAGCGCCGCCGTGAGCGCCTTGGCGGCCTCGGCGGGCAGCGCCTCGCCGCGCCCCGCCTTCTCCCCGGTCGCCGCGCCGCCTCCGGGCTTCTCGCTCCTCGCCGGCTCCTGGCTCTCCTGCGGTGCCGCCTGGTCCTCCTGCGGCTCCGCGCCGTCACGCGGCTCTTCGCGATCACGAAGCTCATCGCCGTCGCGGGGCTGCCGCTCGGCCTCCGGCTCGTCGCCATCCGCCCCGTCGGCCTGGGAAGTCTCGTCGGCCTGGGAGCTCTCGTCGGCCGGAGAAGGCTCGTCGAGCGTCGGCTCGGCCTGCGACTCCTCATCGCCCGTCTGCGCGCCCTGAGGCCGCCCGGAGGCGGACTCCACGTCCCGGGCTTGCCCGGATGCCGACTCCGCGCCGTGAGGCCGCTCCTCGCCCGGCTCGGCGTCCTGAGGCTGGCCGTCACCAGGCTCCGCGTCCTGAGGCTCGTCGTCCTCCGTCGCCACGTCGTCCTGAGGCTGCTCGTCGAGTGACGGCGGCCCGTCCGGCGACGACGGCTCGGGCTCCTCGTCGGACGAGTCCTCCGTGGCGAAGGCCGCGAAGAAGGGCTCGCCGTCAGACGGAGGTACGGGCGGCGCCTTGCGAGGCCCTGGACCACCGAGCGAGGCGGGCTTCACGAAGAGGGAAGGCCGCTCCACGGGATCGCCGGCCTCCTCAGGCACGTCGTCGTCAGCCGTAACCGCCTCGGCGGGCTCCTCCGGCGCCGGTGGCCCCGTGGAAGCCGCGGCAGCCTCCCGCTCCCCCGGAGCCGATGGCTCGGGGGAAGCCGCGGGCTTCTTCCGCGCCTTCTTCGTGCCGAAGGCATCGAAGGCGTCGTCGCCCTGGACCTCTGTCAGGTCCTCGTCACCCACCGGGCGAAAGCTCAACGTCTGC
Organism: Nonomuraea sp. NPDC052116; assembly: GCF_040680035.1. NCBI lineage: Bacteria > Bacillati > Actinomycetota > Actinomycetes > Streptosporangiales > Streptosporangiaceae > Nonomuraea > Nonomuraea sp. NPDC052116. Next base: position 315,626 of record NZ_JBFAWA010000008.1, on the reverse strand, counting down.
TCTCCCGGTGACTCCTGCCGCCCATCATCCATGGCCGTGTTCACGGCAAGCGCTCCGCTCGAACCATCTCGACCTCCTGGCCGACCCTCACGACGTCGCCGACGATGACGATCGCCGGCGGCCGGATCCCAGCCGCGGACACGCGGTCGGCCACGGTGGAAAGGGAAGCGGTGACCGCCCGCTGGGTCGGAAGGGTACCGTCCTGTACCACCATTGCGGGAGTCTCCGGGGGACGTCCGTCTCGGATGAGCGCTTCTGCCACCTTCGCGAGCCGCTCGACGGCCATCATCAGCACCAGCGTGCCCTGGGAACGGGCCAGGGCGGGCCAGTCGACTGTGGACTTGGGGTCGTCGGGCGCGACGTGCACGGAGATCACGTGGAACTCCTGGCTGACGCCCCGATGCGTCACCGGCACCCCGGCCGCGCCGGGCACCGCCACGGCGCTGGTGATGCCGGGGACCACCAGCACGGGGATGCCGGACCGGGCGCAGGCGATCATCTCCTCGCCGCCGCGCCCGAACACGAACGGGTCGCCACCCTTGAGCCGGACCACGAACTTGCCCTGTCTGGCTCGATCCACGAGCAGCTCGTTGATGGTCTCCTGGGAGAGCGAGCGGCCGTAGGGGACCTTGGCGGCGTCGATCAGCTCGACGTCGGGGGCCAGCTCGTCGAGCAGGGCCCGGGGCGCGAGCCGGTCGGCGACCACCACGTCGGCCTGCGCGAGGAGCTGCCGCCCGCGCACGGTGATGAGGCCGGGATCGCCGGGGCCCCCGCCGACGAGCGCCACGCCGACCGGTTTGGTGCGGTTGCGCCGGGCGTCGACCGTGCCGTCGCGCAGGGCTTCCACGACCGCGTCTCTGATGCCGGCGGCCCTGCGCGGATCACCGCCCGCGGTGACGGCGACGTTGATCTCTTCGACGCGCCCGGTGGCGGGCGTCCAGGCGGCCGAGGCGTCCTTGTCGTCGGCCCGCACGCACCACACGCGTTTGGCCTCCGCCTCGGCGGCGATCGCCGTGTTGACGGATCTGTCGTCGGTGCAGGCCTGTACGAGCCAGGCACCGTCGCAGTCACCAACCTCGTACGGCCGGTCGTGCCAGGTGACCCTGCCGGCGGCGATCAGGTCGTCGAGCGCCGGCGTCACACTCGGCGACACGATCGTGACCTCCGCACCGGCCTCTAGCAGCGCGGGAACCCGCCGCTGTGCGACGCGCCCGCCGCCCACGACGAGGACCCGGCGGCCGGAAAGCCGCAGGCCGAGGAGGTAGGGGCCCATGGGGGGAATCTCCCGTTCGCGATGGTTCTGTGTTAGGACGTAAACCTACCGGCTCCGGAAGCGTCATTTGCTGCGCACGGGTCAACGGCCGTCGAGAAGGGGCTGCCGCGGGTCCCAGCGAGGCCCGCCCTGAGCGTCCTTCCGGCGTCTGGCCATCGCTGAAAGCGCTTCAAGGATAACCCGGTTTCCCAGGTAGGCGGTGATGTCCGCGTGATCGTACGGCGGCGCCACCTCGACCACCTCCATGCCGGCCACGGGCAGTTCATAACAGATGCGGCGAACAGCATCGAGCAACTGCCTGGCGGTCAGTCCCCCAGGCTCGGGCGTGCCGGTGCCGGGAGCGTGGCCGGGGTCGCAGACGTCGATGTCGACGGACAGGAAGATCTGGTCGCATTCGTCGAGCGCGATCGCGAACGACTCCGTCAGGCACTCTTCCAGCCCACGGGCCACGATCTCCGTCATCTCGTACGAACGCATGTTCTGGGCGGCCATCCAGCTCAGCGTCTCCGGCTCGGGCCAGTAGCCGCGCAGCCCGATCTGCAGGAACCTGTCGCCCCGGATGGCCCCCGACTCGATGAGCCGCCGCATCGGCTGGCCGTGCCCGTAGAGGTGGCCGAACGCGATGTTCCCGGTGTCGGCGTGCGCGTCGAAGTGGATCATCGACGTGCGGCCGGGCGCGCACGCCCTCGCGGTGCCCCGGGCGTCCGGCAGCGCCACCGTGTGGTCACCCCCGAGCACCAGCGGGATCGCTCCGGAGGCGGCCACGCGGTGCACCGCCTCCTCGATCGCGGCCAGCGAGCCCTCGACGTCCCCCGAGTAGCACTCGACGTCACCGGCGTCCAGCACCCGCAGGTCGCGCAGGGCGTCCACCCGCAGCGCCAGGCTGGGCCTGGAGCCGTCGTGCGGCAGGTAGCAGGCCTGGCGCAGCGCCATCGGGCCGAACCTGGCGCCGGGGCGGTTGCTGGTGCCCCCGTCGAAGGGAGCGCCGACGATCACCACGTCGGCGTCCTCGTAGGAGGCCGGATCGTTGACGTCGCACCGGTCCACGCCCAGGAACGTGATGTCAGGACCGTACATGGGGCCGTAACGGGACACCGCTCACCTCCAGTGCCTCCATCATCACACGGTCTTTTCGGTCACTCCCGCCGAATCGAACGTCGCCACGTCGTGCATCACGCGTATGGCCGCGCAGACCACCGGATACGCCAGCAGGCCGCCCGTGCCCTCCCCCAGCCGCAGCTCCAGGTCCACCAGCGGGCGCAGCCCGAGGTGGGCGAGCGCGGCGGCGTGGCCGGGCTCGGCCGAGCGGTGGCCGGCGATGCAGTGGTCGAGCGCGGCCGGGTCCAGCGCGGCGGCCACGAGGGCGGCGGCGCCGGCGATCACGCCGTCGAGGATCACCGGCACGCGGGCGGCGGCGCCGCCCAGGATGAAGCCCGCGATGGCCGCGTGCTCGAACCCGCCGACCGCCGCCAGGGCCCGCAGGGCGTCGCTGGGCGTGGCCAGGGCCCCCGACAGGCCGTTCGTGCGCAGGGCCTCGCGGACGATGCCCACCTTGCGGTCGAACGTCTCGTCGTCGATCCCCGTGCCCCTGCCGGTCACCTCGGCCGGGTCACGGCCGGCGAAGACGGCGATCAGGGCGGCGGAGGCGGTGGTGTTCGCGATGCCCATGTCGCCGGTGATCAGGCACCGGGCTCCCGATGCCACCAGGTCGCGGGCCACGCCGATCCCGGCCTCCAGCGCCCTGACCGCCTGGTCGACGCTCATCGCGGGGCCCTCGGACAGGTCGGCCGTGCCGTACGCGATCTTGTGGTTGACCAGGTCGGGCGCGTCGGGCAGGTCGGCGGCGACGCCCACGTCCACGACCGTCACGGACACGCCGGCCTGGGCGGCGAAGGCGTTGGCGACCGCGCCGCCGGACAGGAAGTTGGCCACCATCTGCACCGTGACCTCCTGCGGCCACGGGGTGACGCCACGCGCGTGCACGCCGTGGTCGGCGGCGAAGATGGCCAGCGCCGCGGGCTCGGGCATGGGCGGCGGGGTGGCGCCCGCGGCCCCCGCGAGGCGTACCGCGATCTCCTCGAGCGCGCCCAGCGAGCCGCGGGGCTTGGTGAGGCGGTCCTGGTACGCGCGGGCCTCGGCGATGGCTCGAGGATCCGCGGGACGGATCGCGGCGAGCGTCTCAGCGAGCACGGCAAACCTCCACTTACGGGACGAGTTGGAGCGCTTCCTCATATCGGTCGATCACGACGTCGGCCAGGGTCTCACAGTCGCCGATCACCTCGGCGCACCGGATGTCGAGATCGGGGTGCCCCGCGCCGTACGCCAGCGCCTGGGCCCACACGCGCTCCAGCATGCCACCCGCGAACAGCAGGTACGGCACCACGATCACGCGCTTGGCCCCGAGACGGCGGCAGCGCTCGAGCCCGCCGGGCACCCCGGGCGGGGTGACCGACACGAACGCGGTCTCGACGGTCATGAAGTCGTAGGCGTACGTCTCCCAGAACAGCCGGGAGACCCGGTGGACCTCGGCGTTGGCGGTCGCGTCCGTCGAGCCCTCGCCGACCAGCACGACCGCCGTCTCGCCCGGCTCGATGTGCACGGGGTGGTCCTCGACGGGCAGGGAGTCGACCGCGCGGAGCCGGGGCCTGGCTCCCACGAGCTCCAGGGCGCGCGGCTTGGAGATCTCGGCGGCGGCCTCGTTCAGCCGCTCGGCCAGCAGCCCCAGCACGCGCGGGTCGGGGCCGAGGGGACGGCCGTAGTCGTACATGAGCGTCGGATGCCGCTTCTGCTCCAGCTCCATCGCGGCCGGGAACTCCTCGCTCATCCTGCTGAGGCTCATCGGCAGCGCCACGATCCGGTGGTGCCCCTTGGCGACGAGGGAGGCGACGGAGTCGCTCAGCCGCGGAGAGGCACGTTCCAGGTAGCCACCGGACACGTCGGCGCCCGTCTGGTCCAGCCGGCAACGCAGCCGGTGTACGAACCTGCCGAACTCCGCGGCGTAGGCATCATCTTGTGAGCCCTGCCCGATCAGCAGGAGCGGCGGCTTCATTGTGAGGGAATCTCCGGTGCGTTAGACAAAGACAGGCGAGGATAACCGATGCGCCCCGGTAGGGAACAGGTCACGCTGTGTGCGCGGGGGTCGCATGCACGACGAACACGGGGTCGGAGGCGGTCAGACGGTGGGAGCCGTCGGGGTCGAGCGTCAGTCTAGATGCCAGGATCTGGGTGCCCTCGCCGCGGTAGCCGTGCTCGCGCAGCCGTTGGAGCACGGCCGTGACCTGCTCGACCTTCCTGAGCGAGCACACCAGCGTCCGCGGGCCGCGGGCGGCGCAGGCCACCACGACGTCGGGGCCGCCGCCGCCCACGTAGACGGCGTCGGGGTCGGGCAGCGGCTCCAGCGCCGGCGGCGCCTGACCCCTGGTCAGAGCCACTTTGACGCCGTGCTTGAGCACGTTGGCGCGCAGCCGGGCGCAGGACTCCTCCGCGCGCTCCACGGCGACGACGGCGGCGCCCATCCGCGCGCACTCGACGGCGATCTCGCCCTCGCCCGCGCCCACGTCCCAGACCAGGTCGCCGAGCCGCGGGCCCAGCTTGGCCAGGATGAACGCCCGTACCTCCGGCGGCAGCGCCCCCTCGAACGGCAGCGCCCACTCGGCCGGGCCCGGCTGCGCGCCCGCCAGCCAGCCCGGCTCCTTGGGCTGGTGCAGCGGGTCGATGACGAGGACCACGTCGGGGTCCTTCCACGGCCTGGTGGTGGCCTCGCCCATGCGGCTGTGCGTGACCCGCTCGTCCGGACCGCCGAGGTCCTCGCAGACGATCAGCGCGCGGGGCGTGGTCGGCGCCAGCTCCCTGGCGATCTCGCCGGGGCCGACGCCGGGCGCGACCAGCAGCGCCACCTTGGGATGGGCCCGGCAGGCGTTCACGACCCGGTCGATCTGGCCCGGCCCGGACGGGGCCACGACCAGCGCGTCCTCCCAGTTGAGCCCGGCACGGGCGAAGGCGCGGGTGATCAGCGAGATCGCCGGCACCACCTCCGGTTTGAGGCCATGGGCCCGCAACGTGCGGACGACACCGAAGAATCCGGGATCGCCCTCGGCGACCACGACCGCGGGACCTTCTCCGTGTTCGAGGTGATCGTCCAGAACTTCGAGCAGCGCGCCGTCGGCCGCGGTCGGCGCGGAGAGCCTGAGCTGCCCGAGCACGGCGTCGGGGCCCACGACGAGCTTCGCCTCGCGGAGCTTGTCCACCGCCTTCGCCGAGAACTCGTGCCCGTCCCACCCGACCACCGTGATCATCACGCCTCACCGTCCTCACCTCAAGGGTGACGGCTGCGATCGGGTTTCACAAAGGGTACGGAGGTCAGTCCGGTGTGCCCTCAGGCCAGGTCGGACGGGATGAGGCTGTAGACGATCACATCCTGGCCGCCCAGCGAGGACCTGGCGACGCCTTCGCGGACGAAGCCCGCCTTCTCCGCCACCCGCTGGGAGGCCGTGTTCGTCGCGAGGGCGCGCAGCTGCAGCCTTCTGAAGCCCTGCCGCTCGAACAGCCAGCGCGCGATCGCCACCACGGCCTCGCCCGCGTACCCGTTGCCGCGGGCCCACGGCGCGGTCATGTAGCCGATCTCGGCCGACCTGTGGGCCCAGTCGACGTCCCTCAGGTCCACGTTCACGGCGAACCGCCCGGTGTCCCGCTCCACGACCGTCCAGGTGATACCCGCGCCCCTCATCCGTATTCGTTCGGCCATGCCGACGGACGCCCGCGCGTGCTCCTGCGTGTAGTCGCGCGGATAGCCCGTCATGGCCTGGGTGACCGGGTCGGCGACAGTGGCGGCCAGGTCGGGCGCGTCCTCGGCGGCCGGCTGGCGCAGCAGCAGCCGCTGGGTACGCAGCTCCGTCCTGGGCAGGGCGTCGGCCTGCCGGCGGCGGTCGTAGGCCAGCAGGCCGAAGATGACCAGGTCGTGCGGCCCGTCCTCGTCCAGCACCGCGTCGCGCAGCAGACCCTCCCAGGTGAAGCCGGATTTCAGCGCCACGCGGAGCGAGGCGAGGTTGTCCAGCTTGGCGGTCAGGTCGATCCTGCGCAGCCCGACGGCCCCGAACGCCCAGTTCACCAGCCCGCGCACGGCCTCGGTGGCGAAGCCGCGGCCCCGGTAGAGGGGGTGGACGCCGTACCCGACCTCGGTCGTCCCCGCGGTCCACGAGGTCTTGAACAGGCTGATAGCGCCCACGATGACGCCCTCGGCGTCGACCATGGCCAGATGCAGGCCCTGCCCCGAGCGGCGCAGCTCGTGGACCCCGATCGACAGCCACCGGGGGATGCCGGCGGTCTTCTCGGGGGCGCCGGGCGGGAGGAACCGGGCGCCGGAGCGCACGATGGAGCGGATCCTGGCGGAGTCCTTGAGGCTGAACGGCCGCAGTGTCAGCCGTTCCGTGGCGATGCTCACGTCAGCGTCGAACACGTCGGCAGGGTACACACTCGCGATGTTTGCCCACGAAAGCGGGGGTAGGGGCGCAATTGAGAGGAGTGTGGAGAAGCGGAGGTGGTGAACGGTGCGGCTCGACTTCATCCGCCCGCTGTACGAGCGGCAAGGCCCGTACGCGTCCGTCTATCTGGGCGCGTACACCGGGCAGGAACGTGAGGCCCACTGGCGCGGCGTACGGGACCCGCTCGAGAAGGACGGGGCCGACAAGGCCACCCTGGAGGCCCTGGACGAGGAGGTCCAGCGGCTGGTGGCCTGGGAGGCGATGTTCGCCGCCCACGGCGACCTGGTGCTGACCGACTCGCTCCCGAAACCGCCGGGAGAGCTGGGCCGGTGGTCCCCGCTGCCGCACGTCACGCCCATGCTCATGTACCGCGGTGAGAACGTCCCGCACATCCGGGTCATCGTGGACCACGCGGGGGCCGAGCTGACGGTGTTCGGAGGCGGGTCGCCGCGCAGGGCCGTCGTGGAGGCGGAGGACTGGCCGCTGCAGAAGACCGCGCAGGGCGGCTGGTCGCAGAAGCGGTACGAGCGGTGGGTGGACGAGACCTGGGAGAAGAACGCCGTCGCCGTCGCGCACGAGATCGACGAGCAGGTACGCCGCATCGGCCCGGAGCTCATCCTGGTCGCCGGCGAGCCGAAGTCGCGCTCGTACCTGCTGCACCACCTCAACACCAGGTCCGCGGACCGGGTGATGATGGTCGAGCACGGCAGCCGCGCCGACCACGGGCAGTTCGAGGAGGACGTGGAGCGGGCGCTCGACCAGTGGCTCGACCGCAAGCGCGCCGAGCTGCTGGGGCGGCACCAGGAGACGTCCGGGCCCACCGGGGTGGCCCGCGTGGCGCACGCGCTGCGTGAGGGCCGCGTACAGGCGATCCTCCTGCCCGGCGAGCTGCCGCGGGAGATCTGGATCGGCACGGGCGGCACCCAGCTGGCCACCGATCCGCAGGAGCTGCGGCGCTGGGGCGTCGGCGAGCCCGTCCAGGAACGCGCGGACTCCGCCCTGGCCAGGGCCGCCGCGATGACGGACGCGGAGCTGTGGTTCTGCGACGGCGTCTCCGACGTGGCGGCCGTGCTCAGGTACTGATGATCACCTTGAGGGTCCTGGGGCCGTGCACGCCCTCGACCCGGTTGAGCTCGATGTCGCTGGTGGCCGAGGGGCCGCTGATCCAGGTGAGCGGGCGCGCCGGGTCGAGCCTGGCGATCGCCTCGGGCACCCCGGCCACGATCTGGTCGGCCCGCACCACGCACAGGTGGTAGTCGGGGACCAGCGTCTGGGCGCGCGTGCCCTGGCCGGGGCCGTGGTCGAGCACGATCGTGCCGGTCTCGGCGATGGCCACGGCGCAGGACGTGATCACGCCGTCGGCCGTGCCGAGGTCGGCCCAACCGCCGTCCCGGTCGAAGCCGTCGGGGACGATCATGCGGCGTCCCGCGACGGCTTCGTCGATCTTGGCGGGCACCTCGGCGGCGGGCAGCACGTGCACGATGGCCCGGTAGTCGTCCACCCGCTCGGCGAACAGCCCCACGATGTCTTCTATGTCCTGAGTTGTCCGGTAATGGCGGGGGATCTCGACATCCGCCACCCCGGCCACGGCCTTGCCGATCCTGGCGAGGATCTCCTCACGCGCGCTCATTCCGCTCCCACCAGTCTCTGAAGGATTCTTCCGGAATCTCGGGGATGTCCCTGGTGTCCGTCCAGGCCGACATCGGCCCCGGCAAACGCTTCGGTACGAGCCCGCGCAGGCGGGTGGCCGCCCTTTGCGCCTTGGCCAGGCGTTCGTGGTCGTTGAGGATCCAGCCCGCGACCTTCATCCCGGCCCGCTCGGCCGCCGAGTGCGGGGCCTTGGCGCGCAGGTCGACCAGGACCTCGGGGATGTCGATGGCGACCGGGCAGACCTCGTAGCAGGCGCCGCACAGGCTGGAGGCGTACGGCAGGGAGGCGTCCAGGTCCGACGACATGCCGCGCAGTTGCGGGGTGAGGATCGCGCCGATCGGGCCCGGGTAGACCGAGCCGTACGCGTGGCCGCCCGCGCGCTCGTACACCGGGCAGACGTTCAGGCAGGCCGAGCAGCGGATGCAGCGCAGCGCCTGGCGGCCCACCTCGTCGGCGAGCACGTCCGTGCGGCCGTTGTCCAGCAGCACCAGGTGGAAGTCCTGGCCCTCGACGGCGCCCGTCCACATGCTCGTGTAGGGATTCATCCGCTCGCCCGTGGAGCTTCTCGGCAGGAGCTGGAGGAACACCTCCAGATCCCGCCAGGAGGGCAGGAGCTTCTCGATCCCGACGACGCTGATGAGCGTCTCCGGGAGCGTCAGGCACATCCGGCCGTTGCCCTCCGACTCCAGCACCACGAGCGTGCCGGTCTCGGCGATCATGAAGTTGGCGCCGGAGACCGCGACCTTGCTCTTGAGGAAGCGTTCGCGCAGGTGGAGCCGGGCCGCCTCGGCCAGCGCGGGCGGGTCGTCGGTCAGGTTCGGCGGGACCTTGGGCATCTTCTCCAGGAAGATCTCGCGGATCTCCGACCGGTTGCGGTGGATGGCCGGGACCAGGATGTGGCTGGGGAAGTCGTCGCCGAGCTGGACGATCAGCTCGGCCAGGTCCGTCTCGTACGCGGTGATGCCCTGCGCGGCCAGCGCCTGGTTGAGCTCGATCTCCTGGGTGGCCATCGACTTGACCTTGACCACCTCGGTCTCGCCGGTGGCCTTGACCAGGCTCGCGACGATGGCGTTGGCCTCGGCGGCGTCCCTGGCCCAGTGGACGGTGCCGCCCGCCCGGGTCACGGCCGCCTCGAGCTGGACCAGGTAGCCGTCGAGGTTGCGGAGGGTGTGGTCCTTGATCGCCTTGCCGGCCGCGCGGAGCTCCTGCCAGTCCGGGAGCTCGCCGACGACGTTCGCGCGCTTGCCGCGGATCGTGTGCGTGGCTTTGCGAAGGTTGTAGCGGAGCTGCGAGTCCTGTACGGCTTTCGCCGCATTTTTCGGGAAATTGCCGGGCATTCCGAGGAAAGTCGCGCTCACTGGTGCTCCTCCGTCGATGCGAGGATCTCGGCCAGGTGCATCGTCCTGACGCCGGTCTTCTGGCGGCTCAGCGTGCCGCCGATGTGCATCAGGCACGAGTTGTCCGCCGCGCAGAGCACCTCGGCGCCCGTGTCCAGGATGTTGCGGGTCTTGTCCGCGCCCATGGCCGCGGAGACGGCCGGGTTCTTGACCGCGAACGTGCCGCCGAAGCCGCAGCACTCCTCGGCTCCCGGCAGCGGGACCAGCTCCAGGCCGCGGACGTTCCGCAGCAGCCTGGTGGGCCGGTCGCCCAGGTGGAGGCCGCGGAGCGAGTGGCACGTCGGGTGATATGTCACCCGGTGCGGGAAATATGCGCCTACGTCGTCTACCTTCAGGACGTCCAGCAGGAACTCGGACAGCTCGTACACCTTCGGCACCACCTCCGCGATGGCCGCCGCACCCTTGCTGCCCGGCCTGGCCAGCTTCGGGTACTGCTCGCGCACCATGGCCGCGCACGACCCCGACGGCGCCACCACGGCGTCGTACCCGGCGAACACCTCGGTGAAGTGGCGGGCCAGCCGCACGCCCTCCTCGCGGTAGCCGGTGTTGACGTGCATCTGGCCGCAGCACGTCTGGGCGGCGGGGAAGTCCACGTCGCACCCGAGCCTGCGCAGGAGCGACACGACGGCCTTGCCGGTGCCGGGGAAGAGCGTGTCGTTCACGCACGTGATGAACAGGGCGACTCGCACGGCTCTCCTTCCAGTATGGTCTGACCACAGTATGGTCAGACCATACCGAACCACATCATTTCCGGCCACCATGAGGGGGTCCCTTGGACGACAGCGGCTGGCGTCCCGTCAAGCGAACGCGGACGTTCGAGGACGTTCTCGCACAGATCGAGCGGCGCATCGCCGAGGACGGCCTCACCGTGGGCGACCGGCTGCCCGCCGAGCGCCACCTGGCCGAGCAGCTCGGCGTCAGCCGCTCGTCGGTGCGGGAGGCCATGCGCGTGCTGGAGACCCTCGGCGTGGTGTCCTCGCAGGCGGGCCGGGGGCCCGACGCGGGGGCCGTGCTCACCTCACGCCCCGACACGGCGCTGACCGACCTGCTCAGGCTGCATCTCGGCCTGGCCAGCCTGGAGATGCGCGAGGTCATCGACACCCGGCACATGATCGAGCAGTGGGCCGCCGCCCACGCCGCCGCCGCGCGGGCCGACACCTCCGCACTCGCCGCCGCCCTTTCCGGGATGGATCGGGCGAAGAGCGCCGAAGAGTTCGTGGAGCACGACACCGCCTTCCACTGCGCGATCGCGGACGCGTCGGGCAACCGGCTCATCGCCGCCATCATGCGCTCGCTACGCGACTCAATGCGGAGATACTCGGTCGAAGCGGTGCAGCGCCTGGGCGACACGTCGATCCTGCGCGCCGACCACGTACGCATCCTCGACGCCATCGACCGGGGCGACGCGGACGAGGCCACCCTGGCCGTCTCCGAGCACCTGGCGCACGCCTACCCCTCACTGTTCGATCACTGACGGAGGTCGGCCTGCCGGCACGTGGCGCCCGAGCAGGTCGCCATCGCGTCCAGCCGTTGCCGCAATCCTTCGAGCAGCGCGGGATCGGCGGTCGCGGCCAGGTTGCGCAGCTCGTACGGGTCCGCGCGCAGGTCGTAGAGCTGACTCTCCCCCGTCGCGTACCGGACGTACTTGTACTGATCCGTACGCAACGCGCGATACGGGGGCACCGGCGTCTGCGCGGCCGACGACGGGTCCAGCGGCCTGGCGAACTCGACCAGCACGTTCCGCCGCCACACCGCCGGCGGCTTGCCCTTCAGCAGGGGCACCAGCGACCGCCCCTCCGCGAACGGCGGCACCGCGGCCCCGCCCAGCTCGGCGAACGTCGGCGCCAGGTCGACCGACGAGCTCAGCTGGCTGACCGTGGCGCCCGCCTTGATGCCGGGGCCGCGCACGACGAGCGGAACCTTGATGGCCTCCTCGAACGGGGTGGTCTTGCCCTGCTTGAGCCGGTGCGTGCCCAGATGGAAGCCGTTGTCCGATGTGAAGAAGATGTAGGTGTTGTCCAGCTGGCCGGTCCGCCGGAGCTCGTCCACCACGGCCCCGACGAGGTCGTCCACACCGAGCATGGACCGCATCCTGGCGCGGTAGCGCTCGTCGACCTGGTCGATGGTCGCCTGGTCGAGGCCGGGCCGCTCACGCAGCCACTCCGGCTCCGCGCTCACGTCCTCCTGGTTGAACGACGGCGTACGCGGCGCGATCGCGCCCGGGAACGCGTTCGCGTGCCGGACGGCGGGGTTGGCCGGGTTGTGCGGGCCGATCGGCGTCAGGTACAGGAAGAACGGCTCACCCTTGGAGCCGGCGATGAACTCGCGGGCCTTGCCGGCCAGCACGTCCGACAGGTAGGCCTGCTCGGAGAGGCCGTAGTCGTTCAGGGAGCCGTTCTCGTTGAGCCGGTAGTCGTACTCCTCGTAGAGGCGCCGGGTCGGCACGTCCCACTCGTCCCAGCCGGGCGGCACGAACGTCTCCTCGGCCGACCCGCCCGGGTAGTGGTTGAGGTATTTGCCCATCAGCGCCGTGCGGTATCCGGCCTGCTTCATCCAGGTTCCTACCGTGGAACGTTCCAGATCACTGGTATGAAAGCGGTCGAACCCGCCCTCCGGCGGCGTGTTCGTCCACACACCATGACTGTGGACGTACTGGGAACGCAAGATCGACGATCTCGACGGGCAGCACCAGGAGTTCGTCACGAAGTACCGGTCGAACGAGGTGCCCTGCTGCACGAGCTGCTGGGTGATATTGGGAAAGTACGGCAACGTCCCGGATTCGAGGTCGTCGGCCATCACGAACACGATGTTCGGCCGGGACTCGACCTCGGCCATCGCGGGCCCTGCCGCCAGCAGTAGTAGCAGCAAGCACACGAGTCGACACAGAGCGTTGACCACAGGGTCTGAATACCCCGGAATATCCGCCATTGACACTCACGGCTGTCACAGCCGTAATAGAACTTAATTCCGGAGGTGTCACATGAAGCTCGGCCTGAACCTGGGCTACTGGCAGCGCAACGCCGACGACGCGACCGAATCCGTGCTGGCGGCCGAGCGGCTCGGCTACGACTCGGTGTGGACCGCCGAGGCGTACGGCAGCGACGTCTTCACGCCGCTGGCCTGGTACGGAGCGCGTACGAGCCGCATCAAGCTGGGCACCTCGATCGCCCAGATCTCCGCCAGACCCCCCGTCACGACGGCCATGACCGCCATGACCCTCGACCACCTCACCGGCGGCCGGCTGCTGCTCGGCGTGGGCGCCTCGGGCCCGCAGGTCGTCGAGGGCTGGTACGGCCAGCCGTTCGCCAAGCCCCTGGCCAGGACGCGCGAGTACGTCGAGATCATGCGCAAGGTGTGGCGCCGCGAGGAGCCGGTCACCAGCGACGGCCCGCACTACCCGCTCCCCCTGGCGGACGGCCTGGGCAAACCCCTCAAGCTCATCACGCATCCGCTCCGTGCGGACATCCCCGTCTATCTCGGTGCGGAGGGCCCCAAGAACGTCGCCCTCGCCGCCGAGGTGGCCCAGGGCTGGCTGCCGCTGTTCGCGTTCCCCTCCAAGATCGAGGAGATGTACGGCGAGTCGCTCGCCGGCGCTCCCCCGGGCTTCGACGTGGCCGCGATGGTGATGGTGGTCATCTCGGACGACGTGCGGGCGGCCCTGGACGGCGTGAAGATGATGCTCACGCTGTACATCGGCGGCATGGGCGCCCGGCAGCGCAACTTCCACGCCGACATCATCGGCCGCATGGGGTACGCCGAGGCCGCCGAGCACATCCAGGCGCTCTACCTGGCGGGCCGCAAGGACGAGGCGTTCCGGGCGATCCCGGACGAGCTGGCCGACGGCATCTCGCTCGTCGGGCCGCCCGGACGGATCAAGGAACGCCTGGAGCTCTGGCACAAGAGCCCGGTCACGAGCCTCCTGGTCATGGGCCCGCGCGACGAGCCCTCGCTGAAGCTCATCCGCGACCTGGTGCTCGGCTGACAGCGCGCCCGGGCTAACCCGTACGGCCGATCGGGGTCGAACCCGGCGCCGGTTGGGGCGACTGGGACGAGAACGCGTGAACCGTGCCGGGCTCGGCGGTACGGGGCACGCGGGCGGCCCGCTGGAGGCGCGTCAGCTCGCGTACGGTCCCCGCGCACAGCAGGGCGGCCAGCGCCGAGCAGGCCAGCTCCGGCAGGCCCACGCCCGTCAGGTCGCCGGCGGAGGAGTCGAGGGGAAGCCGGACCGTGACCAGCGCGAGCATGGCCAGCCAGCTCAGCCACCACCCGGTCAGCAGCGCCAGCCACCTCACCCGGTGGCCCGCGGGCGGCCTGGTGCCGCGCCACACCTCGTCCACCAGCACGACGGGCGCCACCAGGTTGTAGCCGGGGATCAGCCAGGCGGCCGCCACGGGGCCGGAGACGGCCGAGCGGTCGTTGGCCTGCCTGGCACGTACCAACCACGTCACGTAAGCGGCCGCCGCCGCGATCGAGGTGCCCGCCACCAGCATCATCAGCACCGCGAACGCCGTCACCGCGCCCACCACGGCCTCCGCGTCGGCTCCCTGCGGGCGGCCGCCGAACGCGGCGAGCTGGGCGGCGAGGTGGCGCCCGCGGGAGTGTTCGAAGATCACAAGGGCGCCGAGGGAGAGAACCTGGGCGGCAAGCGTCACATATACGGCAGAGGCGGCTCTCGTCGGTGTTGTCTGGTCATAGCGCACGTTGTTCTCCCCCCGGGCCATGCGCTGAGGTTCTGATTCACTTGTATCCCGGGAGCCCCGCTGTTAATCAGCTCACCACGCCGGATTCCCACGCCCAAGCTGCGATTTCGACTCGATTTCTGACACCGAGCTTGGCGAAGATGCTGCCCAGGTGCGTCTTGACCGTCGAGAGCGACACGAACAGCTCCGCGGCCACCTCCTGGTTGGTCCGGCCCCGGGCTATCAGGCGCACGACGTCCAGCTCCCGATCGGTCAGCGGGTCGTTCATGGCGGGCACGGTCCGCCTGGGCTGGGCCAGGTGCTGCAGCAGCCGTACCGTCACCGACGGTGACACCAGCGCGTCGCCCGCCGCGGCCGCCCTGACCGCCTCGATCAGCAGGGTGGGCCCGCTGTCCTTGAGCAGGAAGCCGGTCGCGCCGGAGCGGAGGGCTCCGTACACGTACTCGTCCAGGTCGAACGTGGTGACGATGACCACCCGCAGCGGGTTCTCCACGCCCGGCCCGGCCAGCGCCCGGGTCACCTCGATCCCGTCGAGCTTCGGCATCCGGATGTCGAGCAGGCACACGTCCGGCCTGAGCCGCCTGGCCTCCGACACCGCCTCCGCGCCGTCGGCCACGGCGGCGACGACCTCCATGTCCGGTTGAGCGTCCAAAATCATCTGGAAGCCGGTTCGTACCAGTTGTTGGTCGTCGGCGATGAGAACCCGAATAGTCACGGCCCCAACTCTAAGGATCGGCCGTTCGGCCGAGGCGGAAATGGTCGCACGGCCGATCCGCCGCACCCCCGCCCGCCGAGATTCTTTACGGCATGAACGACGTGCTTGTTGGACGAACCCTGACCAAGAGGTTCGGGCAGACGGTCGCCCTGGGCGGCGTGGACATCACGGTACGGGCGGGCGAAGCCGTCGCGATCATGGGGCCGAGCGGTTCCGGCAAGTCGACGCTGCTGCACTGCCTGGCCGGGATCATGAAGCCGGACGCCGGGGAGGTGCACCTGCTCGGACAGCGCATCGACGCGATGGGCGAGCGGGAGCGCAGCGCGCTGCGCCGCACCCGCTTCGGCTTCGTCTTCCAGTTCGGCCAGCTCCTGCCCGAGCTGCCCGCCGAGGAGAACGTGGCCCTCCCGCTCATGCTGGGCGGGGTGCCGAGGGCCCAGGCGGTAGGCCAGGCGCGCGAGTGGTTCGCGCCCCTCGGCCTGCACTCCCTGGAGGCCCGGCGGCCCGGTGAGCTGTCCGGCGGGCAGGCCCAGCGGGTGGCCATCGCCAGGGCGCTGGTCACCAAGCCGGCCGTGGTGTTCGCGGACGAGCCCACGGGAGCGCTCGACCAGCAGACCGGGCAGGACACGATGCGGCTGCTCGTCGAGGCGACCAGGCACAACGGCGCCTCCCTGATCGTCGTCACCCACGACCCGAACGTGGCCGGCTGGTGCGACCGCACGGTCGAGGTCCGCGACGGCCAGCTCCTCACGACGAGCGGGGCACGCGCGTGAACCTCGACCTGACCTGGCGGCTGCTCAAGGGCGGTGGCCGCAAGGGGATGCTGGGCACCTGGCTCACGCTGGGCGCCGTCGCCGTGTCCACGGCGCTGCTGCTGTTCGCCGTGGCCGCGAACTTCGCCTTCGAGGCCAGAAGTGACCGCGGCGCCTGGCGCAACCCGGTCCCCGCCAAGGAGAACGCGGTCGCCGTCGAGGCGGCCCGCTTCGACTTCGTCGGCGACCAGGCGATCACCGTCATCGACCTGGCCGCGCTCAAGGCCGGGGCGCCCGCGCCGCCCGGAATGCCGCGCTTCCCCGCGCCGGGCGAGGTGTGGCTGTCCCCGGCGCTGGCCGAACTGGCCAGGACGCTGCCGGCCGATCAGCTCGCCAGGCGTTACCCCGATCCGAAGGGCGTACTGGGCGACGAGGCGCTGGTCCACCCCGGCGAGCTGGTCGCGGTCGTCGGCCACGAGCCGGACGCGCCCGCGATGACGGCCGCGCGCAGCGACGACTGGATCATCGGCAAGGGCCCGGCCCGGGTGGCCGACCTCGCGGGCACGCCGTCGGAGGACTCCGAGGCCTACCGCGCGCTCACGCTCGTCGCGAGCGTGCTCATGGTGGTGCCGCTGCTGGTGTTCGGCGGCGCGGCGGCCAGGCTCACGGTCGCCCGGCGCGACCAGCGGCTGGCCGCGCTGAGGCTGGTGGGCGCGACGCCGGGCCAGGTGATCCGGATGACCGTGGCCGAGGCCGTGATCGTCGCACTGGCGGGCGCGCTGCTCGGCGCCGTCGGCTACGCGGTCGCCGCGCCGCTGCTGGCCCGCATCCCGATCGGGGGCGGTGCGTGGTTCGTCTCCGACCTGTTCCCCTCCCCGCTGATCCTGGCCGCGATGCTGGTCGCGGTGCCGCTGCTGGTGGGCCTGTCCGCGGTCGCGGGGCTGCGGCGGGTCGTGGTGAGCCCGCTCGGGGTGGCCAAGCGCGAGACGCCGCCCGGCATGAAGTTCGTCCGGGTCGTCGCCCTGCTGGCCGTGCTGGCCGTGTTCCCGCTGCTGACCAGGGGGACCAGCATCGCGGTCGTGGCGGTGGCGCTCGGGCTGGCGTTCCTGTGCATCAACCTGGCCGGCCCGTGGGTGGTCGGCGTCATCGGCCGCGTCACCGCCAAGAGCGCCCGGGCGCCCGCCCGGCTGCTGGCGGGCCGCCGGCTGGTCGACGATCCGCGCTCCGCCTGGCGTACGGTGAGCGGCGTCGCCCTGACCGGCTTCGTGGCGGGCTTCCTCGGGCTGCTCAGCCCGGGCGCGTTCGCCGGCGACCAGGAGCCCCCGCAGCTGCGGGTCTCCGCGCCCGCCGCCCAGGCGACGGCCGTCGCCGGCCAGGCCCGCGACCGGCTGCGGGCGGCCGGGATCACCGCGACGGTGAAGGTCACGGGGCGCTCCTCCGATCGGGTCGTGGTCGCCGCCCTGGGCAGCTCCGCCGACCCGGTCACGATCGACCGCGCCCGCACCGCGCTCGCCGGGCTCGTCCCCGGGCGCACCCCCACGACGGGGGACGACGACCGGCGGTTCGGCCTGCAGCTCCTGGCCGACGTCCGGGTGGGCACGATCGTGGTGCTGTCGGTGTCGTTCCTGGTCGCCATCGCCAGCTCGGGCATCACGGCGGCGTCGTCGGTGCTGGACCGGCGGCAGACGTACGGGCTGATGCGGCTGGCGGGGACACCGCTGGAGGTCCTCGACCGGGCGCGGCGCGCGGAGACGCTCATCCCGCTGACGGTGATGGGCGGCGGGGCGATCCTGGTGGGGGCGTTCTGCGCGGTGCCGTTCATGATCGGTGCGATGAACGTGGTGGGCGTGGTCACGCTGGCGGGCTGCGTCGCCGTCGGCTTCGGCGGCGTGATCGCCGCGGGCGCCCTGAGCCGGCCCCTGCTCCGCTCGGTCACCGCCGACCCGGCCCCCCGCCCGGACTGACCCACCCGCGCCGCCGTACCCCGGTGGCCCGGCCGGTGGGTGGGGGTCAGGCCGCTGTGGGGCCGGAGCTGCCCGGGCTGGCGTGCCAGAGCTGCCGGGGCGGGTTGTCGACGGCCGGGCCGAGGTCGGAGTAGGGCGAGAGGCGGAAGCCGTTGGCGTACTCGATCTTGCGACCGCCCACCCCCGCGACCTGCTCCGGCGCCTGGGAGAGGAGCGCGCGGACCGCCTCGATGCCCTCCGCGCGCCAGAGCCGTTCGAGGTCCACGAGGTTCCAGCAGTCCACCGCGCGCATCGACACCGCCCGCGTCCCCGTGCGCCTGACCACCCCCCTGGCCAGCATGAGCCACGAGCCGAACACCGTGGCCGCGCACCGCCCCTGCACCGACTCGAAGAACGTCAGGTCGATCGGCCCCGTCGAGTCGTCGAGCGTGGTGAAGATGACCCGCTGCCCCGAGCGCACCGCCGGCGTCTGCGTCGCCACCTTGACCCCCGCGACCAGCACCTCCGCCCCGTTGCGCTGCTTCAGGAGATCTCTGGAACGTACCACTCCGAGCGCGTCGAGCAGCTCGTCGTGGAAGCTGATGACGTGGCGGCTGATGTCGATGCCCAGGATCTCCAGCTCGGCCTCGACCATCTCCGTCTCCGTCATCTCCGGCAGTTCCCCCGGCGGCAGGTGCTCGGTGAAGCCCAGCGGGAGCTGCACCGACGGCGGTTCCGCCACGCGGGCGGGTCGCGCGGTGTAACGCCGGGAGGCGCGCGGGCCCGACCGCACGCCGATCGACGAGGCCCGTTCGAGGGCCCCCACCTGGGCGATCAGGTCGCGCCGGGTCAGCACGCCCGGACGCCAGCGGGGCCCGCCCGGCTGCAGGTCGTGGAGCGCGTCCAGCCCGCCGACCTGGACGATCCGCTCGATGGTCGGCCGCGAGGGCCGGGCGCGGTCCCAGAAGTCGGCCAGCGACGTGTACGGCTGCCCGGCGACCATGCGTTCGACCTCGGCCTCGCTCACCCCCTTGACCGCCGAGAACGGCACCCGCAACGCGTACCCCTTGCCGATCTCCCCGACCTTGAACTCCCTGCGCACCGGGGAGGAGGCGCCCTCCAGCGCGGCGGGCCGCACCCGCAGCCCCAGCCGCTCCACCCGCCAGTCCTTGCCCGACTTGTTGATGTCGAGCGGCAGGATCTTGACCCCGCACTGCCGGGCCTCGTCGATGATGACGCGCGGCGGGTACATGCCCGGCTCGTGCGTGAGCACCCCGGCGAAGAACGCCGCCGCGTGGTGCCGCTTGAGCCAGGCCGACTGGTACGTGGGCAGCGCGAACGCCGCCGCGTGCGCCTTGCAGAACCCGAAGGCCCCGAACGCGTCCAGCACCTGCCAGGCCCGCTCGACGGCCGTGTCGTCGAACCCGTTGGCCTTGGCCATGGGCACGAACGTCTTGCGCACCCGCTCCCGCCCCTCGGACGTGTCCAGCGTGCGCCGCAGCTTCTCGGCGAACGACAGGTCCCGCCCCGTCATCACCTCGATGATCCTGAGCACCTGCTCGTGGAACACCACGACGCCGTGCGTCTCCTTCAGCGCCTCCCGCAGCCGCTCGTGCGGGTAGTACGGCCGCCGCCACCCGTGCCTGGCCTCCAGGTAGGGGGTGACCATGTCGGAGTTGACCGGGCCCGGCCTGAACAGCGAGATGTCCACGATCAGGTCGTGGAGGGTGCGCGGCTCCAGCTTGGCGACCAGCTCGCGCTGCCCCGGCGACTCGATCTGGAAGCAGCCGAGGGTGCGGCTGGCGCAGATCATGTCGTAGGTGTCCTGGTCGTCGTGCGGCACGTACTGGATGCCGGTGTCCTCGCCGCGCTGGGTGTCCAGCGCGACCACGACGTCGTCCACCCGCTTGATCTCGCTCAGCGCGTACGCCATCGCGGACTGCATCCGCACGCCCAGCACGTCGAGCTTGAGCAGCCCGGCCTCCTCCACGTCGTCCTTGTCGAACTGCGACATCGGGAAGTCCAGCAGGCTGCGCTCCACCGGCGTCCTGTCGTGCAGACCCGCGTTGCCGATCAGCACGCCGCACGGGTGCATCGCGATGTGCCTGGGCAGCCCGTCGAGCCGCTCCGCCAGCCGGAACACCCGGTCGAGCCCCGCCTCACCGAGCCGGCTGTCGCGCAGCTCGGGCAGGTCGTGCAGGGACGCGGTGATCTGCTTGGCCCTGATGTGCGGGAACGCCTTGGCGATGGCGTCGATCTCGTGCGGCGGCAGGCCCATCGCCCCGGCGACGTCGCGGATGGCGCTGCGCGCCCGGTAGGTCTCCATCATGGACACGCAGGCCACGCGGGCCTCGCCGTACCGCTCGAAGATGGCCTTGTAGCAGTCGAGGCGGCGGGCCGACTCCACATCCACGTCGATGTCGGGCAGCCCGACGCGGCCCTCCGACAGGAAGCGCTCCATGAGCAGGGCGTGGTCGAGGGGGTTCACCTCGCCGATGCCGATGAGGTAGTTGACCAGGCTGCCCGCGCCCGAGCCGCGGATGGCGCAGCGGATGCCCATGCCGCGGATCATGTCCGTGATGCCGGCCACGGCGATGAAATATCCGGACAGGCGCTTGCGCTCGATGATGGCCATCTCGTCCCGGAGGCGCCGCCTGGCGTCGCCCGAGCGGTCGAGGCCGCGCGAGATCAGCCCGTCCTCCACCCGGTGGCGCAGCAGCGGCACCGGGTCGCGGCCGATCTCGGGCAGGTGCAGGTTGGGCGGGTCGCTGCGCAGCGCGAGCAGCTCCTCCGGATTCATCGAGCACGCCTCGGCCAGCCGCCTGGTCGTGAACAGCAGCCGCGACACCCGTTCCTGGTCCGCCCCGCAGACCTTGTTGGCCACCTGCCGCATCTCCTTGGTGCCCTTGAGATAGGCGTGGGAGGTGGTGCGATCGAGGTGGCGGGGGTGCAGCGGGACGAGCTGGCGGGCCGCGTCGAGCACGTCGCCGACCTGGTGGTCGACCGGGTCGAGGTAGCGCACCGCGTTGGTCAGCACGGCCGGCACGCCCATGGACTCGGCCAGCCCGAGCATGCGCACGGCCGTGGTGGCGTCGCGGTAGCCGTACTGGTCGACCAGCTCGATCACCACGCCCGGCACCGCGGCCCGCCAGAGGCCCAGCAGCATCCTGGCGTGCTCGTCGCGCCGCTCGGCCACCGCGCGGCCCACGTCGGACCTGGGGCCGAGCAGCACCACGAGGCCGTCCTCGGCGCCGAACCCGTGGTCGCCGCCGTGTCCGTCATCGCGCCCGCCGGCCCACTCCCCGATCAGCTCGCGGGTCACCTTGGGCGTGCCGCGCTCGCCCGCGTAATGCGCGGACGTGACCAGGCGGCACAGGCGCGACCAGCCCTTGGCGCGAGCCAGCACCGTGACGCGGTCCTCCGCGTCCGGCCCGGTCCTGGGGGCAGGCGCGCGGCGGCGGCCTGGCAGGTCCAGTCCGGGCACCCCGAACCCCGGCAGCGGGGGCAGGGCGTCGAGCGCCAGGTTGACGCCGAAGACCGCGGAGATCCGGGCCTCCGCGCACGCGTGGGCGTGCTTGATCGCGCCGTAGAGCCCGTCGCGGTCGGTCAGCGCGAGGATGTCCATCCCGTGCTCGACCGCCCGGCTCACCAGCGCCCGCGGGAAGGCCGTGCCGAAGCGCATGGAGTACGCGGAGCACACGCTGAGGTGCGGGAACGGCGCCGCCATCAGTCCCACGCCCTCAGCAGCAGCCAGGCGTTGCCGGCGGTGTCGTAACGCAACTCGTACGAGCCCACCTCGCGCCCCGGGCTGGCCTCCACCCGCCAGAACTTGCGTTCACCGGGATCACCCTCGCTGGTCTTCCACCACTCGCGCGCGACCACCCAGTGGTCGAGGACCCGGCGGACGAGATAGAGCCGGTCTCGCCAGACGAACTGGGTCGGCTCCCCGTCCCTGGTCCACACCTCTATCGGATCGCCATAGAGTCTGCTCAAGACGCTTCTCCCCGCGGCTCTGGTCGTTATGCTGAGCCACCCGGGGGAAGGCGGGCGCTTATATGTCGAACATATGTTCTCAGCGCCCCGAACGCAAGTCGCCGGCCTGTCTCACGAGAGGGTTGGCGCCGATCGAGTTGCGGATGCTGAAGGTCACGCTGCCCGGCCGGTAGCGGTCGTCCGAGGACTCCACCGGACGGCCCTCGTGCGTGGTCGTGACCCGGCGCTGGCGCAGGAGCGGGCTCCCCCGGCGCACCCCCAGCAGGCGGGCGTCCTCGGCGCCGGCGGACACCGCGTCGATGAGGTGCTCGCCGTAGGCGAACACGAGGCCGATCGAGTCGTACAGGGCCTCGGTGACGGACTCGCAGTCGGCCGGGATCCGCTCGACGGCGGCGGCCACCCACTCGGCGTACACCGTGCGTTCGAGCAGGACGGGCTCGCCCTCCAGCGAGCGCAGCCGCAGCACCTCCAGGACCTCGCCGGGGCCCAGCCTGGCGGACTCGGCGGCGCTCGCGGTCCGGCGGCGCTGGGTGATCACCTGGCCGCCGAAGCGGTAGCCGTTCGCGCGCGCCCACTGCGCGAAGCTGTGCAGCTCGGCGAAGCTCTGGCTGCGCGCCCTGCCGAGCACGATGCGCCTGGCCCCCTGCCGGGAGCCGAGCAGGCCCTCGGCGGCGAGCACGGCCACCGCCTGGCGCACGGTGCCGCGGGCCGCGCGGTAGCGTTCGGCCAGCTCAGCCTCGCTCGGGAGCTGCGAACCGACCGGGAGCGCACCGGAGACGATCTCGTTCCGAAGATCATCGGCGATCAGTTCATAGCGCGCAACCATCAGCGACCCTTCCCATTCATGAAAGAGCAACATTCATGCGACTTACTGGTGCTCGCTTGTTTGTACAAGTTCCCTTAGGTTCCTTCCACATCCCCTGAAGTGGAGGCGTTGTGTTCACACCTCGCGCCCGTGCGGCCGGCGTTGCCGCAGCCCTTACCGTAGTCACCGCGGCGTGCGGCGCCGCGCCCGGCACCCAGCAGTCCACCGCGTCCTCCTCCTCCGCTCCGAACGCGGCCACCGCCACCTCGGCGGCGGACTTCGGCGGCCTCGACAAGCTCGTCGAGGCGGCCAAGAAGGAGGGAAATCTCCACGTCATCGCCCTTCCGCCCAACTGGGCGAACTACGGGGAGATCATCCAGAAGTTCCAGGCCAAGTACGGCATCAAGATCGAGAGCGAGACGCCCGACGCGGCCAGCGCCGACGAGATCAACGCGGTCAAGACGCGCAAGGGCCAGGACCGCGCCCCCGACGTGCTCGACCTCGGCCAGTCGTTCGCGATCAGCGGCGCCGGCGAGGGCCTGTTCGCTCCGTACAAGGTGCAGTCCTTCGACAAGATCCCCGAGGGGCAGAAGGAGAGCACCGGGCTCTGGGTCAACGACTACGGCGGCTACGTGTCCATCGGCTGCGACGCCAAGAAGATCGCCACGTGCCCGACGAGCTTCGCCGACCTGCTCAAGCCCGAGTACAAGGGCAAGGTCGCGATGAACGGCAACCCGACCAAGGCGGGCTCGGCCTTCGCCGGCGTGTACGCCGCCGCCCTGGCCAACGGCGGCTCGTTCGACGACATCCAGCCCGGCATCGACTTCTTCAAGAAGCTGAAGGACGCGGGCAACTACAACCCGGTGGAGACCACGCCCGCGACCATCGAGAAGGGCGAGACCCAGATCAGCATCGACTGGGACTACAACAACGCCGCCTACGCGCCCCAGATGGCCGCCAAGGGCCTCGACTGGAAGGTGAACATCCCCTCCGACGGCAAGTACTTCCAGATGTACGCCCAGGCCATCAACAAGGACGCCCCGCACCCGGCGGCGGCCAGGCTGTGGCAGGAGTACCTCTACAGCGCCGAGGGCCAGAACCTGTTCCTCAAGGGCTTCGCCCGCCCCGTCCTGCTGCCCTCGATGACCACCGACGGCACCGTGGACAAGGCCCTGGCGGAGAAGCTGCCGTCGGTGGAGGGCAACCCCACCTTCCCGACGAGCCAGCAGGTGGACGCGGCCAAGGCCAAGCTGGCCAGCGGCTGGGACGCCGCGATCTCGGGATGAACCGCTCCGGTTCGAAGGGCTGGCTGGGGGCGCTGCCGCTGCTGGCCTTCTTCGCGCTCGTCTTCGGCGTCCCCGCCATCGCGCTGGTGGCGGGGGCGTTCACGGCGCAGGGGCGGCCGAGCCTGGCGAACCTGTCGCAGAGCCTGCAGGGCGGCTACCTCGTCGCGATGATCGGCAGCGTGCAGCTGTCCGCCGTGGTCGCCCTGCTGGGGGCTGTGCTGGGGACGTTCCTCGCGTACGCCGTCGTGACCTCACGCCTCACGTTCCTGCGCGAGGCCGTGCTGACGGCCTCCGGCGTGCTGGCCAACTTCGGCGGGGTGCCGCTGGCGTTCTTCTGGATCGCCACGCTCGGCAACTCCGGCGTGATCAGCGGCCTGGTCGGGCTGCCGTCCGGCTCGCTCTACACGTTCTGGGGCCTGGTGGTGACCTACCTGTACTTCTCGATCCCGCTGATGGTGCTGGTCATGGCGCCGGCGCTGGACGGGCTGCGGCCGCAGTGGCGCGAGGCGGCGGCCAACAACGGGGCCACCGCCTGGCACTACTGGCGCTTCGTCGCGCTGCCGGTGCTGGCGCCGTCGATGCTGGGCGGGGTGGTGCTGCTCTTCGGGTCGGCCTTCTCCGCGTACGCCACCGCCAACGCCATGGTCGGCACCGTCGTCCCGCTCGTCACACTGAAGATCGCCAGCGCGCTCACCGGCGACGTGCTGATCGGCTACGAGAACATCGCGCTGGCCCTCAGCCTCGACATGGTCGTGGTGGCCGGGCTCGTGATGGCGATCTACCTGCCGCTGCAGAAGAGGAGCTCCCGATGGCTGCACTGACCGGCCTGGAGCGCATCTCGGGTGGCTCCTCGCGCCCTCGCGTGTGGCGCGGCGCGGTGTTCCTGCTGGCGGCGGCCTACTTCCTGATCCCGCTCGGGGCCTCGCTCTGGTACACGATCTACACCCCGACCACGGGCGTGTCGTTCTCGGCCTACGGCGAGCTGCTGACGGCCGACGGGTTCGTGCGCTCGCTGCTGCTGTCGCTGTCCCTGGCCGTCGCCACGATCGTGCTGGTGCTGCTGCTGGCGTTGCCCGCGATGCTGGCCGTACGGCTCTTCGCGCCGCGGCTGCGCCCGCTGATGGAGGTGCTGTGCACGCTGCCCCTGGTGGTGCCGCCCATCACCTTCGTGGCCGGGATCGGCACGTCGCTGCGCACCGGGACCGACGTGCTGGCTCCGACGCCGTTCTGGGCCACGCTGATCGCGGTCCAGGACCCGGCGTTCCCCGTGGTGCTGGTGCTGGCGTACGTGGTGCTCGTGCTGCCGTTCGTGTACCGGTCGCTGGACGCGGGACTGCGGGCGATGGACGTGCGGACGCTGGTGGAGGCGGCCCGCAACCTGGGCGCCTCGTGGCCGTACGTGCTGGTCAGGGTGGTCGTGCCGAACCTGCGCTCGGCCCTGGCGAGCGCGTCGTTCCTGACGCTGGCCCTCGTGCTGGGCGAGTACACCGTGGCCAGCCTGCTGGGGTACGAGCCGTTCGCGGTGTGGATCGTGACCGTCGCCGGCTCCAAGGGGCAGCTCTCGGTCGCGGTGTCCATCCTCAGCCTCCTGCTCATCTGGCTGCTGCTGCTCGCCGTGTCCTCGGCGTTCGGTAAGGAGAGAAACAAATGACCGCATCGGTGGAGTTCCGCGCGCTGCGGCGGGTGTTCGGCAAGACGGTCGCGCTGGACGGCTTCGACCTCATCGTCGCGCCCGGCGAGTTCGTCGCGCTGCTGGGGCCCTCGGGCTGCGGGAAGACGACCGCGCTGCGGTGCGTGGCCGGGTTCGAGCGGCCGGACTCGGGCGCGGTGCTCGTGGACGGCCGGGACATCACGGACGTACCGGCCAACAAGCGGGACGCGGGCATGGTCTTCCAGTCCTACTCCCTCTTCCCCAACCTGAACGCCCGCGACAACGTGGCCTTCGGCCTGCGCGTCCGCAAGGTGCCCGTGGCCACCAGGCGGAAGAAGGCGGACGAACTACTCGAACTGGTCGGCCTCCCCTCGCA
Source organism: Nonomuraea sp. NPDC052116 (assembly GCF_040680035.1). NCBI lineage: Bacteria > Bacillati > Actinomycetota > Actinomycetes > Streptosporangiales > Streptosporangiaceae > Nonomuraea > Nonomuraea sp. NPDC052116. Next base: position 289,605 of record NZ_JBFAWA010000008.1, on the reverse strand, counting down.
CGCCGACCGCTACCCGCACCAGCTCTCCGGCGGCCAGCAGCAACGCGTCGCCCTGGCCCGCGCGCTCGCCCTGGAACCGCGCGTCCTGCTGCTGGACGAACCGCTGTCGGCGCTGGACGCGAAAGTACGCGTGTCGCTGCGCGAGGAGATCCGCCGCCTCCAGCTCGACCTGGGCATCACGACCATCTTCGTGACCCATGACCAGGAGGAGGCGCTGTCGATCGCGGACCAGGTGGCGGTGCTGCGCGACGGGCGGCTCGAACAGGTCGGCTCGCCCGCCGAGATCTACGACCGCCCGGCTACCGCCTTCGTGGCGGAGTTCGTCGGCACCATGAACCACCTCGCCGGCCAGGTCTCCGGTGACCAGGTCACGGTGCTCGGCCAGCTCCTGCCGGTGGACGGCCAGGTGCCCGCGGATCCGTCCGTGGACGTCCTGATCCGTCCGGAGGCCGTCAAGGTCGTCCCGGTCGAGGACGGTCCCGCCCACGTGCTCGCCGCCTCCTTCCGCGGCGCCTCCGTCCGCCTCCGGGTGGCGGTGGAGGGCGGGGAGGTCCTGGCCGACGTCCCCGGCCACGAGGCGGCCCGCCTCGCACCCGGAACGCGGATCACCGTCCGCCTGGTGGACCGGCCCGTCCTGGTGGCGCCCCGCACGGTCACGGTCCCGGCCCCGGTCGTGGCGGCCGATGCGATCTGAGCACGCCGGCCCGGATGCCGTCCTGTTCGACATGGACGGCACCCTGGTCGACACCGAAGGGCTGTGGTGGCAGGCCACCGTCTCCATCGCCGCCTCCCTCGGCCGGGCTTTGGGGGCGGAGGACGTGCCGTACGTGCTCGGCCGCACGGTCGAGGACGTGGCCGCCCACCTCCTCACCCCCGCTTCGGACACGCCCCTCATGACCGAGGTGGCCGGACAACTCACGGACGCCTCACCCACAACCGCGGCGGCCAGCCAGCCCACGGACGCCTTACTCATGATCGAGGTGGCCAGGCGGCTCACGGACGCCTTCGCCGACCTCATCGGGCAGGGCGTGAAGGTCACGCCGGGGGCGTCGGAGCTCCTGGCCGAGCTGGCCGCCACCGCCATCCCGACGGCCCTGGTCAGCGCCTCTCCCCGAACCATCGTGGAGCTGGTGCTGCCCTGGCTCGGGCACACGTTCGACCTGGTGATCGCGAACGAGGACACGGCCCGCGGCAAGCCGTACCCGGACCCGTACCTGGAGGCGGCCCGCCGGCTCGGCACGACCCCCTCCCGCTGCGTCGCCGTCGAGGACAGCCCCACGGGCGTCGCCGCCGCCACGGCCGCGGGGTGCCACGTCCTGGTGACGTCCCCGGAGAAAGTCCTGCCGTCGCTCACCCACCTCATGACCAACGCCCACCCACCAGAGGGCTGAGGGCTGGGCCAAAGGGTTGCCCATAAGGGGTGGGCGTTGAGGGGTGGGCGTTGAGGGGTGGGCGTTGAGGGGTGGGCGTTGAGGGGTGGGCTGTGGGAGCCGAGGGCTTGGGGTGACGAGCTCGGCGGTGACGGGCCGGGTTGTGAGGCGCTGAGTGGCGAGGTGCTGAGTGGCGAGGTGCTGAGTGGTGACGGGCTGGGTTGTGACGGGCCCCGAGCGGTGACGGGCCGGGTGGTGATGGCCCCGGGCGGTGACGGGGCTCGGGCGGTGACGGGGCTCGGCGGGGACGGGGCTCGGCGGGGACACCGAGCCGGGGCGCTGGGCACGGACCCTAGGCACGGACCCCGGGCACGGACCCCGGGCACGGACCCCGGGCACGGATGCCGAGCCGGGGTGCTGGGTCGGGGCGCTGGGCTGGCGGGTTGGTTGGTAGGTGAGGTCGCTGAGGTGGTCGTGGTTCGTTAGTCGATGCTGAAGCGGGCCAAGGCGCCCGCCTCCAGGGCCACCCAGATCGCCCCGTCCGGCCCGACCGTCAGCCCGTGCGGCTCGGCCTTTCGCGCGCCATCATCCCCCGGCTGCGGTCCGGTTGGGAGCGGGTACGAGTCGATGGTGCCGTCGGTGGTGATGCGGCCGAGGCGGTCGGCGGCCCACTCGGTGAACCAGAGGGCACCGTCGGGGCCGGTGACGATCGCGTGCGGTCGTGCGACCCGGTCGGGCAAGGGGTACTCGGTGATCTTGCCGGCGGTGTCGATCCGCCCGACCTGACCAGCACCGATCTCCACGAACCAGAGCGCGTCATCCGGCCCCGCCGTGATGCCCACCGGGGCGGCGCCCTCCGTGGGGAGCGGGTGAACGGTCACCTCGCCTGCCAGCGAGATCCGCCCGATGGCGTTGCCCTGGTTGATCGTGAACCAGAGCGCGTCATCCGGCCCCACCGTGATGAAGGCGGGCATACCGCCCTCCACCGGCACCTCGAACTCCGTCCGCTCCCCGCCGGGCCCGATGCGCCCGATCCGGCCGGTCTGCATCTGGGTGAACCACATGGCCCCGTCGGGCCCGGCGACGAGCCCGTACGGCGAGTCCGCCTCATAGGAGGTCACCTGCCCGTCTGCGGTGATCCGGGAGACCCGGCCACCCTTGCCCTCCGCGAACCACATCGCCCCGTCCGGCCCCGGGGTGATAACCATCGGCTGCCCGTCGGCCGGATCGAGCTGATGAATCACCGGCTTCTGGCCCGGCACCATCCTGCCGACGCGCCCTTCGTGGACGAGCGTGAACCAGAGCGCCCCATCCGGCCCGGTCGCGATGCCGTACGGCGCACCCTCATCAATCCTGGTCAACATCTGCGGTCCTTCACTGGTCGATCCTGCGCTGCTCAACATATGCGTCCTCCTGCCAACATGATCTCGGTCCCCCGGAAGCGCCGGATGAGGGCGCGGTCGTGCGACACCACGACGAGCCCGCCGCGGTAGTCGTCGAGTGCCTGCTCGATCTCCTCGGCCAGGACCAGCGAGAGGTGGTTGGTCGGCTCGTCGAGCAGGAGGAGGTCGTACTCCTGCGCCAGCAGCCGGGCCAGCGCCAGCCTACGCTGCTGCCCGACCGACAGCGTGCCCACCTTCTGGTCGAGGGCTTGGGGCTTGAAGAGGCCGGTGCTCAGCAGAGCCGCACGCCGCTCGTCCGCATAGCTGTGGTTGTGGCCGTAGGCGTCCAGGACGGTCAGGTCGGGGTCGAACGTCACCTCCTGCGGCAGGTGGCCGACCCTTACCCGGGCGTGCTCGGCCAGGGTCTGGAGCAGCGTCGACTTGCCCGCGCCGTTGGCCCCGCGGACCAGCAGCCGGTCACCGGCTTCGATGGTCAGGGAGGGCACGTGCAACCGATCGCCGACCCGGACATCGCGCAGCTCCACAAGCACGCGAGCTTGGCCACGGTCGTGTCCGACCGCATACTCGTGCCCCGCCGCATACCCGTTTCCGGCCACATGCTCGTCTCCGGCACGCTGGTGTCGGAGGCCGAGCTCACGTCCCGCATCAGGGGCACGTCGCACGCCAGGAGCGCCCTCGTGGCGTGGAGCGGGCACGTGTCCCGAAGCGGACGCGTGGGTCGGGGTGGGCTCGTGGGTCGTATCAGGGGTGCGTTGTGGGCCGGGCTGGCGTTTCGGGGTGGGCTCGGGTGCTGCGTCGCAGGCGTGCCGTGGGCCGGGCCGGTGTCCCGGGGTGGGGTCCGGTGCTGCGTTGGGTGCAGGGCCTGGGGCGGGGGTGCTGGGACTCGTTTCGTCGGTTTCCAGCGGGTCGGGGAAGGTCGGAGTGGTGGTGTTCAGGGGGTCGGGGAGGGCTGGGGTGGGGGTGAAGGTGCCGTGGAAGCGGAGTGGGGCGGGTGGCTGAGGGACGGGGTCGGCCTCCAGTCGGCGCAGGCGCTCGTGTGCGTTGCGGACCCGGCTGGCCACCGAGCTCTGCACCCGCCCGGCGTTGCGGTCGTAGGCCATCTTGTTGTTGTCGCGCATCTGCCGCCCCGCGGCCACCCGGTGGGCGGTGGTGGCCGCGTAGTCGCGCACCTGCCGCACCTCCTCGCACCACGCCGCGTACGACTGCTCCCAACGGGCCCTGGCGGCGGCCTTGGCGGCCAGGAAGCCGGTGTAGCCGCCGCCGAAGCGGGTGATCGCCCCGTGCTCGACCTCGAGCACGGCCGTGGCCACCCGGTCGAGGAAGACGCGGTCGTGGGAGACCACGACGACCGTGCCCCGGTGCTCGCGCAGCCGGGCTTCGAGCCAGGTCAGGGCCGACTCGTCGAGGTGGTTGGTCGGCTCGTCGAGCAGCAGGACCCTGGGAGCGGCGGCCAGGACGCAGGCCAGGCCGAGGCGGGCGCGCTCCCCGCCCGACAGGCTGGACAGCGGCCGGTCGCGGCCCACGCGGGACAGCCCCAGCCCGTGGAACGCCTTGTCGACCCGCGCGTCGGCCTCGTAGCCGCCGCGCAGCTCGTACGCCGTCAGCAGCTCCCCGTACTCCGCCATGACGTCATCGGTGAGCGCCGACTCCAGCTCGCGGATCCGGCGCTCCATGGCGCGCAGACCGGCCAGCGCGGCGTCGACGGCCTGCTGGACCGTGTGGCCGGGCGGCAGGTCGAGCGTCTGCCGGAGGTAGCCGGTGTCGTCGGCCAGCGTCACCTCGCCGTCGTCGGGCGACTCGACCCCGGCCAGCAGCCGCAGCAGCGTGGACTTGCCCGAGCCGTTCTCGCCGACGACGCCCACGCGCTCGCCGGGCTTCACGGACATGAACACCTCAGCGAGGACGGCACGCTCGCCGTATGACTTGGAAACCCCTCGAAGACTGATCAGGATGGAACTCCAATCGCAACCATTGTAGCGTTAGTGTGCCATGCGGGAGACGCTAATGCAACTGGAGTAGTTTTTGGAGTCGAACAAGCGGCCGGGCGGGCGAAGCGCCCGGGTTCGGGACGCCGTACGGGAGGCCACCCTCGCCGAGCTGGCCGAGCACGGATATCGGGGCCTGACGGTGGAGAACGTGGCCGAGCGGTCAGGAGTGCACAAGACGACCGTCTACCGGCGCTGGGGCAGTGTCGCGGGGCTGATCTCCGACGCCCTGGAGCTGGCCGGGGAGGAGCCGTGGCCCATTCCCGACACGGGCTCGATCGAGGGCGATCTGCGGGGCATCGTCCAGCTGGTGCGCAGCGGCTTCGACGACCCGGAGCTGGGGCCGGTGTCGTCGGCGTTCGTGGCGGCGGCCGTACAGGATCCCGATGCGGCGCGGGCGCTGCACGAGTTCTTCATGGCCCGGCACGAGCAGTCGGCCGAGGTGGTGCGGCGGGCGGTCGCACGCGGTGAGCTGCCTGACGTCGTGGATGTCAGGGAAGTGATCAGGGTGGCCGTCGCGCCTGTTTACTACCGGTTGTTCGTGGCGCATGAGCCGGTCACCGAGCGGGACGCCGATCGTGCCGCCGACGCGGCACTCGCCGCCGCCCGCGCCGGTGTTCTGTGAGCCGTCGCCCATGCCACCGACGCCGCCCATGCTGGTGCACTGTGAGCCGTCGCCCGTGCCACCGACGCAGCCCATGCTGGTGCGCTGTGAGCCGACCCCCGCGCCTGCAAGAGCAACCCGCGCCCGGAGCCCCCGGAGTGTCAGGGGGTCTTCTGGCCGCGTAGTTCGAAGTCGTCGAACGTCGTCTTCAGCAGCGACGTCTCATCCTTCGGCGTACGCGCGAACAACCCCACGTACCCGTTCCCGAGCCCGTTCGGATCCTCCACCTGGTGCACCCGCTGATCGTTCACCCACATCGTCAGCCGTACGGCCGACCCGATCTGCTCGCACGCCGCCACCAGCCGGGCCTTGCCGGGCAGGCCGTCCACCTGTACCGGCTGGGCCAGCGTCCCGCCCGATCCGTCCACGATCCGCCGGATCCTGGCCTTCCCGGTCGTGTCAAGCGCGAACTCGTAGTACGTGTCGTCATCGTCCATGTTGTGGCAGTACACGCCGTACTCACCGCTCCCGACCGACTTCTTGACCTCGGCGGTGACGGCGACGACGACGGACGAGGGCAACATCGGCGTGGGCGTGGCCGACGGGTCGGGCGTCGTGGTGGGCGTGGCGATGAGGAAGGGTATGGGCGCCTTCGCCCACCGCTCTTCGGACCCCTTCTCCACGTCCAGCCCGTACGTCCCGTCCGTCCGGTAGCCGTAGCTGGCCGTCTCGTCCGGGTCGTAGACGCCGTTCCAGCCGCCGGAGGTCTGCGTGAAGTCCTCGCGGTAGAGAACGCTCATGTCGGGCGGCCCGCTGGGGCTGAACACCGCCCACGCGGCCACCGAGCCCGCCACGAGCACCGCCGCGGCCGCCGCCGCGACGCCCGCGATCAGCTTGGCGCGGTTGCCCCTGGGCTTCTGCTCGACGGACGTGTACGGCGCCGTGGCCTGCTGCCAGGCCACCTGTACGGTATGCGCCGCCTGTTCGGGCCCGGCCGACCGCCCGACGAGCTGGTCGAGCAGCTGCTGCGCGGTGGGCCGCACGGCCGGGTCCTTCCGCAGCGCGGCTCCGACCAGCTCGCGCAGACCGGGCTCGACCTCGCTGAGATCCGGCTCGGTGTTGAGCACCTGGTACACGATCGAGGGCAGCGTGTCGCCGCCGAAGGGCGCTCTGCCGCTGGCGGCGAACGCGACCAGGCATCCCCACGAGAACACGTCGCAGGCCGGGGACACGGGTTCGCCCCGCAGCACCTCGGGAGCCATGTAGCGGGGCGTGCCCACCAGCTCGCCGGTGCCCGTGACGCCTCCGAGCGTGTCGAGCGCCCGCGCGATGCCGAAGTCGATCACGCGCGGGCCGACGGGCGACAGCAGCACGTTCGACGGCTTGAGGTCCCTGTGCACCACACCGGCGCCGTGGATGGCGGTCAGCGCGGTGGCCACGCTGACCGCCAGCGCGTCGAGGCTGGAGCCGCGCAGGGGGCCCGACTGGCGTACGGCGGCCTCGAGGTTCGGGCCGGGCACGTATTCGGTGACGACATAGAGCTGGTCGCCGTCGAGCGCGGCCTCGATCACCGCGGCCGTGCAGAACCTGCGCACCCTCTGGGCGGCGTCCGCCTCCCTGCGGAACCGCATGCGGAACTGCTCGTGCTGGGTCAGCTCCGGGTTGATCACTTTGACGGCGACCCGCTGCCCAGCCGGATCCTCGGCGAGATGGACCGTGCCCATGCCGCCCCGACCCAGCACGCTAAGCAACCTGTAGCGCCCGATGTGGGAGGTTTCACCGCTCACGGCGCGCTAGCTTACCGACACGCCGCACACCGCGCAGGGCCGAGCACGCCACGTATTCGCCACCTGGGGGAAGCCGGACCCGAGTGGCATTCCCCCGCGCGTACGGAGTTGACTAGGTGTCATGCATGCCATCATCGTCTCCGCCCCTGGCGGTCCTGAGGTTCTCGAATACGTCGAGCGGCCCGATCCCGTCCCCGGCGAGGGGGAGATCGTGGTCGACGTCGCGGCCAGCGGGGTCAACTTCATCGACATCTACCACCGCTCCGGCGCGTACCCGCTCGACCTGCCCACCCCCATCGGCTCCGAGGGCGCGGGCACGGTCTCGGCCGTCGGGCCTGGGGTGCAAGGGGTGGCCGTGGGCGACACCGTGGCCTGGGCCAACGTCCTGGGCAGCTACGCCGAGAAGGCGGTGGTCCCGGCGGACCGGGCCGTGCCCGTGCCCGACGGCGTCCCGGCCGACGTGGCCGCGGCGGCGATGCTGCAGGGGATGACCGCCCACTACCTCACCCACTCCACCCACGAGGTGCGGGAAGGGGACCAGGTGCTCGTCCACGCCGGCGCCGGCGGCATGGGCCAGCTGCTCATCCAGCTGGCCAAGTTCAAGGGCGCCAAGGTCTACACCACCGTCTCCACCGACGAGAAGGAGAAGCTGGCCAGGGAGGCCGGCGCCGACGAGGTGCTGCGGTACGACGACTTCGCCGAGACGCTGCGGGGCAGGATCGACGTGGTGTACGACGGCGTCGGCAAGGCCACGTTCGACGGCGGGCTCGAGGCGCTGCGGCCCCGCGGCCTCATGGCCCTGTACGGCGCCGCCAGCGGCCCGGTGCCGCCGATCGACCCCCAGATCCTCAACCGCAAGGGCTCGCTCTTCCTGACCAGGCCCACGCTCGTCCACTACATAGCCGAGCGCGAGGAGCTGCTGCGGCGCGCCTCCGACCTGTTCGGCTGGATCAAGTCGGGACAGCTCACCATCAACATCTCGCACCGCTACCCGCTGGCCGAGGCGCACCAGGCGCACGAGGACCTGGCGGCCCGCCGGACGACAGGAAAACTGCTCCTCATACCCTGACGCCATGGACATCGCAGGATCAATCTGGTCGTTCGCCGCCGTAGTGGCACTGCTCACGCTCGCCCCCGGCCTCGACACGGCCCTGATCCTGCGTACGTCCTTGCTGGCGAGCAGGCGGGCGGCCTGGGGCGTGACGCTCGGCATCCAGCTCGGCACGCTCACGTGGGGCGTGCTCACCGCGGCCGGGCTGTCGGCGCTGCTGGCCGCCTCGCGGCTCGGCTACGAGGTCCTGCGCTGGGCCGGCGTGGCGTACCTGGTGTGGATGGGCCTGCGCATGCTCCTGGCCCAGGCCGCGCCTCATGACGAGCCGGAGCAGGCGGTGCGGTTCGGGGCCGGGTTCCGGCGCGGCCTGGTCACGAACCTGCTCAACCCCAAGGTCGGAGCGTTCTACGTCGCCATGCTGCCGCATTTCATCCCGGACGGGGCGCCGCACGCGGTCATGGGGTTGGTGCTGGCCGGCGTGCACGTGGCCGAGGGGCTGCTGTGGAGCGCGGCGCTGATCGGGTTCGCGTCGCTGGTGGGCGGCTTCCTGCGGACGCCCGCCGTACGCCGCTTCCTCGACCGCCTGACCGGCGTGGTCATCGTCGGCTTCGGCATCCGCCTCGCCGTCACCGACTGAGGCCGAAACCGGGGCCCGTGGGCCAGCCCAGCAGACGGGCCCCGAGCACGGCGGTCTCCAGGGTGAAGCGCTGCGTCGGGTCGTCCGGCGAGAAGCCGGTCAGACGGCGGATGCGCTCCAGCCGGTACGTGACCGCCCGCGGGCTGAGCCCCAGCCGCCGGGCCGCGGCCGTCTGGTTGCCGTGCGAGGCGAAGACGGCCTCCAGCGTCTCCAGCAGCGGCTCGTGCCCGCCACGCGCCCCCAGCAGCGGGCTCAGCACGCTGGTCACGAGGTCCTCGATCGCGCCCCTGTCGCGCAGCAGCACGGGGAAGACGAGCAGGTCGGCCGCCTTGACCACGTCGGCCCTGAGCCCCAGCCCGTCGGCCAGCTCCAGGGCCTGCGCCGCCTCCCGGTAGGAGGCCACCACGCCCCCGGGGCCGCGCTGCGGCCGTCCTACCGCGACCCGCCACCCGACCGGGAAGCGGGCGCGTACGTGATGGGTGAACTCCCCCACCGCGGCCGGCAGCGTCGCCGGGGCCACGCACACCAGCAGCCCGTCGCGCACGGCCACGAGCACGTTGTGCGAGCCGAACCGGGCGATCAGGTCCCGTTCGATGCGGTCCTGGTCGCCGTCGCGCATGCCGCGGGCCACGGCCACCACGTACGACCCCGCCAGCCGCAGCCCGAAGTGCTCGGCCCGCTCCGCCAGCCGCTCGGCCCGCCCTTGGAGCAGGTCGTCCACGAACTCCCGCCAGGCCTGCTCCTCCTCTCGGACGGCGGCGAGCTGCGCCCGCTCGTACCCCTCCATCAGCGCGGAGACCGCCTTGCGCAGCGCGGGCAGCGCTTCCTGCAGCCCCTCGCCGGCGGCGAGGGCGCCGTCCACCAGAGCCCGCAGCGGGACCCCCAGCCTGGCGGCGCGCTTGCCCGCGGCGCGGTAGGCGTCGAGCGCCTCGCGGGAGGGTAAGCGGCCGGTCGCGGCGTGCTCGGCCAGCACCCGCCGATGCCCGCCGAGCAGGTCGGCGAGCAGGTCGGCGGGCAGCTCGGAGATCGCCATCACACTCCAACGTCACGCCTGTCGAAGGAGAGCACCGCGGTGAGCGCGAGCACGGCCGTCGCCCCCGCCAGCACAAGGTAGTCCCCGACCGGCAGCCCCTCATAGAGCGGCCTGCCCTCGGCGTAGTAGTGAAACGGCGAGACCCACTTCAGCCAGGAGATGGCGTCGACGTTCCGGCCGATCGTGACCACGACGTAGCCGGCCACCACCCACACGCCGACCACGGCCGAGGCGATCGCCCTGCGCCCGGTGGCCGCGCCGGCCGCCAGCCCGATCGTCCCGAACAGCAGGCCGACCAGGAACACCCCGAGGTGCGCGGCCAGGATCCGGTCGAACGGCACCCCCATCTCCGCGGCCTGGCTCGTGGCCCACGTGACGAGCAGCGTCACCACGGCCGTCACGAGCAGCGTGACCGCGAGCGCGGCGAACCTGTCCAGCACCAGCCGCCGCCGGTCCACCGGCAGCGTGACGACCAGCTCCAGCGTGCCCGACTCCTCCGGCTGCGCGATCGCCCGGTTGGCCAGGTTCATCGCGAACACGATGAACAGGATGGGGACGAAGAGCTGGTAGACGACCGTCTGCAGGTAGCCGGTGCCGGAGGCGAAGTCCCCGAGCCCGCCCATCAGGTCCTTGAGCGGCCCGGGGAACTTGGCCACGGCCATGGAGCCGTAGGTCTCGGGGTTCAGCCTGATGTTGGCGTACGCGCCCAGATAGACGGCCATGAAGGCACTGATGCCCAGGCACCACCAGATGAGCGACCGCCGGTTGTCGCGCAGGCTCTTAGCGATCATGGTGCCGCTCCTCGTCGCCGTAGTAGGTCAGGAAGATCTCCTCCAGGTCCGGCTCCGCGCTCACCATGTGCACCACGGTGAACCGGGCCGCCGCCTTGATCAGCGCGTCCGGCCGGCCGTCGATCGTGCAGCGCACGCCGGCGCCCTCCACGCGCAGGTCGCGCACGCCGGGCAGGTTCTCGAAGGCCGCTCGCGGCACGGGCGCGTCGAAGTGCAGCTCGACCCGGCGCACCGCCTTCTCGCGCAGCGCCGCCACGTCCTCCACGGCCACCAGGCGCCCGTCCCGTACGATCCCGACCCGGTCCGAGACGTTCTCGACCTCGGCGAGCACGTGCGAGGACATCAGCACGGTGCGCCCGGACTGGCGCACCTCCCTGAGCATGGCCAGGAACTCGTGCTGCACCAGCGGGTCCAGCCCGCCCGTCGGCTCGTCCAGGATGAGGAACTCCGGCTCGTGCATGAACGCCTGGATCAACCCGACCTTCTGCTTGTTGCCCTTGGAGAGCTTGCGCATCTGCACCGACAGGTCGGCCTCGAACCGCTCGGCCAGGGCGTCGATGCGCGTGTCCGGCACGCCGCCGCGTACCCTGCCGAGGAAGCGCAGGTAGTCCTTGGCCCGCTCGCGGCCCTCCAGCGCCAGCTCGCCGGGCAGATACCCGATCCTGGAGCGGATCGCGGACTCGCGCGGGTCAGCGCCGAGGACGCGTACCGTGCCCCGGGTGGGCCTGATCACGTCGAGCAGCAACCGGAGCGTGGTCGTCTTGCCTGCGCCGTTCGGCCCGAGATACCCGAAGATCTCCCCCGGCTGGATCTCCAGCGTGAGATCTTCCAGGCCGCGGCGCCTGCCGTAATACTTGGTCAGCCCTTCGGCCTGCACCACTGCTGTCATGGCCGAATCGTCCCGCCGCGCGGGACTTCCGTCACTGGACGGGTCCGGCAGCGTGCGGATGGCTTTGCTTCCGGGACGCGGCAACGAGAGGGTGGGTTGCGTGGAAACGGCGTTCGTGCTCGGTGGCGGGGGCGTGCTCGGCGCGCACGAGGTGGGCATGCTGCAGGCGCTCGACGAGGCGGGCATCAGCCCCGACCTCGTCGTGGGCACGTCCGTGGGCGCCCTGAACGGGGTGGTCATCGCCGCCGCCCCGTCCGAGGCGGTGGAGCGGCTGACCGCTCTGTGGCGCTCCGATGTCGTACGTACGGCCTTCGCCGGCTCGTGGGTGGCCCGGTTGTCCACGCTGGCCAGGACCGGCACCCATCTGCACCCGATCGGGCCGTTGCGCGAGGTTCTGAGCGGGACCGTGGGGGTTTCGCGGATCGAGGAGCTGGAGGTCCCCTTCCAGTGCGTGGCGGCCTCGGTCGAACGGGCGGCGGCGCACTGGTTCACCGGCGGGCCGCTGGTCGACGCGGTGCTGGCGTCGTGCGCGGTGCCCGGGCTGCTGCCGCCTGTCGTGATCGGCGGCGAGCACTTCTACGACGGGGGGCTGGTGCACAGCATCCCCGTGGGGCGGGCCGTGCAGCTCGGCGCCAAGCGCGTCTACGTCCTGCACGTCGGGCGGATCGAACGGCCGCTGGCGCCGCCCAGGAGGTTCTGGGAGGTGGGCATGGTGGCGTTCGAGATCGCGCGCAGGCACCGGTTCGCCGAGGACATGGCCAGCCTGCCGCCCGGCGTGGAGGTGCACGTGCTGCCCGCCGGGATGACCGAGGCGCTCTCCCCGCTGCGCTACCGCGACATCTCGCAGATCTCCGCTTGCATCGAGCGGGCGTACAGCGCTTCTTCCCGCTATTTGCGCAACAGAGGAGGATGAGGGTTAGACCGTTGCAGGGAGGCGCCGTTGCTTCCACCGCGTATTCTCCGCCGGCTGGTGCTGGCTCCGCTGGTCATCGTGGTGACCGTGTTCATGGTGGTGACGCTGCCGTTCTGGCTCCTGGTCACGGCCGCGGCCTCGCTGCGCCTGCCGCCGCCGCGGCGCAGAGGGGCGAGGTTCGTCTGGTTCGCCACGGTGTGGCTGACGCTGGAGTCGGGCGTGCTGATCACGTGCCTGTGGCTGTGGGTGGCGGGCGGGGCCCGGCGCCAGGAGCGGCATTACGCCCTGATCAGGTGGTTCCTGGCCAAGGTGCACGCGGCCACCGTGCGGATCTTCCGGCTGACGCTGGAGATCCAGGAGCCCGACCTGACGGACGAGGAGCAGTCCGCCAGGCTGACGCGACCGGTCATCGTGCTGTCGCGGCACGCGGGCCCCGGCGACTCCTTTTTGCTGATTTATTACCTTTTGGCGATCTATCACCGGCGGCCGCGCATCGTCATGAAGGCCGCGCTCCAGTACGACCCCTCGCTGGACGTCGTGATCAACCGGCTGCCGAACGCGTTCGTGCCCCGCAAGTCCGGACAGAAGCGGGTCATCGAGGAGATCCACCGCCTCGCCGCCACGATGGGCGACCAGGACGCTCTCGTGATCTTCCCCGAGGGCGGGAACTTCACCCCGCGACGCCGCCGGCTCGCCATCCGGCGACTGGAAGAGAAGGGCCTGACCGAGGAGGCGGAGCGGGCGCGCGGCATGGACCACCTGCTCCCGCCCCGCCCGAACGGCGCCATCACGGCCATCGAGGCGTGCCCGTCGGCGGACGTCATCTTCGTCGCGCACACCGGGCTCGACGACCTCATCACGCTGGGGGACGTCTGGCGCAAGCTGCCCTTCAACGCTCAGATCACCGCGAAGTGGTGGCGGGTGCCCGCGGCCGAGATCCCGGCGGAGCGGGAGGACCGGATCCGGTGGCTGTACGACCATTGGGAGCAGATCGACGCCTGGATCGCCGCCCAGCGCGTGGCCCGGACAAGATGAGCGCCCGCTAGCTGAGCGGCGGCGCGCCCGGGGGCAGGACCGGGACGTCCGGCGGGCCGTGCTCGATGAGGCGGAGCAGCGCGTCCGTGTCGAGGTGCCGTTCCACCAGGTCGCCGAGCGCGTCGAGCCGCTCCTCCCGGAGCGCGGCGAAGTCCGTGCCGGGAGCCGGTGCGAAGTCGCGTCCCGCCCGCGCGGCCACGTCGGCCAGGAAGGCCCGGCGGAAGCCGTCGTTCTCCAGGGCGCCGTGCCAGGTGGTGCCCCAGACGTTGCCGGCCCGGCAGCCGTCGAGGAACGGCTCGCCTCCGTCGACCGAGGCCAGCCCGTGGTGGATCTCGTACGCGCGGACCGGCTGCCCGTACGCCGTGCCCTCCGGTCGCCCGAGCCGCTTCTCCTTCGCGAACTCGACGCGTACCGGCAGCCGCCCGAGCCCTTCGACCGTGCCCGCCCCCGACTCCACCTCGTCCACGATCTCCCGCCCGAGCATCTGGAACCCGCCGCAGATCCCCAGCACCGGCCCCGCGCGGTCGATGATCGCCGCCGCCAGCCCGCGCTCCCGCAGCCACGCCAGGTCGCTCACCGTGGCTCTGGAGCCCGGCAGCACCACCAGATCGGCGTCGTCCAGCTCGACCGGATCGGTCACGAAACGCACCACGACCCCCGGCTCGGCGGCCAGGGCGTCCAGGTCGGTGAAGTTCGAGATCCTCGGCAGCCGCACGACGGCCACCCGGAGGGTCTGCCTGCCGTACGGGGCGCCTACCGCGACCTTCCGGCTGTCCAGGGCCAGGGAGTCCTCGACGTCCAGCCAGAGCCCGTCGAGCCAGGGCAGCACGCCGTACACCTCGCGCCCGGTCAGCCGCCTGAGCATGTCGAGGCCGGGCTCCAGGAGCTCCCGCGCGCCGCGGAACTTGTTCACGACAAATCCGGAAATATGCGATTGGTCGTCTGCGTCTAAGAGGCCCACCGTGCCGTAGAACGCGGCGAACACCCCTCCCCTGTCGATGTCGCCGACCACGATCACGGGCAGGTCGGCGGCCCTGGCCAGGCCCATGTTGGCGATGTCGCCGCGGCGCAGGTTGATCTCGGCGGGGCTGCCCGCGCCCTCGCACACGACCACGTCGTACTGACCTCTGAGCCTTTCGAGCGCCTCCAGCGCGGTGGCGCGCAGGAGGTCCTTGAGCGCGCCGTACTCCATCGCGTCCACGTCCGCCACCGGGTTGCCCATGAGGACGACCTGGCTGCGGCGGTCGGTGCCCGGTTTGAGGAGGATGGGGTTCATGTCCACCGTCGGCTCCAGGTAGGCGGCCTGCGCCTGCGTCGCCTGGGCCCGGCCGATCTCGGCGCCTTGGGCGGTGACGTACGAGTTGAGCGACATGTTCTGCGCCTTGAAGGGCGCGACGCGCACGCCCCTGCGGGCCAGCCACCGGCAGATCCCCGCCGTCAGCACGCTCTTGCCCGCGTCGGACGTGGTCCCCGCGACCAGCAACCCCCCTCTGACCATGCGATCACCGTACAGGCCCGCGCTAGGCTGGCCGCATGCCACCGGCCGACCTGCCCATTTGCCGCACCTGCGGCGTCCAGTACGCCGAGCCGCGCCCCGACTGCCCGATCTGCGAGGACGAGCGCCAGTACGTCGGCTGGGACGGCCAGCGGTGGACCACGCTGGCGGGCCTGGCGGCCGAGGGCCATCGCGGCCGGGTGGAGGAGGAGGGCCCGCGCGTGGTGGGCATCGGCACCGCCCCGCCCACGGCGATCGGGCAGCGCGCGCTCCTGCTGCGCACGCCGGAGGGCAACGTGCTCTGGGACATGGTCTCCTACCTCGACGACGACCTGGTCGCCGAGGTCGAGGAGCTGGGCGGGGTGTCGGCCATCGCCATCAGCCACCCCCACTTCTACGGCTCCATGATCGAATGGTCCCGGGCCTTCGACGCCCCGGTGTACATCCACGCCGCCGACAGGCGGTGGGTGGCCAGACCGGACGACTCGGTCGTCTTCTGGGAAGGCGACACCCACCGGCTGTCGGAGGACCTCACCCTGATCAACGCGGGCGTGCACTTCGAGGGCGGCCAGGTGCTGCACTGGTCGTCCGAGCGTGCCCTGTTCTCGGGTGACATCCTCCAGGTCGTCCAGGACCGGCGCTGGGTGAGCTTCATGTACAGCTACCCCAACTACATCCCGGAACGTCCGCACGTCGTGCGCCGTGCCCTGGACCTGCTGGAGCCGTACGCGTTCGAGAGGGTTTACGGGGGTTGGTGGAAGCGCGTCGTGCACGGGGACGGCACGGAGGCCGTCCGCCGCTCAGCCGACCGGTACCTCTCCTTCGTCGAGGACAGGTAGCCGGCCGTTCAGCCCTCGCGCCTCTGGTCCCTGGTCTCCTCGTCCCGAACGGGCGGCTGCTTCTGACCACCGCCGCCGTAGCGCTCCTGCACCGCGTCCGCGCCCTTCGAGATCTGGTCGTCGTACTTGTGGCCGGTCCGCTCCTTCGCGTAGCGCTCGGCCCGGTCCAGCAACTGGTCGGCCTGCTTGGAATGCCCTCTGGCCAGGTTCTCCGCCTTCTTCAGCCATTCCCCGATGCGGCTCATACACGTTCCCCATTTCTTCCGACTACGGGCGCCCCCTACCCCCGCATCCTGCACATTCACCCCCGCCGCCAGGCGGCGAGCAGCGGAACCACCGTCCACCCGGCGAGCACCGTGAAAGCCGCCCAGGTCGGCATGATGGGCGGCAGCTGCTCGATCAGCTGGAGCGCCGGGTAGCCGGGCAGGAACCGGTTGACCCACTCCCCGCCGGGCAGCACGAGGCCGGCGAACGGCAGCACGAGGACGATCGTCACCAGCGCCGCGGTCGCCACGGCCCCGTTGCGCAGGATCACGCCGAGCGACAGCCCGAGCAGCGTGGCCACCACGATCATGAGCGTGCCACCGGCGATCACCGTCCAGGCCCCGGCGGGCAGGAGCGACGGGTGGAACTCCGCGGCCAGGAACCGTCCGTAGACATAGCCGGGAATCGCGATGAGCAGCGAGCCGGCGACCGCGGCCCCGCTCAGGACCACCGCCTTGGCCGCCAGCACCCGCCCCCTGGACGGCGTGGCGACGAGGGTCGCGTCGATCATGCCGGACGTGTACTCGCCGCTGATCGTCATCGCGCCCATCATCCCGAACGGCAGCTGGGCCAGAACCACCCCCACGTACACGGCCACCACGACGCCCATGGCGGCCTGGTCGCCCGTACGGCCGGGATCCCAGCGCGCGATGACCGTCGAGGCGCCGAGCACGGTCAGCGCGAGCGCCACCAGCACGCCGACGCCCAGCGCCCACCAGGTCGACCGCAGCGTGCGCAGCTTGATCCACTCGGTGGCGATCGCGCTCACGGCTCGTACCTCCCGATGACCTCCATGAACACGTCCTCCAGTGACGTGCCGGGCCGGACGAACTCGCCGATCTTCGCGTCGGCCAGCAGCCTGCCCCGGACGATGACGATCAGGTGGTCGGCCGTCACCGCCATCTCGTTCATGAGATGGCTCGACACGAGGACGGTCCGGCCCTCGGCGGCGAGCGACTTGAGCAGGTCGCGCATCCAGCGGATGCCTTCCGGGTCGAGCCCGTTGACCGGCTCGTCGAGCAGGAGCACCTCGGGGTCGCCGAGCAGCGCCGCGGCCAGCCCGAGCCGCTGTTTCATGCCCAGCGAGAAGCCGCCGACGCGCCTGCGTCCCGCGTCGCCGAGCCCGACGAACTCCAGCAGCGGGCCGACGCGCTGCCGCGAGATCCCGTTGGAGCGCGCCAGCCACCACAGGTGCTGGTCCGCGCGGCGGCCTGCCTGCACCGCCGTGGCGTCCAGCAGCGCGCCGACCTGGGTGAGCGGCCTGTCGAGCGCGTGGTAGGGCAGGCCGTTCACCGTGGCGCGGCCGGCCGTGGGCCGGTCGAGGCCGAGGATCAGCCGCATGGTGGTGGTCTTGCCGGCGCCGTTCGGGCCGAGGAAGCCGGTGATCCTGCCGGGCGGCACCGTGAAGGAGAGGTCGTCCACGGCGAGGGTCTGTTTGAAGCGTCTGGTGAGCCCGCTGACTTCGATCATGCCCTTCACGATCCGCCGGGAACTGCGCGCCGCGCATCGGTCCTGGGACCGATGCGCGCACCCGGATCTCGCGGTTAGGTTCGTGGCGTGCGCGAACAGATCCGTCTCCCGCTGCTGAGCCGAGTGCCGGCCTGGGTCTGGGTGACGATCGACGCCGGAGTCGCCCTCTTCTTCGCCGCCGCCTTCGTCGGCCTGGCCGCGTCGAGGAACCCGTCGGCGCCCGACGCGCTCGACTACGCGGCGGCCCTGGCCACCGGCCTGCCCGTCGCGGTCAGGCGGTTGTGGCCGCGGGCGGTGTTCGTGATCGTCCTGGTGGGCGGGCTCGGCATGCGCGAGTTCTTCGTCCCGCACGCCGACCTGCTCTGCCTGCCTCTCGTGCTGTACACGCTGGCGACGCGGGGCAGGGCCGTCGTCGCGCTGCTCGTGGCGGCCGCGGTCGCGGCGCAGGGCGTGCTGGCTCCGCCGCTGACGGCCGTCGTACGCGACCAGCTCGGGCTGGTGCTGGCGATCATGGTCGCCGCCTGGGCCGCCGGCACCGCCGTACGCCAGCGCAGGCGCTACACCGAGCAGCTCGCCGCGCAGGCGGAGGAGCGGGCACGGGCGGAGGCCATGGCGGAGCGGCTGCGGATCGCCAGGGAGTTGCACGACGTCATCGGCCACGGGCTGGGCACGATCGCCGTGCAGGCGGGCGTCGCGGGTCTCCTGGGTGGGGCGGAGGAGATGCGCGGCGCGCTGACCTCGATCGAGGAGACCAGCAGATCGGCGCTGCGCGAGACCAGGCGGCTGCTCGGCGTGCTGCGCGAGGACGGCGAGGCCGAGCTCGCCCCCGCTCCCGGCCTGGCCGACCTCGGCGCGCTCGCCGAACGGACCAGGGCGGCGGGCCTGGAGGTGGAGCTGAGGATCGACGGCGAGGTGGATGGGGAGATGGAGCTGACGGTCTACCGGATCGTCCAGGAGGCGCTGACCAACGTGCTCAAACACGCCGGGGCCCGCCACGTCCGGGTCCGGGTCGAACGGCAGGGAGACGAGCTGGTCGTCGAGGTCGTGGACGACGGCACTCGCGGCCGGGCACGGCCGTACGGGCACGGTCTGACGGGGCTGCGCGAGCGCGTGCGCGTCTTCGGCGGCGAGTTCGAGGCGGGCGCGCGTCCCCTGCGCGGCTTCCGCGTCATGGCGAGGCTGCCGCTGTGATCAGGGTGCTGGTGGCCGACGACCAGCCGCTCATCAGGGCCGGCTTCCGACGGTTGATCGACAGCGCGCCGGGGTTCCACACGGTCGGCGAGGCCGCCACGGGAGCGCAGGCCGTGGCGGCGGCCGCCCGGGACCGTCCCGACCTCGTGCTCATGGACGTGCGCATGCCCGAGATGGACGGCATCGAGGCCACGCGCCGCATCTGCGCCGACCGCCCGCGAACGCGCGTGCTCATCGTGACCACCTTCGACCTGGACGAGTACGTCTACGGAGCCCTCCAGGCGGGCGCCGCGGGATTCCTGCTCAAGGACACCCCGCCCGCCGACCTGCTCAGGAGCGTCGAGGTCATCGCGTCGGGCGAGTCCCTGCTGGCCCCGACCGCCACCCGGCGGTTGATCCGGCGGTACGTGAGCCCGGTGCCACCGGTCCGCGGCCTGGACGTCACCGAACGCGAGCGCGAGGTCCTCGTCCTGGTGGCCCGGGGCCTGTCCAACGCGGAGATCGCGCAGAGCCTGTACGTCAGCCTCAGCACGGTCAAGACGCACGTCAGCAGCCTGCTGACCAAGCTCGGTGCGCGCAGCCGCGTCCACCTGGTCATCGCCGCCTACGAGGCCCGGCTGGTCTGAGACGTGGACTCCCGGCGGTCTCGTATGGCCTAGAATCCGGCAGATGTTCAGGGCCCCCGCCCGGCTGGCCTGGCTGGACGCCCTGCGGGGGCCGGCCGCGCTGGCCGTCACCATGCACCACGCCGGCTGGACCTTCGTCCCGGACCTCTGGACGGAGGTGGACCGGCGGATCGACCTCGGCAGCTGGGGCGTGTTCGTGTTCTTCCTGGTCAGCGGGTACATCATCCCCGCCTCCCTGGAACGGCGCGGCGACGTGCGCGCCTTCTGGACCGGGCGGGCCTTCCGCCTCCTCCCCCTGCTGGTCAGCGCCTGCTGCCTGGTGCTGCTCCTCGCCCTGGCAGGCGTGCTCCGCCTCGAACCCCAGCTCGCCGAGCGTCCTCTCCCCGTGGTCGCGCTCGGCAATCTGACCATGTTGCAGGAGCTGCTCAACCTGCCGGCCGTCATCAGCGTGACGTGGACGCTCTCGTACGAGATGGCGTTCTACCTGATCAGCGTCGCGCTGTTCCAGGTGCGGCAGGCCGGCAGGTCGGCGGAGATCGCCGTCGTCCTGGCGCTGGTGGCCGTGGGCCTGGGCCTGCTGGTGCCGCAGACGATGATCGGCGGCCGGGACGACGTGGCCGCCGTGCTGCTCCCCGTCGCGGTCGTGGCGGCCATCGCGGTGACCGCCCTCGGGCACGGCAGGGTACGTACGGCCGCCGCGGTCGCGGGCGGTCTCCTCGGGCTCGGGCTGGTGATCCTGGGCAGCCGGGCCGGCACCTGGCAGGGCGTGATCATTTTGGCGACGATGTTCGCGGGGACGGCGGTGTACCGGGCCGAGCAGGGAGCCGTCCCCTGGCGCACGGCGGCCGTCGCGGTGGCGGTGGTGCTGGGCTGCGGGCTCTTCGCCAAGGACGAGCCCAGCTGGGCGCCCGCGATCGCGCTCGCGTACGGCGCCTTCGGGCTGGCGTTCGCGCTGCGCCGGCGGGCGTTCCCGCGCTGGCTGGCGCGGCTCGGCGTGATCAGCTTCTCCCTCTACCTGCTGCACCCGATCCTGCTGCACGTGATCCCGAACCCGGTGCTGTACTTCCTGGCCCTGATCCCGCTCAGCGCCATGACCTACCGGCTGATCGAGGCCCCGGCCCAGCGCCTCGGCAAACGCCTGGTCGCCGGCGGCGCGGAGCCTCGATGAGGCGGCTCACGGCTTGCGGCCGACTCCCCCGTACAGCCACCGCGTGGCGGCGGGAGCCGGGTCGGCCGGGTCGGGATGCCAGGCGTCGATGGTGACCAGACCGGGATCCACCAGGTCGAACCCATCGAAGAAACTCGCCACGTCGGCGTGCCCGCGGAAGTAGATCGGCGTCGGCGTGGCCGCGTACACCGTCTCGATCTGGGCGACCGCGTCCGCCGGGTGGCCGTCGACGGTGACGTGGGTGGCCGTCAGGTGGCTGCCGGACACCAGGGCGTGGCGCAGCTGGCCCATGACCGAGGCGCGCTCCTCCAGGGTGAGGAAGTGCACCATGGCGATCATCAGGACGCCGACCGGCTCGTTGAAGTCGATGAGCTTGACGGTCTCCGGGTGCCCGAGCACGTCGGCCGGGCGGCGCATGTCGGCGGCGGCCACGGTGGTGTTGTGGTCGGTCGCCAGGAGCGCGCGACCGTGTTGCAGCACGACCGGGTCGTTGTCGACGTACACCACCCGGGCGTCCGGGATGATCTGCTGGGCGATCTCGTGCGTGTTGCCCACGGTGGGCAGGCCCGAGCCGATGTCGATGAACTGCCGGATCCCCTGCCGGGCCATGTGCCGCACCGCACGGCGCAGGAACGCCCGGTTTTCCTGGGCCAGCTGGCGGATCTCGGGCATCGCCTTCTCGACCCGCCCCACGGCGTCGCGGTCGACCTCGAAGTTGTCCTTGCCTCCGAGGTAGTAGTCGTACATACGGGCGACGCTTGGCCTGGTGACGTCGATCCCCATAGCTCCGCCACCGCCTTGCTCCGGCATGTCACGGCCTCCATTCGTGATCATTCCGTACACAAGCTATCGCAATCGGCGAAGGAGACTGTCAGGTTTTGGTGTCAAACGTGGCGTTCTGCTCCCATCGTCGAGCCGGCCGGGGTCACCTACAGGAGGTCGTTGATCAGGTCCCGGAAGTCCTTGCGGTAGTCGAAGTTCTGCATGTCCTGCAGCCAGACCGTGCGGATGAAGGGGATCTTGAGGTCCTTCCTGATCCTGCGCAGCCAGATCTCCCAGTCGCCGTCCTTGATGACGCCCAGCCGGTAGCCGGTGTGGGCGGCCTCGTAGCGGTTGAATATCGACCAGGCGAGGGCGATGTTCTGCACGGAAATTTCAGGATTTCGCCGGACGCTGTCGCCGATGAAGTCGATGTCCGCGAATATCTCGCGAACGCGGTCATTGTCGATGATCATGGTGTTGATCTCGTTGAGATAATCGATGAGCCGCTGATGGGTGCCGTACTCGAGATTGGCCGCCACCAGCCTGGTCTGCCTCGTCAGCGCCCTCGTCTGGAGCCCGACAAAGACCAGCGTGCCAAGGTTCATCGCCGCGGTCAGCAAGGCCACGTCCTGCGCGTTCATGAGACAAGTATCCGGAAGACCACCATTCCATAATACGCGGACCAGATATTCATCGCATCGCGCAAAGTTATTCAGCCGGAATTGCTCCCGTTACGACCGAATGGCGTGATGGTGGATATCCGCGCGGCGAGTTCGGCCAGATGGGTCAGCCACGAATCGGCGGCAGGGTCGGGCACGGCGACGATGACGTGGTCGATGCCCAGGGCGGCGAGTTCGGCGCAGCGCCGGACGCTCTGCTCGACGCTCTCACCCTCGGGGATGCGCATGTGGAGGGTCTTCTCGATGTCCTCGTAGGGCCGGCCCAGGCGTTCGCAGTGGGAGCGCAGGACGCCGAGCTTGTGCCGGACGTCGGCGCCGTACAGGAAGTTGCAGGCGTCGGCGTACTGGGCGACGAGGCGGAGGGTCTTCTTCTCCCCGCTGCCGCCGATGAGGATGGTCGGGTCGGCCTGCGGCGCGTTGAGCGTACGTTCCAGGCTGTAGTGCCGGCCCCGGTACGGCCCGTCCTGGTCGCTCCACATCTGCCTGGCGATCTGGAGGGTCTCCTCGAGCCGCTCGAACCGTTCGGCCAGCGGCGGGAAGGGCAGTCCGAGACCGCGGGCCTCGGGCTCGTACCAGCCGGCGCCGATGCCGAGGACGGCACGACCGCCGGAGAGCGCGTCCAGGGTGCTGACCTGCTTGATCAGCAGGCCGGGCGCGCGGTAGACGGCGCCGGTCACGAGCGCGCCCAGGCTCACCCGGCTGGTAAGGGCGGCGGCGTACGAGAGCGCGCCGTACGCCTCCAGCATCGGGTCCTCCGCGGAGCCGAAGTTGGGGATCTGGAAGAAGTGGTCCATCACCCAGAGGCTGCGCAGCCCCGCCTGGTCGGCGCCGCGGGCGACGGCGGCGAACTTGTCGGCGATCGCGGCGTCGCCGCCGGACCAGAGGAAACGCGGGCAGGTCAGACCGAGGTCCATAGGGGCACTCCTTGATGGGGTGAAGAGGGAAGGGCCCGCCGCGGGTCACGTGGTGAAGGCGGGCATGAAAAAACCCTCCCGCCCGGGCTGCGCCCGGGGCCGAGAGGGCTCCGATAAGAGCATTATCTCACGGATGCGGGACATGTTCGTCTTCCGACCCATGTGACCTGCGGAGATTTCCAGATAACGGAATCACCTCATTCCTACTTATCCTCCGCATAACCTCCTAGCCTGTTCCTCGCACTCAAAGGGGATCTTGTTCGACACCGGCGGCCGGCTGAGCACTCGATGCTGTCCCGCTCCCCTTACGCAGCCCCGTCCGGACGAGACGGGCCCGTTCCCCCCGGAGGACCAGTGAGACTACGGTCTCTGCTGGCGAGCGTTTCCATGCTCGCCACCACGATGACGGGCGCCTTGGCCGCCGCGTCGCCCGCGCAGGCGGCCGCGGACGACCCCGCCGTCGCGAAGAGCCTCGCCGCCGAGGTGAAGAGCGGCCACAAGGTCCGCGCGATCATCGAGATCAAGGGCGGCGAGAGCCTGGCGGCCGTGGCCGACACCACCGAGAAGGCCTCGAGCAAGACCAAGGTCATCGACCGGACGAGCTCCAAGGAGTTCCTGGTCGCCTCCCTGGACCAGGCCACGCTCGACAAGCTCAAGACCGACGACCGGATCAAGTCCATCTACGAGGACGAGTTGAGCGCGCCCTCGCTCGACGTCAGCACCAAGCTGATCGGCTCCGACTGGGCCAACAAGACGGGCTGGACCGGCAAGGGCTCCACCGTCGCCATCGTCGACACCGGCATCGACCGCGACCACCCGTTCTTCGCCGGGCGGATCGTGAACGAGGCCTGCTTCTCCACCGTCGACAACGACCCCGCCCTCCAGGCCGAGTCGCTGTGCCCGAACGGCCTGCCGGTCCAGACCGGCCCCGGCTCCGCCGACGCCAAGACCGCCAAGTGCCTGGTCCAGGGGGCGAACAAGTGCGCCCACGGCACCCACGTGGCCGGTATCGCGGCGGGCAAGAAGGCCGGGAACGCTCCATCCGACGGCGTCGCCCCCGAAGCGGGCATCCTGCCCGTCCAGGTCTTCACCCGCTTCAACGGCCCCATCTGCAGTGAGCTGGGCACCAGCGCCCCGTGCTTCCTCAGCTACACCTCCGACCAGAAGCTGGCCCTGCAGTACGTGGACAGCGTCCACGCCGCCTACAAGGTCGTGGCGGCCAACCTGAGCCTGGGCGGCGGCCCGAAGCAGACCAAGCCCTGCGACGACGACCCCGACTACGGCGCCCTGCGGGACGAGATCGTCTGGCTGCAGCAGTTCGGCGTGGCCACGGTCGTCGCCTCCGGCAACAACGGCTTCACCGACGGCGTCTCCAGCCCGGCCTGCATCTCCCGGGCGGTCGCGGTCGGCGCCACCGATGACAACGACGCGGTGGCCTCGTTCGGCAACCGCGGCCCGCTGCTGGACTTCTTCGCGCCCGGCATGGGCATCAACTCCTCAGTG
Organism: Nonomuraea sp. NPDC052116; assembly: GCF_040680035.1. Lineage (NCBI taxonomy): Bacteria > Bacillati > Actinomycetota > Actinomycetes > Streptosporangiales > Streptosporangiaceae > Nonomuraea > Nonomuraea sp. NPDC052116. The sequence goes on along the minus strand of NZ_JBFAWA010000008.1, from coordinate 265,195 downwards.
CCCGGCAACGGCTACGGCTCCATGAACGGCACCTCGATGGCGGCCCCGCACGTCGCCGGGGCGCTGGCCGTGATGCGCCAGGCGTACCCGAACCTGTCCATGGACCAGCTCCTCGACAAGCTGAAGGCCACCGGCAAGAACATCACCTACACCAGCGGCGGCACCTCGGTCACCACCAAGCGGATCGACGTCGCCAGGGCGATGCCGTGGACCCCGGACGCCACCCCGACCCCCACGCCGACCCCGACCGCGACGCCCACCGTGACGCCCACGGTGACCCCCACGGGAACACCCACCGCGACGAAGTCGCCGAGCCCGACCGCGGCGCCGACCCCCTCGACCCGCCCGACCGACCCCGGCACGGACACCGAGCCGGTGCCGGTGCCCACCCCCGACGACTGCACGCGGGGCAAGGGCACCAAGCCGCTGAGTGCCAAGGCATGGGCCAAGGAGATGCTGCGCGGGAAGGGCTCGCTGAGCGACCAGACGCTGTCGTGCTACCTCGCGATCGCGCAGAACGGCAGCAAGGTCTTCCCCGAGCTGACCGACGCCACCACGCTGTCCACCGCGTACAAGGCCCTCGCCACCAAGAGCAAGGCCGCCAAGGCGCTGCTGGACCGTGAGCTGCTGGCCGCGTGGCTGAACTACGCGCACGGCGTCTACAACGGCTCGGCCAAGGTGTCCGGGAAGACGACGCTGAAGCAGGCGATCGCCGCCGCGGAGCGGCACCGCACCGGCCGGGCGAGCGCCGCCCAGCTGAAGAAGGCCGCCGTGTTCCTGTACGGACACGTCAACAAGTAACGGCCTGCGAGCGACGGGGCGGCGGGGGCAACCCGCCGCCCCGTTGTCGTTTCAGGACACTGCAAACGGTTGCCTCTATTTGTTTCATGGGTTGACGTAACCCGAAATGCCGACGTAACGTGACCTTCCCCCTACCCCCCAGGACGTCATGTCGCCGGCTCGCCGGCGCCCTCTCGAAGGGACCGCGCCCAGATGACCCCTCGATCCGCTCCAATGGCCCCGATGTCGTTAAGCCGAAGGAATCTGGTGAAGTTGGCCGGTCTGTCCTGCCTCGGTCTCGGCCTGACGGCGTGCGGCCGGGGCTTCGGCGGGGGCGGCGACGGATCCGGTGGCGGCGGCGTCCAGCTGAACATGGTCTGGTGGGGCGACGCCTCCCGGGCGCAGAAGACGCAGGCCGCGCTGGAGGTGTTCAAGAAGAAGAACCCCGGCGTCACGGTGAAGACCGAGTATCAGGACAGCGGCCCGTACAAGGACAAGCTGGCCACGCGCTTCGCGGCCGGAAACCCGCCGGACCTGATGATGATGCGCATGGACAGCCTGCGCGAGTACGCCGACCGGGGCGCGCTGCTCGACCTCAACCAGCACGCCGGCGCGGTCGACCTGTCCGGGCTGAGCGGGAGCGTACGGGCGCTCGCGGCCGTCGGCGACAAGAACTTCGGCGTCGCCTCCGGCCTGAACAGCATCGGTTTCGTCGTCAACAGGACGCTGACCGAGAAGTACGGCGTGAAGATCCCGGACGGGAACACCTGGAGCTGGCAGGACCTGGCCACCTTCGCCCGCGAGATCAGCAAGGCCAGCGGCAAGAAGGTGTACGGCACCGGCTTCGAGGCGTACACGCTGGCCAACCTCATCGTGTTCACCCGCCAGCGCGGCGAGGACTTCTACACCGCCGACGGCAAGCTCGGCATCAGCGAGGCCACCCTCGTCGCCTGGTTCGAGATGTTCCAGTCCATGCGGGCCGACGGCGGCTTCCCGCCGGCCGGGTTCTTCGAGAACGTGGGAGGCGGCGCCGAGCAGTCGTACCTGGCCAAGGGCGCGATCGCGTCGCAGATCATCCCCACCAACAACTTCCTGGGCTACAACGCCGCCGCCGGGGGCAACCTCGTCCTGCTCCGCATGCCCGGCGAGACCACCGAGAAGCGGCGCGGCCAGTCGATCGACACCCCGGCCCTGTGGTCGGTCGCCGCGAAGTCCAAGCACCCGGCCGAGACGCTGAAGCTGCTCAACTTCCTCATCAACGACCCGGACGCCTCCAGGGCGACCGGCACGACCCGCGGCGTGCCCGCCAACGCCAAGGTGGCCACCGAGGTCAGGCCGAGCCTGGCGGCGGACGACCAGGTGGCCACCGACTACCTGATCGGGCTGCAGAAGGAGGAGCTGCCGCGCTCCTACACGTACCCGCCGGGGTCGAGCAGCATCGCCTCCGGCCTGCAGTCGATCGCCGCCGAAGTGGAGTTCAAGCGGCAGACGCCGCAGCAGGGCGCCGCGGCGTTCCTCGACGCGGGCAGGAAGGCGCTCGGCGGGTGAGCGGGCCGAAGGCCGCGCCGGTGCTGGACCGGCCCGTCGCCGGGGCGGAGGCGTCCGCCGGGCCGCGGCGCAGGCGCCCCGCCAAGCCGCCCCAGGACCGGGCCGGGTACCTCTTCCTGCTGCCGTGGTTCATCGGGATGCTCTTCACGGTCATCCCGTTCTTCGCCTCGCTGTATCTGGCGTTCACCGACTACAACCTGCTCAACGCGCCGAAGTGGATCGGGCTGGACAACTTCGCGGAGATGCTCCGCGACCCGGTGCTGCACCAGTCGCTGAAGGTCACCTTCGTCTACACGTTCGTGTCGGTGCCGCTGTCGCTGGCGGCGGCGCTGGGCGTGGCCATGCTGCTCAACCGCGGCGTCCGGGGCCTGTCCGTCTACCGGGCGGTCTTCTACCTGCCCTCCCTGCTCGGCGGGAGCGTCGCGATCGTCCTGCTGTGGCGCTACATCTTCGGCCTCGACGGCATCGTGAACGCGTTCCTCGGCTGGTTCGGCATCGACGGGCCGGGCTGGACGACCGACCCCGACTACGCCCTCACCACACTCATCGTCCTGCACATCTGGACGTTCGGCTCCCCCATGGTGATCTTCCTGGCCGGGCTGCGGCAGATCCCGGGCATGTACTACGAGGCCGCCGCCATCGACGGGGCCTCGCGGTGGCGGCAGTTCCGCTCGATCACGCTGCCGCTGCTGAGCCCGATCATCTTCTTCAACCTGATCCAGTCCCTGATCTCGTCGTTCCAGACCTTCACCCAGGGATTCGTCATGAGCGGCGGCACCGGCGGGCCGGCCAACTCCACGCTCTTCTACAACCTGTACCTGTACCAGCAGGGCTTCTCGCAGTTCAACATGGGCTACGCCTCGGCCATGGCCTGGATGCTGCTGGTGATCATCGCCGCGTTCACCGCGGTCAACTTCCTGGCCGCGAAGTATTGGGTCTTCTATGACAACTGAGGAAAGTTTCGTCGAGCGCGTGGGCCGGACCCGCCGTTCCCGGTACACCAAGCACGTGCTGCTCTGCGTGGTGGGCGCGGTCATGATGTACCCGCTGGCGTGGCTGATCTCCAGCTCGCTCAAACCGGACCGGCTGATCTTCACCGACCTGTCGCTGTGGCCCTCCGAGTGGAACCCGGCCAACTACCTGGACGGGTGGACCGCGCTGGAGCAGCCGTTCAGCGTCTACCTCGCCAACTCGTTCGTGATCGTCGTGCTGAGCATCATCGGCAACCTGGTGTCCTGCTCGCTGGCGGCGTACGGCTTCGCCCGGCTGAAGTTCACCGGCCGCAAGCTGTTCTTCACCCTGATGCTCGGCACCATGATGCTGCCCGGCCACGTGCTCCTGGTGCCGCAGTACATCGTCTTCGCCAAGCTGGGCTGGCTCAACACCTACTACCCGCTGCTCGTGCCCAACTTCCTGGCCACCAACGCGTTCTACATCTTCCTGATGGTGCAGTTCATGCGCGCGCTGCCCAAGGAGCTCGACGACGCCGCCCGCATCGACGGCTGCGGGCCGTTCCGCACCTTCTGGAAGGTGATCATGCCGCTGTGCATGCCGGCGTTCGCCACCACGGCGATCTTCACGTTCATCTCGGTGTGGAACGAGTTCTTCGGCCCGCTGATCTACCTGACCGACTCCGAGCTGTACACCGTGCCGCTGGCCCTGCGGCAGTTCATCGACTCCGAGGGGCAGTCGCAGTGGGGGCAGATGTTCGCCATGTCGTTCCTGTCGCTCGCGCCCGTGATCGGGTTCTTCATCGCAGGCCAGAAGTACCTGGTCAAGGGCATCGCCACCACCGGCCTGAAATAGGGGATCGAAACGCATGGCCCGACCTCGCCGCTACGCCTTCGTCGGCACCGGTTCACGTGCCCGCATGTACCTGGGGGCGCTGCTCGGCCCGTACGCCGACGTCGGTCACCCGGTGGCGTTCTGCGACACCAATGAGGTGCGCATGGCGTACTACGACCGTCTCGTCGGCGAGACCCGGCCCGACCTGCGGATGGCGCACTACGACCCCGGCGACTTCGGCCGCCTGCTCGCCAGGGAGCGGCCGGACGTTGTGGTCGTCACCTCGCCCGACGCCACCCACGCCGCCTACATCGGCCAGGCGCTGCGCGAGGGCGTGGACGTGGTGTCGGAGAAGCCGCTGACCGTGGACGTCGCCGGTCTGCGGCAGATCCGCGACGCGCTCGCCGCCGGCACCGCGGGCCTGATCCTCACCCACAACTACCGGTACTCGCCCCGGAACGCGCTGGTGCGCCGGCTCATCGCCGAGGGCGCCATCGGCGAGATCACCTCCCTGACGTTCGAGTGGTGCCTGGACACCGTGCACGGCGCCGACTACTTCCGCCGCTGGCACCGCGACAAGGCCGTCTCCGGCGGCCTGCTGGTGCACAAGGCGAGCCACCACTTCGACCTGGTCAACTGGTGGCTCGCCGACCTGCCGGAGACCGTGTACGCCCGCGGCGGCCTGCGGTTCTACGGCTCGGACAACGCCCGCAGGCGGGGGCTCGGGCCACGCCCGGAGCGCAGCAGGGACGCCGCCGGGCCGGGCGACCCCTTCGCGCTCGACATCGCCGCCGACGACCGGCTGCGGCTGCTCTACCAGGACGGCGAGCATCTGGACGGCTACATCCGCGACCGCGACGTGTTCTCCGACGGCATCACGATCGAGGACAACCTCAACGTCGTCGTCGGCTACCGCCGCGGCGCGTCGATGTCGTACACGCTGCACGCGCACTGCCCCTGGGAGGGATACCGCGTGGCGATCAACGGCACCGGCGGGCGCATCGAGCTCGACGTCGTCGAGCGCACCCACGTCGAGCCCGTCGCCACCAGCGCGGCCATCGCCGCCGCCACCGCCGTGGACCCCCGCGCCACGGACGGCGGCCAGGACGGCGAGCCGGAGCAGCCGCGCCGCCGGGGCACGCGGCTCCTCCTGCAGCGGCACTGGGAGCCCGCCCGTCAGGTGCCGATCCCCGAGGGCGGCGGAGGCCACGGAGGCGGCGACACGATGCTGCTCGACGAGGTGTTCCGCGGCGCCTCCGGCGACCCGCTGCGCCGGCAGGCCGGGTTCCTCGACGGCGCCGCGAGCGTCCTGACCGGGGTCGCGGGCAACGAGTCGTTACGCACCGGGAAGGCCGTCCGCCTCGACGACCTCGGGCTGCCGCTGACCTCCGCGTCCCGTCCAGCGTGACCCCACCGGGGCGCGCCCTGCACACCCGCCGATCTCGAAACTGGGGGAACCGGGAAGTGTCGTACGCTCAACCCTGGGGAAAGACCCTCGGCCTCGTCGAGGCCCAGAGAGGCGGCGACACGACCATGCACGCTCCCGGCGTACCTCCCGCGCGCACCGACCGGCCGCGCGGAGTCGCCGTGCTGAGGCTGCACGGGCAGGACGTCGCCGAGTACGTATGGGAGCCCGACCTGCCGCTGTCGGCGTCCCCGCGCCCCTACCTCCATCCCGTGCGCACGCTCGCCGGCGTCACCGTCACCGACGCGGCGCCCGACTCGCACCCCCACCAGTTCGGCATCAGCGTGGCCGCCCCCGACCTCGACGGGTGCAACTTCTGGGGCGGGCGCACCTTCGTCGCCGGCCACGGGCCGGCCTGGCTGGACAACCACGGCACCCAGCGCCACCAGCGCTGGCTGCGCCGCACGAACACCGAGCTGCACCACACCCTCGAATGGGCCGACCCGCGCCAGGCGACGCTGCTGCGGGAGCAGCGCTCGATCACCTGCCGGCCGGTGGACGAGACGGCCTGGTCCCTGAGCGTGCACACCCGGCTCACCAACGCCACCGACCGGCCGCTGCCGTGGCGCACCCCGGCGGCGCTGGGCCGGGTCGGCGCCGGCTACGGCGGCGTCTTCTGGCGCGGCCCCGCCTTCGACGGCGCCGCGCAGGTGCTCAGCCCGGACGGCGCCGACGTCCAGCGCGTCCACGGGCAGGCCGCCGACTGGGTCGCCGTCACCGGCCGCGACCGCGACGGCCGCCCCTGGACGACGCTCTTCACCCACGCCGACGAGGCCGGCGCGCGGGACAGGTGGTTCGTCCGCGCCCGCGACTACCTCGGGGTCTGCTCGTCGCCGGCCTGGGACGAGCCGCTCGTGCTGGCGCCCGGCGAGAGCATCGACCGGCACGTCGTCACCGTGGTGATCGACGGTGCCGTCACCGCCGCCACGGCCGCGGAGCTCGCCGGCACCGCCCGGTCGGCCGCATGACCGCGCGCGTCCGGCCGAGCAGGCCCCGCCAGTCCGAAGAACCCGTACGGCAGGAAAACCTGCGCACCCTCAACCTCGAGCTGGTCTTCCGCCACATCCTCGCCGCCGACGGCCCCATCTCCCGCACCGAGCTCGCCTCGGTCACGGGGCTGACCCGCCCCACCATCACCCGCATCGCCGAGGAGCTCCTGGCCGGCAAGCTCATCACCGAGGCCGGCCTGTCGCACAACGGGCGCGCGGGGCGGCCCCGCGTCGGCCTGACGCTGTCCGAGAAGGGGCCGGCCGGGCTCGGGCTCGACATCCGCGCGGACGGCCTGGCGGCCTGCGTGGTCGACCTCACCGGCACCGTCCGCCATCTGGCCTTCACCCCCGCGACGTACTCCGGCTGGAGCGCTCCCGACGTGCTCGGGCGGCTGGCCCACATGGCCCGGGCCGCCATCGACGCCACGGCCGCCGAAGACCTGACCGTCCTGACCGCCACGCTCGCCGTCCCCGGCCCCGTGCAGGCGGGCATCGTGCAGTCCGCGCCCGAGCTCGGCTGGCGCGACGTCGACGCCCAGGCCTTGCTGCGCGACGCCCTGCATCCCCTTGACCTGCCGTTCGACCCGCCGATCACCGTCGATAATGAGGCCAATCTGGCCGCCCTCGGCGAGCTCTACACCAGCGACAACACCCTCGACAGCTTCGTGTACGTCTCCGGCGGGCTCGGCATCGGCGCCGGCATCGTCCTGGACGGGCAGCTCATGCGCGGCGCCCGGGGCTGGAGCGGCGAGCTCGGGCACGTGACGGTCTATCCCGACGGCAACGCCTGCCCGTGTGGCTCGCGCGGGTGCCTGCAGACGTACGCCAGCCTGTCCGCCGTCCTCGGCGACGAGCCCGCGCCGGCCGGCACCACCCCCGACGCAGCCGCCACCGGCCGGGCCGAGGCGGGCCACCCCGCCACCATCGCCGCTCTCGACGCGGCCGGCACCGCGCTGGGCATCGCGCTGGCCGACATGCTCAACATCCTCGACATCGACACCGTGCTGCTGGGCGGCAGCTTCTCCCTGCTGGCGTCCTGGCTCACCGCGAACGCCAGGGCCGAGATCGACCGGCGCGTCCTGACCGCCGCCTGGGCGCCGATCACGCTCCGGCCCGCCCTGCTGGGCCCGGACGCCGCCGTCATCGGCGCCGCGCTGACCTCCATCGACCAGATCCGCCGGCATCCGACCACCTGGCTCGCCCGCCAGTCAAACCACATGACCTCGGCCTGAGGGCCTTCCCGGCGGGCCGCCGGGAAGACCCTCGCCCGTCAGCGGGCGTGCAGGCGCCAGGGCAGGCGGACGGTGATGAATTCGTCGTTGTCCGGCTGGCCCGGCGTGCGTCCCGACGAGAACGGGAAGTTGTTGTCGTTGAGGATCCCGAGCGTACGGTCGTCCAGGATGACGACGTCCTCGATGGTCTGGAACGGGAAGCGGAACGTCTCGCCGAACCCGCCGAGCCCCTTGGGGTTGGCCAGGTCCAGCAGGTCGGCGGCCAGGGTCTTGTCCATGGCGCCGTCGTGGTCGCGGTCGCGGCTGTCGGCCAGGTAGACGCGCTTGAGCGCGGCCGCGTCGCCCTGGTTGTTGTCCCGCTCGATGATCAGGAAGCGGTGCTGGTCCACCGCGATGGCGTCGCCGATCGCGTTGGCGGGGCTGTCCAGCCGGTACGTCCACCGCTTGCCGGTGTAGGCGCGCTTGCGCACGTCGAACTCGTTCATCCGCAGCGTGCCCGCCGGGTCACCGTTGACCGTGCCCTCCAGCAGCGGGTACAGCCACCGCCCGTCCGCGGAGCGGGCCATGCCCTCGAAGCCCTTGCTGCCGGCCAGGTTGGGGGTCGCGCCGTTCAGCGTCGGGTTCTCGGGCGCCTTGACGCCCGGCAGCTCGATCGGCGCCTCCAGCAGCGTGCCCCGCGCGGAGAAGTGCAGCAGGAACGGGCCGAACTCGTCGCCGATCCAGTACGTGCCGTCATCGGCCCGCACGATCGACTCCACGTCGAAGTCGGCACCGGTGAGCTTGCGGTCGGCCCTGGTCAGCGGCCAGGACACCCGGCCTTGCGGGTCGGACAGGTTGAACCCGCCGAACACGTTCACGGTGCCCGCGCGGAAGTCCGGCTTAATGCGGTGGACGCGCAGGAGGAAGTCGGCGCTGTTGGCCTTGTTCCCGTACCCGTTGTCGGACAGCACGTCGAACGTGCCGTCGCCGCGCCGGACGATGCCGCTGAACCCCTGGACCGGCTGGCCGGAGAAGGGCGGGGTCACCCCGTTGATCGGAGCCGTACCGATTTGGGAGCCGGACGGCTCGCTGCCGGGCACGAAGGTCTGCGCGGGGAGCGAGGCGAACCCGGTCAGCGTGGCCCGGGCCGCGCCGTCCGGCGTGGCGGCAGCGGTGGCGTAGGACGCGGGGCCGGTCGCGGCGATGCCCACGGCCAGCGCGGCGGCGCCTACCGCCAGGGAGATGCGTTTCATGCCCGGCACGGTAGAGGGTGCAAATGACGCGTTTCCTAACAAAACGTGCATGCCACGTTCACCTTTGGCGGGACCTCAGCGGTTCGCCGCGGCCCGCATCGCGGCCGCCATCGCGGCCGAGTCGTGGTCCGGCTCCGCGCCGCCCACCAGCACCAGGTCACCGGGGATGTGGTCGGCACGCAGGTGCAGGATCTCCTGGTAGGCAGGCGAGTCGTACCACTCGCGGGCCCGCTCGATCGACGGGAACTCGATGATCACCAGCCCGCCGGGCCACTCGCCCTCACGCACCTCCACCGGCGCCCCGTGCACCACGAACCTGCCGCCGAACGGATCCAGGGTGGCCTGGATGCGCTCCATGTACTGGAACACCTCCTCGTGCGGCTCCGCAACAGGACGCAGGTGGGCGAGGGCATACGCGCTCATGGCTTGCTCCTTCGTCAGCGGGCCGCCGCCCCGGCGGCCTCATGAGGAACATCCTGCCGGGGTGCACGTAAGGGCGTCGATTACCTCATAGGTAGGCGGAACCGTCAGAGCGGCAGCGGGATGCGGTCGAAGAACCAGTACAGGCTGACCGCCACGATGGGGACCGAGATCGCGGCCACCGCCCAGCGGGCCGCGGACGTGCGGCGCAGCAGCGTCAGCAGCGGGAAGAGCACGGCGATGAGCACGAGCTGCGTCACCTCGATGCCGAGGTTGAAGCTCAGGAGCGACAGGAGCAGCCCCCAGGACCCGCTCTCCTTGATGTCCAGCGCGCCCGCGAAGCCCAGCCCGTGGATCAGGCCGAAGGCGAAGACGATCGGCAGCCGCCATTTGCCCAGCTTGTCCTCGTCGCGGCCCAGGAGGTTGGCGACCGCCACGACGATGATCGACACCGCGATGACCGGCTCGACGATCGCTCCCGGGACGTCCACGACCCCCATCGCCGCCAGCAGGAACGTGATGCTGTGGGCGACGGTGAAGGCGGAGGCCGTGACGACGACGTCGCGCAGGCGGCGGGCCCCGATGACCAGGGCCAGCAGGAAGAAGATGTGGTCGAGGCCGAAGAGCAGGTGCTCGGCGCCGAGCACGAAGAACTCGCCTATCTGGCTCGACGCCTGGTGCTCGCCGACCTTCACCGTCGGCGCCGTGGCCTCCAGGACGGCCGAGCCCGTCTCGCCGTCGAGCTCGTAGCGGACCATCGTCTTCGTGCTGTGGACGAAGCTCTCGGCGTCGGGGAACAGCGCGCTGGAGATCTCGTGCGTCCCCCCGCTCTCGCCCTGGCAGGCGAAGGTGTAGGTGAGCACGGCGAAGGCCGCCTTGCCGCGCATCCGTATGTCCGCGTCGCCGACCTGGGCCGGCGTGCACGGCTTGCCGGCGTACGCCACGGCGAAGCGGCGCGTGACATAGTCGGCCACGGCATCGCGGTTGATCTTGAGCTGGCGGAGCTGCTCGGTCCGCTCCTTCGCGTCGTAGGCCTCGGCGTAGAGCCAGGCCGACTTCATGAGGAGGTCGTACTCGAGGTCGAGCACGGCCTTGACGTTCAGGCCAGAGCCGGTCACCTCGGCGTGGGCGGTCGTGGTCGCGTCATGCGCCGCCGCCGGGGCGGGACGCGCCAGGTCGGCCAGCACACCGCCGAGGACCAGGGCAAGGACGACGGCGGGCAACCAGCGCATGCGGCGCATGTCTCGTCTCTCCATATGGATGAAGGGCCGCCCCCGGACCGGGGTCCGGGGGCGGCGGGGATTGGGTTAGCGGTTGAACCAGTGGTACATGGGCGAGTCCGGTCCCCACGTGCCGGGGCGGCCGTGCTCGTCCTTGGTGACGAAGACGCTCGGCTCGGAGGCGGTCACGCCGCCGCCGGTGGAGCGCGCGGTGACGAACCAGGCGTAGGCCGTGTCGTCCTTGAGTCGCTTCCAGGTCACCGAGGCGACCTGGCCCGAGGTGACCGTGCTCTTACCGATGACCCGCGTGGGCTTGTAGATCGCCAGCGAGTCGGTCTGGAACGTCGTCGTACGGGAGGTGAGGTCTACCGGCAGCACCATGTTGTCCTCGAGCCCGTTGTAGCGGCGCAGCGGGTCGTACTCGTTGGCGCCGAACTCGTTGAGCAGCGGGGAGTAGGTGTCCACGCTCAGCTCCGCCCGCTTGACGTTGAACTGCAGCATGCGGAAGAAGCTCGCGCCGAACTGCAGCTGGTCCTGCGGGTTGTAACCGCCGATCGCGGTCAGCCCGAGCCGGTCGGCCGACACCGTGTAGAACTGGTAGTCCGCCAGGAGCTCGACGACGCCGTTGCCGACCTGGCCCACCTTCGGCTTCACGTTGGTGCCCACGCCGTGCTCGTGACCGGCGAGGATGAGGAAGACGTTGGCGTTCTTCTCGACCACCGTCTTGTACAGCATCGAGCCGTCGGGAGCCGAGAAGCCGGCGCCGCGGCCGTCCGGGTTGGTGCTCGGCACGAGGTAGTCGTGCGAGAGCAGGATGCCGTTGCGGTTGGGGAACTTCTTGAAGACGGAGTCGGCCCACTCGGCCTCCTCCCTCGTCACGCCGTACGACAGGCCGACCACGACGAAGTCGAGCCCGCCCGCGGAGAACAGGTCGAAGTGGTTCTGGTTGTCGCCTTCCTTCCACGGGCCGCCGTACTTGGCGTGCTGCCAGCCCTGCGAGGCTCCCTCGTACCGGCCGGGGCCGTAGTACTTGTTGTAGATCGCCTCCGGCCCGTTCTCGGTGCCGGACTGGTTGTCGTGGTTGCCGGCGATCACGCCGTTCGGGATGCCCGCGTCGTCCAGCACCTTCTGCTGCCTGGAGGACACCTCCATCTCGCCGTCGATCTGCTTCTGCGTGGCCTCGTCGGCGGGCTTGCGGATGTTGTTCTCGATGATGTCGCCGGTGTGCGCGACGTACGAGATCTTGCGCTGGTCCTTGTTGTCCTTGATCCAGTTGACGACGCCGGCGTAGGCGGACTCCCACACCGCACGCTCCTCGGCCGTCTCCTGCTCCACCGCGCCCTCGGAGATGTACTGCGTGTCGGTGTAGTGGACGATCGAGAAGTCGTAGGAGGAGGGGTCGGCGAAGCCGTTCGGGTCGCCGGGGTCGATGTCGTCGGCGAACGGGTCCTCACCCGTCACCATGACGTGGACCTGCTGCCTGTCGATGTAGTCGTCGTCGACGACGGCCGTGAGCACGGTCTTGCCCTCGGCGGCGCCGCGGGCGCTCGTCAGCAGGTCCCACGCCTTGGACTTGGTGTTCCACGCCCGCAGCCCCGCCAGGCGCTCGGGGTCGATGGCGCCCTCCCAGCGCAGGACCGGGGAGTCCACGTGACCCTGGACCTCGACGTCGTACCGCTGGTAGACGAGGTCCTGCCCGGAGGGCGCGTCCAGCGTCTTGCCGTCGGCCGGCTCGAGCCCGTCGGTCTTGACGCGCTTCTCGCCCGGCACCCGCAGGGTCGTCGGGAGAGACTGGGCCGTGCCCTGGTACGCCTGCTCCGGGGTGAGGATCTTCGCCTCGTTGAACGTGGCCGTCACCTGGCCGCCGTCGGGCTCGGCCACCTTCGCCGAGAGCGTGACGGGGTCCGACACGTCGGTGGCCCCCCGCGCCGGGCTCAGCTCGGCCGGCGCGTCCGGGATGCCCGCGGACTCGAACACGACCTCGCGGGTCGTGGTGTTGCCGAGCCCGTCGGCGCCGGTCACGGCCAGGGTGTGCTTGCCGGCGCGCAACCCCGGGCCCACCTGGGCGCCCAGCTCGATCGGCTGGCCGTCGAGCTTGACGTCCGGCCCGGACACGACGCCGGAGGCGTCCTCCAGCTTGACGTCCAGGACGACCGAGGCGGTGATCTTCTCACCCTCGGCCGGGACGCTCTTGGCGACCTTCGGCGCCGAGTTGTCGGTGATCAGGGTGCGGGTGGCGACCTCGCCGGTGGCCGACTCGGCGGCGAGCTTGTGCTTGCCGTCCTTGATGGCGGTGGTGTCGAGGTCCGCGCGCAGGCCGCGGGCCGGGGCGTCCACCAGGAACTCGAGGTCGATCTCGGTCAGCGGGTTCACGTTGTCGCCGCAGTTGCCGTCGCCCATGCTGTACGAGGTCTTCAGCAGCTGCCCGGTCGCCGTGCCCTGCGCCGGGGTGAGCGCGATGTTCGAGATCGCGAAGTCGTCGCGGTTGTTGCCGCACGAGGTCGGGAAGGTGCCGGCCACGAAGTCGATCGTGTTCCAGCCGGGCACCAGGAACTCGTTCGGGATCGTGAAGTCGACGCGCTTGCTGACGAAGTCGCCGTCGAGCACGATCTTCTGGCCGTTGACGAGCAGGAAGTTCTGGTAGCGCGCCTCGATCGAGTTGCTGCCGACGTTGAAGCTGAAGGTCGCCTGGCCCGAGCCGAGCGTCTCGATGACCGGCACCGCCGGAGCGTCGATCTTGTAGCGCAGCTCGGCCTCGCGCAGGAGGGTCTGGCTGCTGCCGCAGGTGCCGTCGCCCATCTCGTACGACGGCTTGAGGTCCTGGCCGGTCACGGTGGCGCCGTCGAGGGTGAGCTCGAGGTTCGTGATCGTGAAGTCGTCGCGGTTGTTGCCGCAGGTCTCCTTGGCGTCGCCGGTGACGACCTTGATCGTGTTGTCGCCGGGCACCAGGAACTTGGCCGGGACCGCGATGGTCACGCGCCGGCTCGCCCAGGTGCCGCCCAGGTCGATGCGCTTGCCGTTGACGAGGAGGAAGTCGTCGTACTTGTCCTCGATCCCGTCCGCGCCCACGTCGAAGCTGAGCATCGCCGCGCCGTTGCCCAGAGTGGGCTTCGTGACGGGCTTCTCGCCGTCCACGGTGAGGGACTTGACGCCGCCCGAGCTGTTCGCCGGGACGTTCGCGAAGACCGGCTTGGTGCCCGCCACGAGCGTGCCGTCCGTCGGCAGCAGGCGCGGCGCCCCGGCCGGGGCGTTGTTCACGGTCACGGTGTTCTTGACGGTCACGCCGGCCGCGGTGGTGGCGGTGATGGTGTGCTCGCCGTTGGACAGCGTCGCGGTGTCCAGGTCCGCGGCGAGGCCCGTGGTGCCCTGCGGGTCACCCTGGACGAAGAACTTGAGCGTGGCGCGCTTCAGCAGCGTGGTGTTCGTGCCGCAGCTGCCGTCGCCGAACGAGAGCGTGTACGGGTTGTCCTCGCCGTCCGCGACCTCGCCGAGGAGTTCGAGGCCCACGTCGGACAGCACGAAGTCGTCGTAGTTCGTGCCGCACGAGGACGGGATCGCGCCGACGACGATCTCGACGGTGTTCTCTCCCTTGACAAGGCGCTCGTTCGGGATGTCGATGCTCGCGCGCTCGTTGACGAAGTTGCCGATTTCGCTGCGGTACTCGCCGTTGACGAGCACGTAGCTGTGGTACTGCGCCTCCGTCGAGTTCGAGCCCACGTCGAAGCGGAGCTTGGAGACGCCCACCGTACGGGTGGCGTTGAGCGCGGTGTCGTCGACCGCGAGCTTCGTGACGCTGTCACCGGCCGCGGTCGGGACCGCCGCGACCTTGGCCGCCCCCTCCAGGTACGAACCGTCGGCGGGGGTGAGCGTCGGAGGGCTCGGGACGGCGGTGGTCGTCGGCGTGGGGCTGGGCCGGCCCTTGTCCTGTTCCGCCGTCCCCGGGTCGGCGTACGCGGCCGTGACGAAGCTGCTCACCAGCAGCGTCGCGATCGAGGCGGCCAGGGCGAAACGCGCCCGGCCCCCTAAACCGCCCAGTGACTTTCGTGCTGCCATTGGCCGCATCTGATGCAGTTCCCTTCATATGCGCATAAGCAGGCCATAAAGCGGCATGCTCTCGGGCGGACACGTTGGAGCGCAAGAGTGAACGTTGTGCATAGAGAGGCTGAAGGGACGACAAACTGTTGCGTCATTCTGGTCATCCGGCACAAATGGGTAAGGATTGCGACTCAGGTCACTTTTCCGGCACGGATGTCACACGACGGCCCTCTCAGGGGCTCTAAGAGCAGCAGTCACACGCATAGGGGGTTCGTCATGTCCGATGTCACCCAGGTGTTCGCCGCCCATCGCGAACTGCTGTTCTCCATCGTCTACAACATGCTGGGCAGCGTCACCGACGCCGAGGACGTGCTGCAGGAGACCTGGCTGGCGTGGTCGTCCAGGGATCCGGACGAGATCGACCATCCGCGCGCCTACCTCGTACGCGTCGCGGTGAACCAGGCGCTCGCCCACCAGAGCGCGCTGCGCCGGCGCCGCGAGACCTACGTCGGGCCCTGGCTGCCCGAACCCCTCGTCACCTCCCCCGACGCCGCCGACCACGCCGTACGGACCGACACGCTCTCGCTCGCGCTGCTGGTGGTGCTGGAGACGCTCACGCCGCTGGAGCGGGCGGTGTTCATCCTGCACGAGGTCTTCGCCTACGCCCACACCGAGATCGCCGCCATGATCGGCCGCAACCCCGCCGCGGTGCGGCAGCTCGCCCACCGCGCCCGCGAGCACGTCCAGGCCCGCCGCCCCCGTACCCAGGTCGCCCCGGGCCTCCAGCGGCAGGTGACCGAGCGGTTCGTGGCCGCGGCCTTCGGCGGCGACCTGGAAGGGCTGATGGAGCTCCTGGCACCGGACGTGACGCTGTGGGCCGACGGCGGCGGCAAGTCGAACGCCGGCGGCCCGCGCCCCATCCGCGGCCGCGACAACGTCTCCCGCGTGCTCGTCTCCCGCGCCGCCCAGCCCCTCGACGGGCTGGACATCCAGTACCGCCAGGTCAACGGCGATCCCTGCGCGGTGCTGTTCGTGGAGAACGCCCCGTACGCCGTCATGGTCGTGGACATGACCCCCGACGGCTCCCAGATCCAGGACGTCTACACCGTCAGCAACCCCGACAAGCTCACCCACGTCCCCTGGCCCTCACGGGCTTCCCTGGTGACGGACGGCGAGGACGCGGCGGGGCAGCGGGCCGAGGTGATGGGGGAAGCGGTGGCGCAGCACGCCGGTCGCGGCGGCGGCCAGCACGACGAGGGCGGCGCCGACGAGCAGCGCCGGGCGGGACCAGATGTGGCTGAGCCATGCCCACAGGGCCGTTGAGGGCAGCGCGGCGAGCCCGACCAGGATCCAGGCGCCGCTGCCGGCCCGGCCGGGCGCGGTCTGGTCGATCGCGGCGACCAGGAACGTGCCGGCGATGATGTAACCGGTCCCTTCGAGGGTGTAGCCGGCCAGCAGCGCCCCGAACCAGCGCAGCCCGGCTCCGGACCCGGCTCGGGCGCTGGACGGGGCGGGCGACGATGGCTGCGACGCGGGTGGCGGCGTGGGCTGCGATGCGGGCGGGGGTGCCTCCGGGGATGCCGGGTCGGTGCGCAGGCCCCAGGCCGGGACCGCGAGCACGGCGGTCAGCGCGGCCGCCGTCCACCAGGCCTGCTGCCAGGTGCCGGTGGTACGCAGGACCAACACGGCGACGCCCGACAGGGCGATCCCCGCGCCGATGCCGCCGAAGGCCCAGCCGACGAGGTGGTGCGCGTGACCGCGCAGACCGGTGAGCATGGCGTCGGCGGCGATGACGAAGATCAGCGCGCTCGCGATCCCGGCGACCAGCCGGAGCGACGACCAGAGCGCGCCGGCGTGCGTGACCGGCATCAGGGCCGGCGTGACGATCAGGATCGCCAGGGACGGGCGCAGCGCCCGCCGGGAGGCGAAGATCCGAGGGGCGACGATCGCGGCGACCGCGCCGAGGAGATACCCGACGTAGTTGGCGGTGGCCAGTTCCGCGCCCAGCCGCGGGGACAGCCCGGCCTGCGCGTGCATCATCGGCAGGATCGGGGTGTAGGCGAACCGGCCGACACCCATGCCCGCCGCGAGCGCCGCCGCGCCCTGCCCGACGATCCGCCAGGGCCGATCCGCCCGGGTCGCCTCGCCGCCGTCCGTGCCGTGCTCTCGTACGGAGGTCAAACTTCGCCTTTCGTTCGGCCGGCGGGAGCGGACGCACCCGGTGGCGGGGACTCAGTGGCCGGCGTTCTGGCCGCCGTCGACGTGCAGGATCTCGCCGGTGACGAACGGGGCCGTCTCGAGATAGACGATCGCGTCGACGATGTCGCTTATCTCGCCCATTCGGCCCACGGGGTGCAGACCGGCGAGGAGGTCGTAGGTCTCGGCCGGGTGCATCGGCGTACGGATGACACCGGGCGCGACCGCGTTGACCCGGATGCCCCGGGAGGCGTACTCGATGGCCAGCGATTTGGTGACCGAGTTGAGGCCGCCCTTGGTCAGCGCCGCCAGCGCGGACGGCACGCGGGTGTCGGCCTGGTCGGCCAGGCTGGTCGTGATGTTGACCAGGTGCCCGCCGCCCTGGGCGAGCATGACGTCGACGGCCCGCTGGGAGATCTCGAAGAACCCGCGCAGGTTGACCCTCGTCACCAGCTCGTAGTCCTCGTCGGTGTAGTCGGTGAACGGCTTGGACACGAAGACGCCGGCGTTGTTGATCAGCGTGTCGACCCGGCCGTACGCCTCCAGCGCCTGCTCGATGACGCGCCCGCCGACGGACGGGGCGGCGATGTCACCGGCGATGGTCCGCACCAGGGGGTCGTCGGAGGGCTCGATCGATCGGGAGTTCGCGACGACCGCGTAGCCGAGCTTGCGGTAGGCGGCCACCAGCCCCGAGCCGATACCCTGGGACGCGCCGGTGATCACCGCGACTTTGTGCGTGCTCATGGGTTTCTCTTCTCATAAGGATCGAGGCCATACATCCCGGGCCTCGATCAGCGCGGCCGGCCGGCGAACGGGGCGGACCGGCACCGCGCGGTCATGGTTCAACCTTGCGTCAGTCGGGCGCGATCCCGCCACGACCGGTTCACTCTCTGTTGTGAGGCTGTGCCTCCCAGCGCACTACCCTGGGCGGATGGAGCTACGCCAGCTGCGATATTTCGTCGCGGTGGCCGAGGAGCTGCACTTCGGCCGTGCCGCGGTCCGGCTGCGCATCGCCGGCCCGTCGCTCTCCCAGCAGATCAAGGCCCTGGAGCGGGACCTGGGCGTACGCCTGTTCGACCGGGACCGCCGTTCGGTCGCGCTCACCCCCTCGGGGCAGGCGCTGCTCCCCCAGGTCAGGGCGCTGCTCGACCAGGCCGACGAGCTGCGCCGCTCCGCGGCCGGCATGGCCGCCACCGAGCCGGTCCGGCTCGGCTACGTGAGCTGGCGCCCGCCCGACCTGACCGCCCGCGTGTCCGGCGTCGCTCAGCTGCACGTCGACGCGTGGGTCATGCCGTCGCACACCCAGGCGGGACGGGTCGCCGACGGCAGCATCGACCTGGCCATCTGCTGGGTACGGGCCGACGACCTGGCCGCCCACGCCCTGGAGGCCCGGCTGATCGGCGCCGACCGGCTCTTCGCGATCTCCACGGGCACCGGCACGTCCGCGGTCCCGGCCAAGGACACGTCGGTGCTGGTGGACTCCGACACCGCCACCTGGGACTCCTGGAACCGCTATGCCGAGGAGTTCGCCCGCGACACCGGCGCCCGCGTCGTGCGCATCGACGACGGCGGCATCACCGGGCCGGCCTTCTTCGACCACGTACGGCGACTCCGCCGCCCCGTCGTCAACTCGCCGAAGGGCCAGACCGCACCGGTGCCGCCAGACCTGGTCCAGCGCCCGGTGGTCGATCCGGCGCCGTACTGGACCTGGGCCCTGGTGTGCCGGCGCGACGAGACCCGCAAGGCCGTACGGGCCGCCGTCGAGGCGCTGACCCGGGACGTCGGCGGGCTCGGCCTGGCCGCCGACACGGCCTGGCTACCGGCCGACGACCCGTTCCGCACCGCCGGATGACGCAGTGCCGGTCGGCGTGACGCCGGTCAGCCTGGTGATCGTGGTCGGCGGCCTTCGAGGGTCGCGAGGTCGCGCAGCGTGTAGCGGCGGTGCTCGCACTCCTCCTCCATCACCACCCGCAGGCAACCGCCGACCGTGCGCGGCTCCTCCGGGTAGCCGGGCGCGGGTGAGCGGGTGCAGGCCCGTTCGAGCCCGGCGTCGGTGAGGCCGTCGAGGATGCCGCGCACCAGCGCCACCCGCCCGGCGCGCGCCTGCGTCACCTCCGCGTACGACGGGCGGGCGTCGAGGTCGATGCCGAGCGCCGCCGCGTCCTCGGCCGGATAGCCGGAGTGGGTGAGGCCGAGCCGGTGGAACGGGTCCGGCGCGTCGAGGATCGCCCGGCCCGCCCAGGCATCGGTGGCGAAGACGAGGTGGCGCAGCGTCTCGACGAGCGACCATTCGTCGTCGACCCGTTCGTGGCGCGCCGCTTCGGGCAGCCGTTCGGCGCGGGCGAGCGTTTCGGACCAGAGCCGCTCGTTGGTCTCCCACATCGCGCGGAAGTCGTCGGCCGTGCGCATCTCCCGTAGCCGCACCCGTTCGGGATGGCGCCGATCGAGCTCGGCCTCGACGTAGGGGGTGACGTCCACGTCGTTGACGAGGAAATTTCGTATTTCTCCGGACACGTTGACGTCCATGAGCCAGGAGTCGACGATCTTGATCCGGCGTAGATCGCAGCTGCGGAACGTCGTGGCGGAGAGGTCGGCCATCGTGAAGCTCGCGCCTTGGAACGCGTCGGTGTTGTCGTACTGCGCTGCCATCGCGCCATTGTGCCCCTGCTACCCGCGGCCGTACAGCGGCGTAACCCCGCGTACGACGGGCAGTCCCGTGCCCGAGTCGAGCACGAGGCGGTCGCCGAGCGGACGCGTCAGCGTGACGGTGGTCGTGGCCATGTGGAGCACCAAGTCGCAGATCCCGCCGGAGCCCTCCTCGTCCACGTCCACCACCACGAGCTT
Source organism: Nonomuraea sp. NPDC052116 (assembly GCF_040680035.1). Classification (NCBI taxonomy): domain Bacteria; kingdom Bacillati; phylum Actinomycetota; class Actinomycetes; order Streptosporangiales; family Streptosporangiaceae; genus Nonomuraea; species Nonomuraea sp. NPDC052116. The sequence goes on along the minus strand of NZ_JBFAWA010000008.1, from coordinate 245,449 downwards.
GCCGGTCTCGTACGCCCGCGCCCCGTGAACGCGGTCACAGGAGCCGTAGCCGTACTCCAGGAGCAGGTCGTGCGGCTTGCCCGCGACGAGGTCGAACCCTTTCACCTCTTCGAACTCCCCCTCCGCGGCCTGCGGCCGGGGGGTGATGGCCGAGGGGGCGACCGCCACGTACACGAACTTCGACTCGACCCCCTTGACGGTGAACTGCCACGCGGGCACCCGGATCGTGCCGCGGCTGGTCTCCAGCGTCGTCTCGCCCAGCTCGGCCCCGGTCACCCGGAGCGGGCGGCAGCCCTTGGCCGGGCACTCCTCCTCGATGAAGTCGGCGGGCCTGGTGAACTCCGCGTACGCGTCGATCGCGGTGACGAGCGGGACCTCCGAGACCGAGCCGTCCGGCCACCGCACGGGCGCGTCGGCCAAGGGGCCCGCGGGTAACTCGGTCGCGAGCTTCCACACGCTGTTTTCCGTACTTAGGGTGACCCAGAGGGGAGGGTCGGTCCAGCCGCCTCGATCCTGGAGCCGTCCGAGCAGGACGAAACCCGAACGCCAGGCGCGGTCGCCGGCCGAGCCGTCCCAGCGCGCCACCACCTCTCGGGCACGTGCCTCGAACCGACCCGGCGAGACCCGATTGGACCAGCTGCATGAGGCCAGGAGCAGCACCAGGCACAGGCCCGCGATCGTCCTACGCATGACTTCGTGATCACCCCCGGACGCCTAACGTAGCCGCCCACACACCGGCCAAGTGCCCCTCTTATCGGATTTGCGGGGGAATCTCCCTGAATTAGGGGCGAACGCACTCCATGTGGTCTTCTGACTACCGGGGTGTGGAGTGATCAGACGGCTGGGCCGGTCGCTGCGGATGCGGTTGGCGCTGCTCGCCAGCTTGGCCATGTTGCTGCTGAACGTCGTCGTCAGCGCGTTCGTGCTGTACGCGATCCGGAACGAGGCCGCCGACATCCGGGCGTACGACGTGGCCAGCCGAGCCCTGCGCGTGCTGCTCATGGTCAAGCGGAACGAGTTGCCCCCGACGGTGAACACCGACGGGCTCGACGGCATCCAGGTGATCGACTCGGCGGGCCGCGTGGTCTCCTCGACGTCGAACCTGGCCGGCCTGCCCCGGGTCACCACGGCGATCCCCCACCGCAACACGGCCAACGACGTCGCCGAGTTCTGCGACCTGCCCGCGTTTCTCGGACGGTGCGAGCTGGTGGTCGCCATGCACGCGTACCAGCCGGACGGCGCGTGGGTCATCTACGCCTTCGCCCCGGCCGTGCCCTGGTACGTGAGCCTGAAAGTGGTCCTCTTCCAGATCTGCGTGGCGGCCCTGCTGCTGCTCCTGACCTGGTTCGGGGTGTCGCGCGTGGTGGCCCGGACGCTCGCGCCCGTCCACAACATCACGAAGAGGCTGGCCGAGATCACCGCGGGCGGAGGCGGGATGCGGCTCCCCGTACCGGAGAACGTGGACGACGAGATCAGGACGCTCGCCTGGACCGGCAACCAGATGCTGGAGCGGCTGGAAGCCGCGATGAAGAAGCAGCAGGAGGCGGTGGAGCAGCAGCGCAGGTTCGCCGGGGACGCCTCGCACGACCTGCGCAGCCCGATCACGGCGATGCGCGCCCAGGTCGAGGACGCGCTGCTCAACCCCGAGGACGCCGACTGGCGGGCGACGGGCGAGGCGCTGCTGGCCAGCCTGGACCGGCTCCAGGCCATCGTCACGGACCTGCTCACGCTGACCAAGCTGGACGCGGGCGCGCCGAGTTCCCGGGAGCCGGTCGACCTGGGCGAGCTGGTCGCCGCCGAGACCGACAGGCCGCGTTCGAAGAACGTCGTCACCACGCTGCAGCCGGGCGTGGCCGTCACGGGCGACCGGCTGCAGCTGGCCCGCCTCCTGACGAACCTGCTGGACAACGCCGAGCGGCACGCCGAGTCCCAGACCCTCGTCACCGTACGGCGGCAGGGCCGGCAGGCCGTGCTGGAGGTGCTCGACGACGGCGCCGGCATCGAGCCCGGGAAGCGCGAGACGGTCTTCCAGCGCTTCGCCCGCCTGGACGCCGCGCGCAACCGCGACGCCGGCGGGACCGGGCTCGGCCTGCCCATCGCCCGCGAGATCGCGCAGGCCCACGGCGGCACGCTCACGATCGAGGACTCCGAGCGCGGCGCCCGCTTCGTCCTGCGCATCCCGGCCCGAGAGGACTGAGCATCCGGTCCGCGAGGACCGAGCATCCCAGTCCGCGAGGACCGAGCAAACCGGCCCGAGAAGACTGCGCAACCCGGTCCGCGAGGACTGCGCCACACCCCCCAAGTCGGCTCCAAGCCACGCACAAGAGACGGACCTCACCATTTCCGGATGTGAGCGGAAATTTCAGGACAAGATTGATGAAGATCGCCGCAGGTGCGGCGGTCGCCATGGCGGTCGCGCTGCCCGCGTTACCGGCGGCGGCCGACACGCCCGAGGAGCGGCCCGACGTGCCCGTCGGCACCTGGCTGGCCGCGCGTACCCAGCCCGCGGTCCAGCTGACGAGCTTCACCTACACCGGCACGGTCGCCGTGCCGACCAGCACGATCAACCAGACCGCGTTCAACCGGCTCGTGGAGCAGGCCACCGCCACCGTGGCGTCCGGCAAGATCTCCTCGGACGAGCGCAGCATCGCCAAGTGGCTGTTCCAGCAGATCGCGGCCGACGTGGACACCTACCTCGCCTCGACCACCCCGGAGCGCACGGTCGAAGCCGAGGTCGGCGGCCTGTGCACCGGCTGGTGGGTCACCCCCGACGGGTACATGGTCACCGGGGCGCACTGCGTCCAGGTCGGCGAGACCGAGCTGAGCCAGCTGTTCGCGCGGCAGGCGCTGGCGAAGTTCAACCAGCAGGACGCCAAGGAGATCATCAGCGGGCTGCGGGGCCTGGAGGCCGACGAGGAGATCGTCAAGCTCGCGCAGCAGATCTACGTCACGTTCAACACCAACCACATGCAGCTCCGCAACCTGAAGCAGAGCCTGTCGGTGGTCCAGAGCCTGCCCGGCGGCGGCGTGGACAAGACGGCCAAGCCGGTCCCGGCCGAGCTGGTGTCGGTGGGCGAGAGCTACCCGGGCAAGGACTTCGCGCTGCTCAAGGTCAACGGCCAGCAGAACCTGCCGACGGTGCCGCTCGGCGACGACTCCGACGTGCGTACCGGTGACACGCTCTACATCAGCGGGTTCCCCGGTTTGGTCACCAATACGCCGTTCTTCAGCCTGGAGTCCAAGCTGGAGCCGGCGCTGACCGAGGGCCCGTACAACGCCAAGCGCACCACCCAGACCGGCGTGCCGTACATCCAGACCCAGGCGCCCTCCTATCACGGCAACTCCGGCGGCCCGGTGTTCAGCAAGGACGGCAAGGTCATCGGCATGCTGATCGCCGGCACGGTGAGCGAGAACGGCGAGGCGTCCGAGAGCGAGAGCTTCGTCCTGCCGGTGGGCATCATCAAGGAGAAGCTCGGCGAGAAGAACATCAAGCCCGCCCAGACCACCACGACGACCCGCTACAACGAGGCGCTCAACGACTTCTTCCGGCACTACTACTCGGACTCGCTGCCGAAGTTCCGCGAGGTCCAGGCGCTGTTCCCGAACCACCCGTACGTGGCCAAGTACATCAGCGACGCGCAGCAGGCGATCTCCGCGGGCAAGGACGAGTCGCCCAAGCCGATCCTGCTGTGGGTGCTGATCGGGGCCGGCGTGCTGGTCGCGGCGGTGATCGTCGCGGTCCTGGCCAAGGTCCTCCGCGGCCGCGGGCGCCGGCGCCGCCACTCCGAGCCGTCCTTCGTCCAGCCCCCGCCCGGCGCGGTGCAGCCTCCGTCGTGGCGGCAGCTCCCCGCGGGCCAGATCCAGCCTCCGGCGCAGGGTGCATACGGACAGGGTGCATACGGGCAGGCGGCGTACGGGCAAGCGGCGTACGGGCAGGGCGCCGACGGGTACGGCCCCGTCGCGTACAACGACGGCGGCTACGGCGCCGCACCGTACGGGTCGGCCCCTGACCACGCCAACCCCCAGTACGGGTCGGCTCCAGACCACGCCAACCCCCACTACGGACCGGGCCCGTACGGGTACCCCGCGCCCCCGCACGGCCAGGCCCAGCCGCACTCGGGTGAGCAGACCCGCGCCGTCCGCTACGGCCAGTTCACGCCGCCGCCGAACGACCGGCCCTCCTAGTCCTGGATTCGCCTTGCCCGCCCTTTCATACTGGAGGCGACGCCCGGGACATGACTGCCGTCGATGCCGGGCGGGATCCCGCTCGTGCCTGTGAACGCGAAACCCCCGATTCCGTCGTCGGCCAAAAGGGAGACAGGAAATGCGCACGTCGTACAGACTCGTCCCGCCCGCTGTCCTGGCGATCGGCCTGCTCCTCTGCCCGGTCGCGCCCGCGTCGGCCGCCGTCGCCACGACGGCCGGCCCGGCGACGGCCATGGCCCTGACCCTGGACGAGGGCAGCTGCGAACCGCTCGCGCGGCGCTTCCTCTGCTCGGTCTCCTACAGCGGGGCGATCGCTCCGGTCGCCATCCGCTGGTTCGTCGACGGCGGCTACATCCCCGCGTACGACAACAGGAGTTTCGTGGGGATCGGCTGCCAGCCCACGGTGCGGTACGACATCCGGGCGGTGATCTCCGACGCCACCGGCGCGTCCGTCGAGTACCACACCACGCCCGTCTGCCGATCGGGCAATCCCTGACGTCGCCTCGGCCGGCGTGTCCGTGGCCGCCGTGTCGAAGGTCCTCAACGGCCTCACCCGCCACCCGCTCGATGGTGCAGTCCCTGCTGCAGGAAGCACGGCTACGCTGCCCGCCGGTCACGCCGGACGCGGACGGCGGCTCCGGCCACCGTCCAGGTGGAGGTGGCCTCGGATCTGTGTACCTACTCCGCCCAGACCGTCCAGGGCATGATCGAGGCCGGAGCCGGTTCGGGCGCGGCCGTCATCGTCACCAGCACGGCGGTGATGACCGGCGGCGGGACCTCCTGGGTCCGCGGCCTGGTCGGCGCGGGGCGGCGAGCGATGATCACGATCGGCAGCGAGCCGCCCCCGGCCACCTCGGCGGCATCGCCGACGCGGCCCGCAACCAGGCACGCATGCACGGCTACCGCGCCGCGATGGAAGCCGCGGGCGTGCCCGTGCCCGCCGAATACGTCCGTACGTCGGGCTTCCGCTATCCCGACGGGGAGACGGGCAGAGCCGCCCTGCTCGGCCTGCGGCTCTCGCCGCCGGCGACGGGAGTGCCCTCGGCGCCATGCAGGCCGCCAGGGCGCGGGGCCTGCGCGTCCCGGAGGACCTCAGCGTGGTCGGCTTCGACGACACCGAGGTCGCGGTCATGACCTCGCCGCAGCTGACCACCGTACGCCGGCCGCTGCGCGAGATGGGCGGCATCGCCCTGCGCACGGCCGTCGGCGAGAAGATCGAGTCCCGCCGCATCGAGCTCGCCACCGAGCTGATCGTCCGCGGATCGAGCCGGGCGGCCGGCCCATGAGGTCGCGCAACGGCTCTGGACAATGCGCCGCATACGTGATCTGACGGAGTAAGAGCGCCGACGATCGCGAACAGGAGTACCTGGACATGAGCGACACGCCGCGACTGCACACCGCGGGCAACACCCTGCTGGAGCGAGCCCGCGCGCTGCGCCCGCTGATCGAGCGCGACGCGGACCAGGCCGAGGAGCAGGGCAGACTCTCCACCTCCGTCATGGACGCCCTACACGAGGCAGGACTTTTCGGGATATGGGTGCCAGTGCCGCTCGGCGGCGCCGAGCTGTCGCCCAGGGAGCTGATGGCAGTCCTCGGAGAGCTCTCCTACGCCGACCCCTCGACGGGCTGGGTGGTCATGGCCACCTGCCTGGAGAACGGCACGGCCGGCGCCTACCTGGGCGACGAGGCCGTCGAACGCATCTTCAAGGGCCCCCGGATGCCGCTCTTCGCGGGCCAGGGCACCCGGCCGGGCATCGCCGTCCCCGAGGACGGGGGCTTCCGCCTCAGCGGGCAGTGGAGCTTCGCCTCCGCCATGCTGCACTCCCAGTACGTCCACAGCCTGGGCGCCATCGAGGGCACCGACGAGGTCCGGATCTTCATCACACCGATCGAGGACGTCAAGCCGCTCGGCAACTGGGACGTCCTCGGCCTGCGCGCGACCGGCAGCATCGACTACTCGATGGACGACGTCTTCGTGCCGGAGTCGCAGTCGCACGTCTTCGCCACGAACGAACCCCTGCGCGGCGGCGCCATCTACCGGCTCGGCCTGGTCGATCAGGCGCTGATCTGCCACTCCGCCTGGGCGCTCGGCGTCGGCCGCCGGCTGCTGGACGAGCTGAGCCGTTACGCCGTGGCACGGGCCGGGCGGACCGGGCAGATCGCCGGCAGCGACGCCTTCCACACCGACTTCGCCCGTGCCGAGGCGAAGTTCCGCGCCGCGGCGGCCCTGGTGCGCGAGACGTGGGACGACGTGGAACGCACCCTCGACTCGGGCCGGACGCTCGACGTACGGCAGGAGACGATGGTGCGGCTCGCACTCAACCACATCACGTCGACGATCACCGAGGTCTCCCACTTCGTCTACGCGTCGGGCGGCACCTCGGCGCTGCGCGACGGGCTGATCCAGCGGCTGTTCAGGGACGTCCACGCCGGCGCCGCGCACATCACCTCGGGCCCGCAGCTGCTCCGGGAGTGCGGCCGCGAACTGGCCGGCCTGGCCGCCGGCGAGTCCTGGGCACTGTTCGGCCTGGAGCCGTGAGAGTGCTCTGACCCGCGTGTTCGGGGCCGGGGCGGCGCGGTGAGACTCCGGTGAAATGTCCGTGGAACGCCGTGCTCCCAGGCTGGTCCGCATGCCAATGACTGACATGACCAGGAGCGCGGCCTGCGGGGCGGCGCTCGTGCTCGCCCTTTCCGCCTGCGGTGCGCTGGGGCGGCCGGCTCAGCCCGCGGCCTCGGTGAAGGCTCCAGAGGCCCCGGCGCAGGACCGGCCCGAGGACCCGCCGGAGGAGACACCCTCTCCGGAGGACTCTCCCTCGCGGCCGGAGTCGTCCTCGGAGGGCGTGGTCGCCGGGCCCACCTCGTCCGCCCTGCCGGTCGAGGGCCGGAACCTGCGCCTGGTCAGGTCCGGCGAGAACGAGCTGGCGCTGCAGTTCGAGCTCTTCAACGGCACGGACGACGAGATCTCGCTCGGCGCGCTCGGCCTCGACAGCCGCGAGCAGCTGATCACGCTGGTGGACCTGCCCCGCGGCACCGCCTACGGCCTGATCGGCAGCTCGGGCCCGGACGGCCGGATCAGCGAGGACGTCGACATCGAGCCGGGCCGGTCGGCCCCGGTGACGGCGGTCTTCGCGGCACCGCCCAAGGAGGCCACCGAGATGCTCGTCGTGCTGAACGGCCTGCTCCCGGTGACCGTGCCGATCACGGACGCCGAACCGGCCGACGACCCCGCCCTGCGCGGCCCGCACAACAAGCTCCAGGTCGGTCCGCTGGTCTGCAAGACGACGGGCGGCACGCGTGAGGCGTTCCGGCTGCCCAGCGACGTGCTGTTCGAGTTCGGCAGCTCCAAGCTGTCGCCGTCGGCCAAGTCCGCCATTGAGGCGCTGCGCGGCCGGGTCTCCGCCTCGTCGGGATCGGTCACCGTGGACGGGCACACCGACGCGATCGGGGGCACCTCCGACAACCAGACGCTGTCGCAGGAACGCGCCGCGGCCGTCAGCCAGGTGCTGCGTCCTTCGCTCGGCGACGGCTTCGCGTACCGGACGAAGGGGCACGGCGAGGGCGAGCCCGTGGTGCCCAACACCAAGCCCGACGGCAGCGACGACCCGGACGGGCGGGCGCAGAACCGGCGGGTCGAGGTGCAGATCGACAGCGACACCACCGTGCGGCCCCCGGAGACGGGCAGCGACCTGACCGACGCGGGGCTCCAGGTGCGGGTGGAGAGCGTACGGCGGCTGTCGGGCTACCTCCTGGCGAGCGTCAAGGTCACCAACCCCGGGTCGGAGGCCGCGTCCCTGGAGTATGAGAACCACTTCACGCCGAAGGAGCTCACCTCGGGCCAGCTGTCGATCGCGGCTCAGAACGGCCGGCAGGAGCTGTGCGGATTCGCCGAGCCCACGTACTTCGACTTCGTCGGCACGATGAGCGCCTCCTTCGCGCCGGGCAAGCTCGACACGGTGCCGGCGGGCGCCGAGGTGACGCTGTGGGGGCTCTTCCCGGCGCCGAACACGAACGTCCCGTCGGTGAAGGTCCAGATCGGCGGCTACGACCAGGCGCTCCCGGCCGAGGTGGCAAGCTGACCCCTCACACGTCCCGGCCGAGTTGGCGAGCTGACCCCCCTCACGCGCCCCAGCCGAGGTGGCAAGCTGACCCTCACACGTTCCGGCCGAGGTGGCGAGTTGAGTCCGGTGTTTCGCGGGCGGGTCATGCGGTGGCGAGCGCGGCTCTGACCTCCTCCAGGCGGGCGGCGTAGCGGGGCCAGCCGAAGCCCGAGGCGGCGTAGGCGGTGGCCGTCGCCTCCGCCAGCTCCCCGGCCCGTCGCCGGTCCCGGCTCGCGAGCGCCAGCGCCGCCGACACGGCCCGGGCCGCGAGCCAGGGCGTGCTGTGCTCGGCCGACTCGGCGTAGACCTCGTCCAGCAGCGCCGCCGCCTCGCCGAACTCCTCGCGCCGGATGAGCACGTCGGCCAGGTCGATGTGCGCCATGCTCGCCCCGGAGCCGTCGGTGACCGCGTAGCCGACGGCCGTGCGCATATGGGCTTCCGCCCGGCCCAGCTCCCCTTCGGCCATGGCGACGGCGCCCCTGATCAGCTCGTTGAGCGGGAGGATCTGGCGGTCGTCCAGCCGCGCGGCGTAGTGGTCGGACTCGGTGGCGCACGCCAGCGCCTCCTTGAGGTGGCCCATGCCCAGCAGCGCCTGCGCCTGGTTGCTGAGACCGCGCGCCAGCCCGTGCTCGTCGCCGGTCTCCAGGTCGAAGGCGTTGGCGGTGACGTAGCGCTGGAGCGCCTGCTCGGCATCGCCCGAGTAGAGGTGGAGCGTGCCGAGCGCGTCGGCGAAGGCGGACACCCGCTGCGTGTGGGAGACGCTTTCGGCCAGCTCCAGGCCCTGGAGCAGCGGCGGGAGCGCCTCGCGGAGGCGGCCGCGCTCGATCTCCACGATGCCGCGGTAGTAGAGGACGTTCATGGTCACCATGTCGTCCGACGCGATCTCGGCCAGCTCGGCGGCCCTGGTCAGCAGCTCGGCCGCCGCGTCGAACTTGCCGACCATGGTGGAGACGAAGGCATGGTCGCTCAGCGCGGTCGCCTGCTCGGTCGGCGTGCTGCCCGGCGCGTCGGCCAGGGCCGAGAAATGCCGCTCGGCCTCGCCGTACCAGCCGCGGATCAGCCACGGCGTGTGCAGTTCGAGCGCCAGCCGCAGGCCGTCGGCCGCCCGCTCGGTGCCGGGGGCGCGCTCCAGCGCGTCGAGCAGGTTGGGCCACTCCGCGAACACGGCCGACACCTCCTCCGCCGCGAGGAAGTCGGTCGGCGCGCCGAGCCGGCGGACGAACGCCACGCACCAGCCCAGGTGGGCGGCCAGCGCGCCCTCCGTCTCCCCTGCGGCGAGCAGCTTCGCCCGCGCGTAGTCGCGTACGGTCTCCAGCAGCCCGAACCGCCGCCCGCCCCCGGACGTCTCCACGGTGACCAGGCTCCGGTCCGCCAGCTCGGCCAGCGCGGGCGCGACGTCCCCGACGGTCACACCCTCCCCGGCGGCTTCACCCGTGCCGGGACCGCCCGTGGCGAGGCCGCTCATGCCGGTGCCGCTCGTACCGGGACCGCCTGGGCCGGCGTCGCCCGGTACGGCCGGCACGACGTGTTCGGCGGCCTCCAGGTCGAAGCCGCCGCTGAACACCGACACCCGCCGCAGCACCAGCCGCTCCCGCTCGGCCAGCAGGTCGTGGCTCCAGTCGAGGGCGGCGCGCAGGCTCGTGTGCCGGCCGCCCGCGGTGCGTCCGCCGCCCACCAGCAGGCGCAACCGGTCCTCGACCCGTGCGGCCAACTGCGTCACGGTGAGCGTGCGGGTCAGACCGGCGGCCAGCTCGATCCCCAGCGGCAGCCGGTCCACGGCGGCGCAGATCGCCGCGACGGCAGCGGGTTCGGCACCGGCCTGGTCGGGAGCGCACCGCTGGGTGAACAGCGTCGCCGCCGCGTGCGCGGGCAGCGGTCCGACCCGGTTGAGCTCCTCCCCCGCCACCAGCAGCGGGAGCTGCGAGGTGACCAGCACGGCCAGCCCGTCGGTACGGCCCAGCAGCCCCATGACCAGCTCGGCCACCTGGTCCACAAGGTGCTCGGCGTTGTCGAGCACCAGCAGCCCGCCGTCCAGGCGCGCGGCCAGCTCCGGCAGGGGATCGTCGGACTCCGACTCCAGCCCCACGGCCGCCGTCACCGCCGCGCGCACCGCCCCTTCCCGGTGTAACGGCGCCAGCTCCACCAGGGTCACCACCCTGGACACCGGGGCCTGGGCCACGGCCTTGGCCGCCTCGATGGCGAGCCGCGACTTGCCGCTGCCCGGCCCGCCCGTGAGCGTGACGAGCCCCGGCCGCGCGAGCCGTCTCACCAGCGCCGCCAGCTCGCCGTCCCGGCCGACGAAGCTCGTCGCGGGTCCCGGCAGGCGTACCCGGGGGCGAGCCTGATCCGGGGCGGGCGACTCGGCAGGGGGCGGGCCCGGCGACCCGGCCGAGAGCAGGGACGGCTCCGCGGCGGGCAACCCGACGGAGAGCGGGGACGGCTCCTGCCCGGGCGACTTGGCAAGGGGTGGGGACGACTCCGGCTGGGCAGGGAGCAACGACGGGTCCAGCTGGACAGGGGGCGGGGACGGGTCCGGCTCGGCAGGGAGCGGGGACGGTTGCGGCCTGGGCGCGATCACGCCTTGCGTCGGGGCGGTGTTCGTGAGCTGGAGGGACGGATCCTGGCGGAGGATCCGCAGCTCCAGCGCCGCCGTCTCCGGGACCGGGTCGATACCGAGCGCGTCGGCCAGCCTGCGGCGGAGCCTGGCCAGCCGGTCGAGCGCGTCGGCCTGCCTGCCGGTGCGATAGAGGGCCAGCGCGAGCAGGCAGGACACCCGTTCGTGCAGCGGATGCTCGTCCGCCAGCCGCTCCAGCTCCGCGCTCACCTCGGCCGCCGCGCCGAGGGCGAGGTCGGCGGTGAGCCGCTGCACCGTCAGGTCCAGCCGCCACGCCTCCAGCCGCTCCCCCTCCAGCTCGGCATAGGGGATCGCCCGCAGGTCCGCCAGCGCCCTCCCGCGCCAGAGCCCGAGCGCCTGCGCCGCCGAGCCCCGGGCGCCCGCGTGGTCGCCGGACCTGGCCGCCGCGTGCGCACGTTCGGCGGCGGCCCGGGCCTTGACCAGGTCGGCGGCGTGGGCGTCGAGCGCGTAGCCACCAGGCGTCCTGACCAGGGGTGAGGCCTGCCGCGACCGGCCCGCGCCCTGCCCGGGGCCGGCGGGGAGAGCGGGGAGGGCGGCGCGCAGGCGGGAGACGAGGACCCGCAGACGCTCGGTGGGACGGGCCAGCTCCGCCTCCCCCCACAGGTCGGCGGCCAGCCGCGCGTCGGGAACCGGAGACCCGCCCGCGAGCGCGAGCCGGGTCAGCAGCGCGCGCTCAAGGAGGCGATCCACCACGATCGTCGCGTCTCCGGCACGGACGGTGACCGGTCCGAGCACGAGGACGTCCAGGCCGGGGAGGGAGGGCATGGGGGAATTATCTCAGCGAATTCCGTGAGACGTCCGTGAAACGGGGGTGCAAGGTCATCCGCTCAGGCTGGCCTCATGACACACGACATCACGGACCTGCGAGCCACCGTACGAGGAGAGGTCCTCACCCCGCGGGACGCCGGCTACGAGGACGCCCGGGCCCTGCACAACAGCATGATCAGCCGCAGGCCGGCCGCGATCGTGCGGGTCAGCGGCACCGCCGACGTCGTCAGCGCGCTGTCCTACGCACGCCAGCACGCCCTGGAGGTCAGCGTGCGCGGCGGCGGGCACGGGGTGGCCGGGCACGCGCTCGGCGGCGACCTCGTGATCGACCTGTCGGCGCTGCGCGGCGTCACCGTGGACGCGGCCGCCCGGACGGCCGTCGTTCAGGCGGGCGCGGTCTGGGGCGAGGTCGACCAGGCCACACAGGCGCACGGCCTGGCCGTGCCCGGCGGCCGGATCAGCCACACCGGCGTCGCCGGGCTCACCCTCGGGGGCGGCGAGGGCTGGCTGTCCGCGAAGTACGGGCTGAGCTGCGACAACCTGATCGCCGTCGAACTCGTCACGGCCGACGGCCGGGTGGTCGTCGCCGACGACGAGAGCGAGCCCGAGCTGATGTGGGCGCTGCGCGGCGGGGGCGGCAACTTCGGCGTGGTCACGTCGTTCACCTTCCGGCTGCACCCGCTGGGCCCGCTGGTGCTCGGCGGCATGCTCGGTTACCGGGTCTCCGACGCGCCCGCCGTACTGGAGGCCCTGGACCGGCTGCACTTGGCCGGGCACGACGACTTCGCGCCCGCGGCGGTCTTCCTGACGGCGCCGCCGGCGCCGTTCGTGCCCGGGCACGTGGTGGGACGGCCGATCCTCGCGATCGCGCCCGTCTGGCTCGGCGACCCGGAGGCGGGGGCCGAGGTGATCCGGCCGCTGTTCGAGGCGGCGACGCCGCTGTTCGACGCGGTCCAGCCGATGCCGTACCTGGCGCTGCAGTCGATGCTGGACGACGGCTCGCAGCCGGGGCGGCGCAACAGGTGGTCGGCGGAGTTCGTGCCCGGCCTGGAGCCGAGCCTGATCTCCGACCTGCAGGACGCCGCGATCGCCGCGCCGAGCCCGCTGTCGCAGCTGATCGTCTCGCCGCTGCCGGAGGCGGTCAGGACGGCGCCTGACTCCGCCTTCCCCAGCCGCCACGGCGGGCGCTGGCTGGTGCACCCCGTCGGCGTCTGGGTGGATCCCGGCGACGACCCCGCCAACCTCGCCTGGGTGGAGGAGGTGACCTCGGCGATCAGGAAGCACGGGGTCACCGGCTCCTACCTGAACCTGGAGCAGGCCGACGACGACCGGGTGCGCTGGGCGATGGGTGTGCGCAGGTATCGCCGGCTGCAGCAGGTGAAGGCGGCCTGGGACCCCGGGGACGTGTTCCGCCACTGCGCCCACGTCAGTCCCTGAGGAAGTCCCTGAGGAGCCCGGCACCCGCCCGGACGGCGGGCGGGTGCCGGTCACGCTAGGACGGCTGCCTGGCGGCGCGCCACTCCGGCGCGAGCACCGACCAGACCTCCATGTCGTGCCGCTTGCCCCGGTACGGGTAGCTCTCCCGCAGCACGCCGTCCTTGGTCATCCCCAGCCGCCGGGCCACGGCGATGCTGGCCGCGTTCTCCGACGCGACCACCCACTCGATGCGGTGGATGCCCCGTTCCTCGACGGCCCAATCGATGATCACCCGTGCGGCCCTGGACACCAGGCCCTTGCCCGCCGCCGACGGCTCCAGCCAGCAGCCCACCTCCGCGACGCCCGTCAGGACGTCCATCGTGCGGAAGAGCACCCCGCCGACCAGCGTGCCGTCCAACCAGATGCCGTAGATCCGCCCGGTGTCGATGGCGGCCTTCTCCGCGTATCTCAGGAGCAGGGACCGGCTCGACTCCAGGTCCGTGGCCCGGTCCGCGAACGAGATGAACTGCCCGACGAACTCCCGCGCCCGGTCCATGTGAGCCAGGAACTCCTCGGCCGACCACGGCTCCAGCGGCCGCAGCTCCGCGCCGTCCTCGCCCAGGGATATTGCGAACATCGTTCCCCCAACGATCGAAAGCCAGGCCATATCGCCAGCAGATCCTCTCACGCGGCGCGGCGGGGCAGGTTGGCGATCTTCCCGAACAGCCCAAAACTGTGCATCGTCCCGCACGCCGACCGGCCGGGCCCGGCGGGCGCCCGACGACACTGCTGCCATGGACACGCATGACACCGAGGGCGGCCAGGAGCGGACCGAGTTCGCGGGGGCCGTGTACGGCTCGCTGCTGGCGGCCTCGGTGGTGGCCGGCAGCGCGGTGGACGGCACGCCGGTGTCCGCGGGCGACCTCGTGGTCGTGTTGATCTGCACGGGCGTGGTGTTCTGGCTCGCCCACGTCTACGCCTGGGTGGTGTCCAGCAGAACCCAGCCCCTGACCTGGCAGCGGCTGCGCACGGCCGGCCGGCACGACTGGCCGGTGGCGCAGGCCTCGTTCCCCCCTGCCATCGGCGCCGCCTTCGCCTCGTCGCTGGGCCTGTCCGACAAGGCGTCGACCTGGGTGGCGCTGGTCGTCGCCGTGGCGAGCCAGGCGGCCTGGGCCGTCGCGGCGGCCGTCACGGCCCGGGCCTCCGCGCGGGTCGTGGCCCTCTCCGGGGCCGCCAACCTCGCGATGGGGCTGGCCATCATCGCGCTCAAGACCCTGGTCGGCTCCCACTGAGGTCTTGACACGGCGCCGCCGATTTGAAAACTTCCTTAACAGATCGGGGTTGACAACGTTGTCATCACTCCTCCTGGGAGACCGCTGTGAGCACCCTCTGGCCTTCCCCGTCCCGTCGTAAACGATCTCTTATGATGGCGGTCTTATGCGCCGTGACCACCCTCGCCCTCGCCGCACCCGCCGCCGCGCTGACCGGCCCGGCCGGACCTGAACCCGTGCCCAATCCCGGCCCTTCGGGCACTCCGACCCCCAACCCCTCCTACAGCCCGCCCCCCGGCCCGCAGGCCGCCGAGTCGGCTCCGCCCGCGGCGGAGACGCAGCGGGCGGCGCGGGACGGGCAGGCCCTGGCCCGGGCCGAGGGCGCGGCCTTCGCCTCCTCCTTCGAGCCCGGCGACCCGCAGCCGACGTGGGCCGACACGACAGAGACCGACGCCCGCGGCGTCAAGAAGGCCGCGAACGTCATCGGCACCCTGCCCGGACGCATCGAGGGCAGCATCTCGGACCGGATCGCCCGGTTCACCGCCAGCGGCGAGAACGCCTCCGGCGGCGAGGGGAAGGAGAACCTGGCCGATGATGACGCGAACACCAAGTGGCTGGTGTTCGCCGGCACCGGCTGGGCCCAGTACGGCCTGGCCGCCCCGGTCGCGGTCGTGCACTACGCGCTGACCTCCGCCAACGACGCGCCCGAACGCGACCCGCGCGACTGGCAGCTGCAGGGCTCCCAGGACGGGCAGAGCTGGACCACCCTGGACACCCGGACCGGCGAGACGTTCACGGCGCGCTTCCAGCGCAAGGAGTACCGCTTCGCCAACCCGACCGCCTACGCCCACTACCGGCTGAACGTCACCCGGATCGGCGGCGGCTCGACCCTGCAGCTGGCCGAGTGGGAGCTGTCGGACGGCCGGACCGGCCCCACGCCGCCCAGCGACATGCGCAGCCAGATCGGCGCGGGACCGAACGGCGGGTTCGTGTCCAAGCCGCGCGCCGGCTTCTCCGGCCTGCGGGCGTTCCAGTACGCGGGCAGCACCACCGCCGAGACCGGCGGCCACTCCACCAACAAGGTGTTCGAGGTGGACATCCCGGTCACGGCCACGACGGAGCTGTCCTACGTGGTCTTCCCCGAGTTCACCGCGGCCGACCTGCGCTACCCCAGCACGTACGTCTCGGTGGACCTGGCCTTCCGCGACGGCACGTACCTCAGCGACCTCAAGGCCGTCGACCAGCACGGCGTCCGGCTTTCGCCGCGCGCGCAGGGCGAGTCCAAGACCCTGTACGCCGACCAGTGGAACTACAAGCGCGCCCAGATCGGCGAGGTCGCCAAGGGCAAGCGGATCAGCCGCATCCTGGTGGCCTACGACAGCCCGGCAGGGCCCACCGGGTTCCGCGGGTGGGTGGACGACATCAGGATCGTCTCGGAGCGGAAGCGGCAGCCGTACGAGGGCCGCCCGGCACACGACGATCGAAGCCCTGCCCAGTACGTGATGACCACCCGGGGGACGCACTCCACCGGCGGCTTCTCGCGGGGGAACAACTTCCCGGCCACCGCGGTGCCGCACGGGTTCAACTTCTGGACGCCGATGACCAACGCCGGCTCGACGAGCTGGCTGTACGAGTACCACCGCGCCGGCAACGCCGCCAACCTGCCCGAGATCCAGGCGTTCACCGCCAGTCACGAGCCCAGCCCGTGGATGGGTGACCGGCAGACGTTCCAGTTCATGCCCTCGGCGGCCGAGGGGGTGCCCAACCCGTCCCGTACCGCCCGCGCGCTGGCCTTCCGCCATGAGCGGGAGGTCGCGCAGCCGCACCTGTACGCGGTCACCTTCGACAACGGGCTCAAGACCGAGATCGCCCCGTCCGACCACGCGGCGCTGGCCCGCTTCACCTTCCCCGGCTCCGAGGCCAAGCTGATCTTCGACAACGCGAACAACAGCGGCGGCCTGACCCTGGACCCGGCCGGCGGTGTGGTGACCGGCTACTCCGACGTGCGCAGCGACCTGTCCACCGGGGCCACGCGGATGTTCTACTACGCCGTCTTCGACCGCCCGGTCACCGGCGGCGGCAAGCTGACCGGCCAGGGCCGGGACAACGTGCTCGGCTACCTGTCCTTCGACGCGGGCACGATGAGGACGGTCACCATGCGCATCGCGTCCTCGCTGATCAGCATCGACCAGGCCAGGCACAACCTGGAGCTGGAGATCGCCGCCTCGGACACGCTGGAGACGGTCAGCGAGCGCGCCCGCCGGGCGTGGGACGCCAAGCTGGGCGTCATCGAGGTCGAAGGGGCGAGCCGGGACCAGCTGGTCACGCTGTACTCCAACCTGTACCGGCTGTTCCTCTATCCCAACTCCGGCTTCGAGAACACCGGCACCGCCGCCGCGCCCGTCCACAAGCACGCCGTGCAGTCGGCGACCAGCACCCCGCCCAGCACGCCCACCCAGACCGGGGCGCCGGTGGCGGACGGGAAGGTGTACGTCAACAACGGCTTCTGGGACACCTACCGCACCACCTGGCCCGCGTACGCGCTGCTGACGCCGAAGGCGGCCGGGGAGATGATCGACGGGTTCGTGCGGCAGTACCTGGACGGCGGCTGGATCTCCCGGTGGTCCTCGCCCGGGTACGCCGATCTGATGGTCGGCACCAGCTCCGACGTCGCCTTCGCCGACGCGTACCTGAAGGGGGTGACCGGCTTCGACGCCGTGGCCGCTTATGAGGCCGCGGTCAAGAACGCCACCGTCGCCCCGCCCACCCGGCAGGTGGGCCGCAAGGGCCTGAACACCTCCGTCTTCCTCGGGTACACGAGCGTCCAGTCGACCGGCGAGGCGATGTCGTGGGCGATGGACGGCTACATCAACGACTTCGGGATCGCGAACATGGCCAAGGCGCTGGCCGAGCGGTCCACGGGAGCGCAGCGTGCCCGCTACCTGGAGGAGTACGAATATTTCCGGAACAGGGCGCGTAACTACGTCCACCTGTTCGACCCGGCGGTGCGCTTCTTCCAGGGCAGGAACGCCGACGGCTCCTTCCGGCTCAAGCCGAGCGCCTACGACCCGCGTACGTGGGGCTTCGACTACACCGAGACCGACGGCTGGAACATGGCCTTCCACGTCCCGCAGGACGGCCGCGGCCTGGCCAACCTGTACGGCGGCGCCGACAAGCTGGCCGCCAAGCTGGACGCGTTCTTCGCCACCCAGGAGACGGCGGCGTTCCCCGGCTCGTACCGGGGGATCATCCACGAGATGCGCGAGGCCCGGGACATCCGGATGGGCCAGTACGGGCACAGCAACCAGCCCTCGCACCACATCGCCTACATGTACGACTACGCGGGACAACCGTGGAAGACCCAGGCCAAGGTGCGCGAGGCGCTCTCGCGGCTCTACCTGGGCAGCGAGATCGGCCAGGGCTACCCCGGCGACGAGGACAACGGGGAGATGTCGGCCTGGCAGGTCTTCGGGGCGCTGGGCTTCTACCCGCTGCAGATGGGCAGCCCCTACTACGCGATCGGCTCGCCGCTGTTCAAGAAGGCGACGGTGCACCTGGAGGGCGGCAGGAAGCTGGTGATCAGGGCGCCGGGCAACAGCCAGCGCAACGTCTACGTGCAAGGGCTGACGGTCAACGGCAGGACGTACGACAAGACGTACCTTCCGCACGACCTGATCGCCAAGGGCGGCGAGCTGGTGTTCGAGATGGGGCCGAAGCCGTCGCGCTGGGGCACGGGCAGGAACGCCGCCCCGCCCTCGATCACCGACGACGACCGGATCCCCGCCCCGCTGCACGACCTCACGGGGCCGGGGCGCGGCACGGCGTCGGCGGCCGGCGGCGCCGACGTGAGCGCGCTGTTCGACGACGACTCGGCCACCCGGGCGACGCTGCCCGAATGGGTGCGATACACCTTCGACGGCGACCGGGAAGCGCGTTACTACACGCTCACCTCCGGCGCCGGGCAGCCTTCCGAGGATCCGTCCGGATGGGTCCTGGAGGGTTCCGCCGACGGCACGTCGTGGAAGGTGCTCGACGAGCGGGCCGGCGAGAGCTTCCCGTGGCGGCTGCAGACCCGTCCGTTCAAGATCGCGCATCCTGGCGCGTACGCCCACTACCGGCTCAGGTTCACCGGCGGCACGTCGCTCGCGGAGATCGAGCTGCTCGCCCCCGCGCCGCCCGCCACGTCACCGCTGGTCATCGAGGCCGCCGGGGTCTTCGCCGCTCCTGGGGAGACCGTGACGCTCCCGGTGACCGTGTCCGACCACGCCGACCGGCCCGCCACCGGACGGCTGACCGCGACCGGCCCTGAGAGCTGGACCGTCCAGCCCTCGGGAGGGGTCGCCTTCGGTCCCGTCGCGCCGGGCGCGTCCCAGACCGTGACGTTCCAGGTGACGGTGCCGGCGACGGCGGGTCCCGGCAGCCACCCGATCCGGCTCGCCGCGACCTCCGACCAGGGGCCGGCCTCCGAGCAGGTGACGGTCACGGTGGTCGGCGACACCGTGGAGTTCACGCCCGGCACGGCCGCCGAGGAGCCGTGGCTGCTGGAGGCCGACGGGTCCCAGCTCGACGGCGAGGTGTTCGACGGGCGCGCCCGTTTCACCGACGGCGACGGCCACGCCACCTACCGCTTCGATCTGCCCGCCCAGGTGAGCGGGGGTTCGGTGACGCTGGACATCGGCAACCAGTTCCTGGTGCAGGTCTCGGCCGACAACCGGAGCTGGCGGACCGTGCTGCAGGAGAGCGCCGACGTGCGCGACCTGTCCAACCGCTCGGCGCGCACGCTCGACCTCGACGAGCTGCGGGGCGAGGCCCGTACGTTCTACCTGCGCATCGGGGACAGCCGGCCGGAGAACGGCTGGGGGTCCTGGCTGGCCAGGGTGCGGCTGGACCTGCGGCGCTAGGAGTTGCGGAAGATCACGTCTCCCTGAGGAGGTTTCCAGGCGAAGCCCGCGGCCAGCGCCGAGCCCGTACGCGGCACGGCGACGAGGTCCGTCCATTCAAATCCGGTCGCCGGCGGGGTGACGCTCTGCCGGGTCAGCACGCCGCCGACGTACCGGAGCGCGTCGATGGACAGGGTGGTGTAGGCGTAGGGGTCCTGGCCGTCCGGGGTCGCGGTGATCGACTGCCGGGTCGTCGCCGCGTAGACGCCGCCGGAGCCGTCGCCGGACAGGGTGGTGACGTGGTCGCCGGGCAGCCGGAGCTGCTCCCACGTCCCGCCGCGCCGGTGCAGCAGGACGGCCCCCGGCTGCGTCCAGTCGCCCTGCTGGAACCCGGCGGCGATCCAGACGTCCCCGTTCGCGGCGGCGAGCACCGCGTCGTAGCGGACCCGTACCGATCCGAACGCGGGCACGGCCGCCGCGGGCACCGCGACGGCAGGCAGCGCCACCGGGTGCCACGCCTTGCCGTCCCAGCGCGTGACGGCGGAGGGACCCCAGCCCCAGATCTCTCCGGGCGAACGGACGCTGATCTCCCTCAGGGACGCCGGCGCGGGCAGGCTCGTCCAGCGCCCGCCGTGATAGCGCTTGAAGAACACTCCCCGTGTACGGTCGTCGCGGCCCACCACCCAGGCGTGCTCGCCGTCCGGGACGTCCAGATCGGTGATCGTGGTCCGGCCCGACCCCATGAGCCGCCAGCGCCTGCCGTCCCAGCGCGACAGCACCGAACGGGCGCCGGTGCTCCCCGCGATCCACACGTCGGCCGGGGATGACGCCTCGATCAGGGAGATCTCACGCAGGGACCCGCCCGGGCCGGTGAACTCCGTCCACTCCCTGCCGTTCCAGTGCCTGATCAACGGCGCGGTGACGGGCGAGCCGGTCCGCGGATCGAGCTGCTTGGTCTCGCGCCGGCCCGCGGCCCAGGCGTCCGCCGGCCCGGTGGCGGCGAGATCCGCGATGTACGTACGGGCTCCGCCGCGGAAGCTGACCTGCCAGCCGACGGCAGCCTCGACCGGCGTGACCATGGTGAGCGCCGCCAGCACAACGGCCACCGGGATGCGGTACACAGAGGCATGATGGCGCCTGCCCGGGATCCGGCCGGCTGCGCCGAGCTGAACGATTGACGAACTTCACCCCATCCGGGCGGTCAGTCCGCGCAGGCCCGCCAGGACCTCCGCCCCCGTCGGGGCCTGGTCCGGGTCGTTGAGCCACTGCATCATCACGCCCAGCAGCAGCGCGAGGTGCACCGAGCCGACGGTGCGCACCTCGCGCTCGGCGATGTCCGCCTCGTCGCCGTCCGCCAGGTGCACGGCCATGCCGCGGCGGCCCTCGCGCTGACCGGCCACGAGCTCGTCGCGCAGCTCCGGCGAGTGCTCGGCCTGCACCATGGCCTCCAGATTGGCCAGCCACAGCGTGCGGTGCTCGCCGATCGACGCGATGAGCCGCTCCCAGAGTGCCTCGAAGCGCTCGCCGGGCGCGGCCGCCTCGTCCACGGCGGCCATCGCGGCGCCGATCTGCTCGCCCCACTCCCGCATGGCCTCCACCAGCGCCGCGTTGAGCAGCGCCTCGCGCGAGCCGAAGTGGTAGCCGATCGCGGCCATGCTAACGCCGGCCGCCGCCGAGATGTCGCGGACGGTCGTGCGCGCCCACCCCTTCTCCTCCAGGCAGCGCCGCGCCCCGGCCAGCAGGTCCTCACGGTTTCCCATGGCAGGCAGCCTAGCACGCACGCATGAGACGCCCGTCTTGCGCATTTGCCCAAACTCTGCGTACGGTTGCCCCACACCAACCGAGAAGGGAAGTCCCCATGCGGATCCTGATCTCCGGCGGCAGCGTCGCCGGCCCCGCCCTGGCCTACTGGCTGCACCGGCACGGCCACGCGCCCACGATCGTGGAGCGGGCCCCGGTCGTCCGCGGCGGCGGCGCCGCCATCGACTTCCGCGGCAGCGCGCTGGAGGTGCTGGAGCGGATGGGCCTGCTGGAGGAGATGCGCCGGCACGAGACGGGGATGACCGGGATGACGCTGGTCGACGACGCCGGCGCGCCCCTGGCCGAGCTGCCCGCCACCGCCATCTCCGGCGACCTGGAGGTGCTCAAGTCCGACGTGACGGCCATCCTGTACGAGGCCACCCGCGACACCACCGACTACCTCTTCGACGACACGATCACGGGGCTCGACCAGGACGGCTCCGGCGTCCACGTGACCTTCGAGCGCGCCGGATCCCGTACGTTCGACCTGGTGATCGGCGCGGACGGGATGCACTCGACCGTGCGCCGGCTCGCCTTCGGCCCCGAGTCCCGCTACGTCCGCCACCTGGGCATCTACGGCGCGCTGTTCACCACGCCCAACCTGTTCGGCCTCGACCGCACGGGCCTGATGCACAACACCGTCGGCCGCAACGCGCTGGCCTTCGCCGCCCGCGGCAACAGCGAGCTCCGCGTCGGCCTGTCGTTCGGGGCCGACCACCTGGACTACGACCGGCGCGACCGCCGGCAGCAGGAGAAGCTGGTGGCCGAGCACTTCGCCGGCGCGGGCTGGGAGGTGCCCCGGCTGCTGGAGGCCATGAGCGAGGCCGAGGAGTTCTTCTTCGACTCCTCCGGCCAGGTCGTGATGGACTCGTGGTCGGCCGGCCGGGTGGCGCTGGTGGGCGACGCCGCCTACTGCGCCGCGCCCACCTCCGGCCGCGGCACCTCGCAGGCGTTGATCGGCGCGTACGTGCTGGCCGGCGAGCTGGCGGAGGCCCCGGACCACGCCACCGGCTTCGCCGCGTACGAGGGCCGGCTGCGCGACTACGTCGAGCGCAACCAGCTGCATGGCCGGGCCGCGGCCCGCTGGTTCCTCCAGCCGCCCACCGAGCCCCCGGTGGAGGTGGCCGAGGACGTCGTTCCGCTCAAGGACTACATCGTGGGATGAAGGTCCCGATCAGTCCATGTCGATGTCGTCGAGATGCCCGAGCAGGCGCGACAGGACCCGGAGGCAGGCGGTGACCTCGGCGTCGGTGAGGTCACCGCCGATCCGGCGCAGCTCGGCGCGCTCGCGGTCGACACCGCGCTGGAGCATCCGGACCTGGTCGCCGCCGTGGTCGTCAGCGGCGATGGCAGCCGGCGAGCTGGAGGGCTCCGTCGAGGGGTTCATGCTGTTCGCCGCCGGCCCGCACTTCAACGACATCCTCGAGGACTTCGCGTCCGCTGCGGCATCGTGAGATGCCGTTCAGCGCGGGCCGCGGTCAGAGCCAGCCGGCCTCGGAGGCGATGCGGATGGCGTCGATCCGGTTGCGGGCGCCCAGCTTGGCGACCGCCGAGGTCAGGTAGTTGCGGACCGTGCCGTAGGTGAGGAAGAGCCGCTCGGCGATCTCCAAGGGCTGGGCGCCGGTCGCCGACATCCGCAGCACCTCCGTCTCGCGCTGGGTGAGCGGGCTCTCCGGCGCCCGCAACGCGGTCATGGCCAGGGCGGGGTCCACCACCTCACCTCCGGCGGCGACCGTCCGGATCGCGGCGACGAGGTCGCCGGGCCTGATGTCCTTGGGTACGAACCCGGCGACCCTCGCATCGAGCGCACGGCGCAGCTCGCCCGGCCTGCTCAGCGCGGTCAGGATGAGCACCCGGCAGTCGGGCAGCCGGTCGTTCAGCTCGGCGGCGGCCGTGATGCCGTCCATCCCCGGCAGGTCGATGTCGATCACCGCGACGTCCGGCCGGTGACGCTCCGCCGCCACCACGATCTCCGCCCCGCTGGACACCTGGGCCACCACGTCGATGCCGTCGTGGAGGTGGAGCAGCTCCACGAGCGCCTCGCGCAGGAGGAGCATGTCCTCCGCGAGGAGAACGCGGACCACGCTCATGTGCGCAATTCGGCTCGCTGCGTCGTCACGGTCACTCAGCTTAGAGGCCCCGTTTCACAGCGTCTCCTCCTCGGCCTCGCCCGCGGCGGCGACCAGGTGGACGAGCCGCTCCACCTCGGCAGCGGTCGTGTGCGGGTTGAGCAGGGTGAGCTTGAGCCGCACGCGGCCCGGCCCCGCTCCCGGGAGCTCGGTACGGCCGACGACGGCGCGTCCCTCGTGGAGCAGGCGGCGGCGCAGCCCGGCGTTCACCCGGTCCGCCAGGGCGGAGTCCGCCGGGAGGTACCGGAAGAGGAACGCCGTCAGCACCGGATCGGCGTGCAGTTCCAGCCGGGGATGGACGCGGACGGCCGCCGCTCCGGCCCGCGCCAGATCGTGGCAGGCGTCCACGAGGCGGCCCAGGCCGTCCCTGCCGAAGGTCGCCAGCGTGACGGCGATCTTGAAGCCGTCGGGGCGGCGGGTGGTGCGCAGCGAATGCCCGAGCAGGCTGGTGTAGCCGGCCTCCTCGTCGTCGGCCGGGTTGAGGTAGGCCGCGCGCCGCTCCAACGACTCGTACGTCTCGGCCCGCCGTACCAGGAAGACGCCCGCGGCGACGGGCTGCCAGCCCAGCTTGTGCCAGTCCAGGGACACCGAGTCGGCCCGCTCGATGCCCGCCAGCAGCGGAGCCAGCCGGTCGGACAGCAGGGCGCCACCGCCGTAGGCGGCGTCCACGTGCAGCCAGGCCCCGTGCTCGGCGGCCAGCTCCGCGCAGGTTCCCAGCGGGTCGATCGCGCCCGTGTCGGTGGTGCCGGCCGTGGCGACGACGGCCATCGGCAGCTCGCCCCGCCGCACGCACTCCCGCAGCGCGGCGGCCAGCTCCTCCGGCCGCATCCGCAGCTCGCCGTCCACCGGGATGGTCACGACCGCGTCCTCGCCCAGGCCCAGCAGGGCCGCGGCGCGCCGTGTCGAGAAGTGGGCGGCGGCGGAGGCGAAGATCCGCGCCCGCGGCGCGTTCGCCGGCAGGCCGCTCCGCTCGATCCGGTGGCCGGTCGCATGACCCAGCACCCGGTCCCTGGCCAGCATCAGGCCCATGAAGTTGGACTCGGTGCCGCCGGAGGTGAGCACACCCGCGGCCGAGTCCGGGTAGCCCACCAATCCGGCCAGCTCACCCAGCAGGAGGGTCTCCAGGGCGGTGGTCGCGGGGGCCTGGTCCCAGGAGTCCTGCGACGGGTTGAGCGCGGAGATCGCCAGGTCGGCGGCCACGGCGACGGCGAGCGGCGGGCAGTGCAGGTGCGCGGCGCAGGCCGGGTCGGCCGGGTCGGCGCTGCCGGCGGCCACCAGCTCGGTGAACCGGCGCAGGGCGTCACCGCCCGGCCCGGCGAAGCCCTGGGCGACTCCCGCGAAGAGCTCGCCGGGCGTACCGGCGGGGATCGGCCCGCCACGCCGTGCCGCGCCTTCCGAGAGGGCGGTCAGCACCGTGCGCAGCAGAGGTTCCAGGGCGGCGGCGCCGGAGACGCCGCCGGACAGGTCGGGCACGACGGTCGGATGCGAAGACATGCGGGCTCCGGACGGGATGGACAAATGGACCGCGGTCGTACGGTTTCTCCTCCTCGAACGCTACTGGGACGGGCTGCTCGCCTCCTGGGCGGCCTGGGTGGTGTCGGCCGGATCGGTGCGGAACTCGGCGAGCACCTCGAACCTGCCACCGGGGCGGTGCCCCGCCGCCAGCCGCCCGCCGGTCCGCGACGCGATGCTGTCGAGCCCCGTCCCCCGCTCCCCCGGCCGTTCGGTGGCGCCGTCGTTGACCAGCCGCAGCCGTACGGACCCCGCCGCCTCCGACACGGTGATCTCGCAGGTGCGGGCCCGGCTGTGGCGCAGGACGTTGGTGACGCCCTCACGGAGCACGGCGGCCAGCGCGGTGTCGACCTCCGCCGCCAGCGGGCCCGTCCCGACGCTCGTCACAACCTCGATGCCCGCGCTCGCCAGCACCTCGCGGGCCGCGTCGACCTCGGTACGGAGCCGCAGCTCGACCCGGTTCCCGGCGATGGAGCCGAGCTCCGCCACCGCTCGTTCGACCAGCGACCCGAGGGCGGCGATCTCGGACCTGGCCCGCGAGGGGTCGGTGTCCAGCAGGCGTTCGGCCACCTCGCCCTTCAGCGCGACCGCCGACAGGCTGAAGCCCAGCACGTCGTGCAGGTCGCCGGCGACGCGCACCCGTTCGCGGCGGACCGCCGCCTCGGCGAGCTCGTGCCGCATCCGCTCGAGCACGGTGAGGAGCCCGCTCAGGCGTCCGAGGCAGTACACGAGCCACATGATCATGATGTGGCCGCCGAACTGGGAGAGCGCCGCGGCGACGTCGTCGACGAACAGGGCGCCGCTGTCCACGGAGTGGAGGAGCCAGGTGAGGTGCCCGGCCAGGACAAGCCCGGTCATCGCCCAGGAGAGCGGCGGCCGTACGTTGAGCAGCAGCTTGCCCGTGAAGACGCTGAGCAAGCGGTCCCAGGCCTCGGGGAAGACGGCGAGCGGCAGCAGGATCAGCAGGCTCTGCGCGATCAGCGCCGCCCGCGACGGCGGCAGCACCTGGAGGATGACGACGGCGGCGAGCAGGGCCGCCGCGAGAGCGAAGGCCGGCCAGTCGTAGGGGTGCGTGGGTGCCATCACCCTCAGGACGAGCACGCACTGGATGAGCAGGACCGCGAGCAGCACGTGCCGGGCCAGGCGCGGCGACTCGATCGGCGGCGGGACCTCCTGAGGAGCGGCGGCACGGTAGGCGCCGGCCGTGGCCCGCACCTCCGCTAGCGTGCGCCGCGCGAGCTCGACCCCTTCCCGAAGTTCGCGCCGGGCGAGTTCGGCATCTCCTCCGAGGTCGCGCCGGGCGGGTTCGGCACCCCGGAGGTCGCTCCGAGCCGCCCCGGGCGCCTCCTGGGCCGCCTTCCGCATCCGGAACGCGATCGCCCGCAGCTTTCCGCCGAGGACGCCGCGTAACTCCCCGTCCAGCCGCAGGCGCTCCTTGGCCAGGGCTGCCCGGGCCAGCTCCTCCCGGGTGCCGTGCACCTGCTCGACGGCCCGGACGAGCGCGGACAGGCCGAACACGATGAGACCGTCGTCCGCCGTGATGATCATGTACCCGAGGAGGGCCTGGATCTCCTCCCCGGGATAGGCGTCGTACCCGAGCACGAGGACGGACGCGCCGGCCGCGGCCACGACGAGGACGAACAGCGGCCAGGCGACCCGCCGGGGAAGAGCGCACAGGACGGCGGCGGCCACGGTCCACGGCACCCAGTCCCAGGACTCGCCGACGACCGGGAACGGCAGGAAGTAGAGCAGCACCACGGCCGCGAGGAGCGCGTACCGGACGGCCGGGCTCCAGCGCCGCACCGCCAGCGCGACCAGCGGCGGGTAAGACGCCATCGGGAGCAGCACCCCGAGCGGCCCGGCGCCGCTGTCCAGCCCGGCGAGCGCGCGGATGGAGAACAGGATGCCGAACGAGGCCCACAGCATGGCTCGGGCCAGCCGGAGCGGAAGATCGTCCGCGGTCCGCGCCACCCGGCCCTCCTCGTGAACCGTGCAAAATGCATACCCGGCCGAGTACAGCGACACTATCAGCGGCTATGCCCCCGATGTCACGATCCCTCTGCGCCGAGATCACTCCGGCGGCCGGGCTCGTCCGAGCCCTCCGAGCCCTCCGAGCACTGTGGAGACATCATGCTGAACCGACTGGCACCGGCCGTGGTCTCGGCCGTGGCCGTACTGGGCCTGGCCGGCGCGCCGAGCGCGTCCGCCGCGACACCGACCACCGCGCGGACCGCCGTCCAGCTCCAGAGCGCGTCCGCCGACGTCCTCGCGCCCGGCCCCTTCCACCGGCAGCTCGACCCGCTGGTCGGCACGTGGAAGGCCGTCAAGACCAACTACCTCCTCGGCGGCGGCAAGCCGATCGTCTCCCACGACATCACGGTCACGACGCGGTGGATCGCCAAGACCGGCGGCCGCTTCCTGGAGGAGCGGACCGAAGGGACCCTGGGCGGCAACCCCTACTACCGCCTGGGCGTCCTCGGCTTCTCCACCATCGACCGGCGCTACGAGTGGACGACCTTCGACAGCGTCACCCCCACCGCGATGACCTACCGCGGGCCCGCGCTCACCAAGCGCACCAACAAGCTGTCGCTGCCCGGCACGTTCACCGACCCCGGCGTGCTCGGCCCCGAATACGTCGGGAAGACCATCCCGATGCGGACCGTGATCACCATCAGGTCGAACGACAAGCACACCTTCGACCTGTACTTCACGCCTCCCGGCCAGTCCGAACGGCTGGTGGACCACGTCGTCTACACCCGCAGGGCCGGCTAGGAGGATCCCAGCGCGACGGGCCAGATCACCAGAAGGTACGACTCGCCGGGGCGGTTGGACAGCCGCTCCCCCCGCCGGGCGCGGCCGTGGACCTGCAGGCCGTAGCGACCCGCGCCCTGGAACGTCAGGTTGGGCGGCTGCTCGCCATCGGTGTGCATCCCCTCGATCTGCATGATCCCCGTCGTCGTGACGAACTCGATCTCCTCCACCTGCTCCCACCGGCTCACCGGCAGGCGGGGCGCCGCGGGATCCCACCGCACGTGCACGCCCACCCGGCCCTGGCGCTTGAGCGTGCGGATGACCAGCAGGTCGGGCACGGCCGCCACCAGGCCGCCGGGCAGCTCAGGCTCGGCGGCCTGGTCCTGGTAGGGGTTGCCGATGCGTAAGCCGTGCTCCGAGGCGAGGGCCGTCCCGCGCACGGGGGTGGGCGGCGGAACGGGCCTGGCCCGAGCGACACTCCCTGGCACGGGCGACGGCACCCAGGCGCGTGCGACGACTCCCGGCACCTGCTCCACCCGCCCACCACGCCCCGGCTCCCGCTCCACCCGGGCGACGCTCCCCCACTCACCCTCCGCCCGCGCAGCGCGCCCGGGCTCCTGCGACGGGAGGCCGAAGTGCCGGGCCCACTCCCGGAGATCGCGGGACTTGGCGGGCAGCCCCAGCTCCTCGGCGACCCCCACCCCGAGCCGGCGCCGGGCCTCGGGTCCGACGTCGATGGGCCACACGGTCACCAGGTAGAACTCGAACGGCACCCGCGCCACGCCGTCGTAGTCGATGTCGCGCCCGCGGGCGTGCACCCGCATGCCGTAGCGGCCGGGGCCGTGCGGAGTGAGCACGGGAAGCTCCTCGGGCAGGTCGCCCAGGAGGCCCGCCAGCCGCATCCCGCCCTCGAAGCTGATGAGCTCCACCTCCTCCACCTCGTCCCACCCCTCGGCGGCATCGGCGGGCGGGGCGTCGGCGAGCCGCACGGTGACGTCCACGACGCCGGTGTGGATGCCGGTGCGGATCACCGCCGCGCCCGGCACCGAGGCGGTCAGGCCATTGGGCACGCCGTCCACGACGGGCACGTCCCCCTCTTCTTCCCGCACCTGGATCTGGTGGTAGCTCACGTGCACATCGGCCCGGGCTGTCGTGCTCATGCGTCACCCCTTCGACGGTCGGCTGTGCCGACACTCCCAGGCGGGTCCGACAGAATCCGGGAAGGCATCAAGATTACGACTTGTTGCAGTGCTCTACAATGATGAGAAGTTTCCATAAGGTAACGCCTCCTTGAAGCGCCACACGCGGCAGCGCTCCTTCGACATGCTGTTGATCTTCTGACAGCCACGAGACAGGTGCCGGTCATGACATCCACATCCGAGGACGACGAGCTGACGTTCACCACGGGAGAGCGGGCGCACGCCGCGCTGGTGGTCGAGATCCTGGGGCCGGTCGTCCCGATGCTCGCCAAGGCCATGGGCCCCAAGACCGAGGTCGTCCTGCACAACCTGACCACGATGCCCAACACGATCGCCGCCATCGGCGGCACGCTGACCGGCAGGGACATCGGCGGGCCGGCCACCGACCTGGGGTTGCGCACGTTCAAGGCGGGCTGGACCGAGCACCTGATCGGCTACCGGTCCGAGACGGCCGACGGGCTGGTGATGCGCTCGTCGAGCGTCTTCTTCCATGCCCCCTCCGGCCGGTCGGTGGCGTGCCTGTGCCTCAACACCGACATCGGCGACCTGCAGCGGGCCGAGGAGATCCTGCGGGCGCTGACCTCGACCGACCCGGGCGCGGGCCCGCTGCTGAGCGGGCCGCCCGGCGGGCCGGCCGAGACGTTCCCGCAGACGCTGGAGAGCCTGGGCGACGGCATCCTGGCCGACGCCGTCGGCGGCGTGGGGGTGCCGGTCGAGCTGATGAAGAAGTCCCACAAGATCGCAGTGGTCGAGGACCTCAACAAGCGCGGCTTCTTCACCCTGCGCGGGGCCGTGGACCTGGCCGCGCAGCGGCTCCAGGTCAGCCGCTTCACGATCTACAACTACCTCAACGAACTCCAGGCCGAACCTCTTGACTAGATATTGAATTCCTCTACTGTGTGTTGAACATTGGAGGTGGGCATGGAGTCGGGAGGGTATTTCGACACGGCGTCCATCGGGCTGGTGCCCGAGGCCGTCCGTGCCGCGGTCGGCGCCTGCTACGACGCGATGGGACGCGGCACCCGGGGTTCGCGCGAGTGGCGGCCGGTCGTCGAGCGGGCTCACCGGCGCTACGCGGCCGAGCTGGGTGTCGCCGAGGACGGGGTCGCCTTCATGGCCAGCACCGGCGAGGCGGTCAACGCGATCGCGCACGCGGTGCCGTGGCGGCCGGGCGACGAGGTGCTGGTGCTGCGCGACGAGTTCCCGACCGTGGTCTACCCATGGCGGGGGCTCGGCGACGCCGTACGCGTGGTGGAGGTGGACGCGCTGCCCGGCGACGACCGGCTCGGCGCGCTGCTCGCGGCCATCAGGAGAGCACATGCCGAAGAGCTACACCACCCGCTGGGAGTCGTCGGTGCTCGCCGGAGCCGACGGTGTCCCCGACGCGCTCATCTCCGGTACGAGCTACGTCGTCCCCGGTTCGGGGCGGCGGCCCGTGGTGTTCCTGTTCAACGGCGGTCCCGGCGCTTCCTCGTCGCCGCTGCACATGTCGGCGTTCGGCCCCCAGCGCTTCGAGACGGTCCCGGCGGAGACCGGGCGGCGGCGGATCGTCGTGCCCAACCCCCTGTCGATCATCGACGTCGCCGACCTGGTCTTCGTCGATCCCGTCGGCACCGGGTTCAGCCGGGTGCTGCGGGAGGGCGGCGCGGCGCCGTACATGACCGTGCACGGCGACGTGGCGGCGATGCGGCACTTCATCCGCGACTGGCTGGCCCGCCACGACCGCCGGGACTGCCCGTCCACCTCGTCGGCGAGAGCTACGGCGGCCACCGGCTGGCCACGCTCTGCGCGGAGGTCGGCGACATCGACGTGGCGGGGCTCGTCTTCGTCTCGCCGCTGCTGGACGCGACGGCGTCCACCCCCGCGCCCGGCAACGACCTGCCGCACGTGCTCGAACTGCCCACGATGGCGGTGGCCGCCTGGGCGCACGGCCGCGCGGCGTCCGGCGCGCCGGACGCCGCGAAGCCAAGGGCTCACCCGCCGAGGTCACGTTCACGCTCGAGCGCGGCTCGCGGCGGTTGGAGGTGTCGTACGAGCCGCGTGGCGCCGAGGTCGCCTCCTACCGCTGGGTGCCGGCGTAGCCATCGTGGAGGTACCGGCCACGGAGCTCTGAGATCAGCTCCTCGTCCACGCCGAGCCGGTCGGTGACATAACGCCGAACGGAGCCGTGAGCCGCCGTCAGGTCGGCCAGGAAGAGCCGCATGATCTCGGCGGGGGCTCTGCCGTACCCGGGCCACTTCAGCTCCCGGCTCGGGTGGGCCGCCCGCCAGTCGGCGATCAGCCGGTCGGTGGCCAGCTCGGTCAGCGCGAAATCCCGCACGATGTCGTCTTCCGGCACCTCCAGCAGGGCCAGCACCAGCGCGGCCACCAGCCCGGTCCTGTCCTTGCCGGAGGCGCAGTGGAACACCAGCGGCTCGTCCGCCGAGGCGATGACCTCCAGGGCCTGCCGCAGCTCCGCGACCCCGTCGAGGGCGACCTCGGCGTAGCGGTCGGCCAGGAAGCGCCACGGGTCGGCGTCCGGGTCGATCTCCGCCTGGTCGTAGGGCCGGTGCTCGATGCTGAGGTTGTGATAGGCGACCCCGTCGTGGTGCGGCACCCGCCCCTTGGCCTCGATCTCCCAGGGGTAGCGCAGGTCGATCACCGTACGGACGCCCAAGCCCAGGAAGCGGTCCCAGTCCTCGCCGCCCAGCTTGGCCAGCGAATCGGATCTGAACAGCCGCCCCCACCGCACCACGCTCCCGTCGGCGGCCCGGTAGCCGCCGAGATCCCGGAAGTTGTGCAGCCGCTCGAACGCGATATGTCTTCTCACGCGGTCACTCTACGACCGCCCCAGGCCCGCGTAGTGCCCGGCGATCTCGTCGCTGGTCGTCAGCCATACGCCGTCGTGGCCGGCGATGTACTCCAGCGCCTGGTCCAGGTACTTCGCCCGGAACGCCTGGCCGATGACGAACGGGTGCAGCGCCAGCGCCATGACCCGCCCGCTCTCGGCGGACTCCGCGTAGAGCTGGTCGAACTGGTCCTTGACCAGCTGCACGAAGTCGCCGCCGCTCCTGCCGTGCATCGTGAAGATGCCCAGGTCGTTGAGTTCGAGCGAGTACGGCACGCTCAGCATCCCCGGGACGTTCAGCCTGTACGGCTGGTCGTCGTTGGTCCAGTCGAGCACGTAGCCCAGGCCGAGCTCGGCGAGCAGGGACGGCGTCCGGAACGTCTCGGTGAGCGCGGGGCCCAGCCAGCCGCGCGGCCGCCGCCCGGTGGCCTTCTCGATGGTCTCGACCACGTCGGTCAGGTAGGCGCGCTCGTCGCCGACGTCGACCTGGAGCGTGGAGTTGTTCTTGCCGTGGGCCAGCCACGCCCAGTCGCGGGCGTTGCCCGCCTCGATGATCTGGGGGTACCGCTCGCACACGTCGGCGTTGAGCAGCACGCTCGCCCGGATCCCGTGCCGGTCGAGGACCTCCATCACGCGCCAGATCGCCACCCGCGGCCCGTAGTCGCGCCAGCCGTAGTTGAGCGGGTCCGGCACGAGTGCCGCGGTCGCCTCGTTGATGCTGGTGGAGGGGCGGTCGACGGTGAAGTGCTCCACGTTCAGGCCGACGTAGAAGGCGACGCGGGCACCGCCCGGCCAGCGGATCGGCTCGCGCCCGACGATCGGGCTGTAGTCGAACAGCGTGTTCTCCATCATGTTCCTCCCGCAAGGGCCCCTGAAGGGGCTGTCTGCCCATGAAGGTAGAAATTGCGGGAGTCCGTCAGGAGGGCCGAAGGCGTCATCGGGTGGGCCGAAGGCGCCACTTCCGCTGGGAGTTCATGGTGAGCAGCACGACGGGGGACGACACCGCGAAGGGCACCGTCTCGCCCCATCTGACCCGCCTGCTGGTCAGGGCGGGCATCGCGGCGGGGCTGGACCGCTCGCGCCTCGCCGGCGTGCCCGGCCTCACCGTCCTGGACGAGGACGGGATCCGCATCCCCACCGCCACCATCCTGCGGGTCTGGGAGCTGATCTCCGGCTCGGCGTGGCAGACGGGCGGCAGCAACCGGGTCATGGAGCTGTGGCGGCCGGGCGGGCTGGGCGTGTGGGACTACCTGTTCGCCGTCTCCGGCACCCTCGGCGACGCGTTCCAGGTGGCCTCCCGCCGCCTCACGGCCATCGCCGACCCCGCCGACCGGCTCGCCGTCACCCGCGACGACGACGGCGGGGTGACGGTCAGCTGGCAGGGGCCCTACCGCGACCACCCGGACTACCCGATGATCGCGGAGTTCGCGACGTACATGATGCTCGTCATGGCGAGCTCGGGGGCCGGGCGGCGGATCACGCCCGTACGCGTCCACCTGCCGCACCGCTCGCCCGCCGCGCCCAGGGAGCTGATGGAGCTCTTCGGCACCAGGCGCGTCGAGTTCGAGACCGGCGAACCGTCGATCACGTTCGCCCGGGCCGACATGGAGGCCCCGCTGCCGCGGGCCGACCCCGCGCTCGCCGCGATCCTGGACGACCACGCGCGGCTGTCCGTCGTCACCGCCCGGCCGGTGCTGGGCTGGCTCGACCGCTTCCACGCCGTGCTCGAGTCCGCGGTCGCCGGCGGCCCGCCGGGCCTCGACCAGGTGGCCGCGCGACTGGCCATGAGCCCCCGGACCCTCCAGCGCCGCCTGCGCGACGAGGGCACCAGCTGGCGGGAGGAGCTGGAGAGCCTGCGCCGGCGGCGGGTGGACCGCCTGCTGCGGGAGACCACGCTCAGCGTGGAGTCCATCGCCGCGCGGGTCGGCTTCACCGACTCGCGGGCGCTGCGGCGGGCCATCCACCGCTGGTACGGCCACGGCCCCGCCGTCATCCGGGCCGGCGGCCCCACGTAGCCCACTCCGCGCGGACGGCCGGAGATGACCGGCGTCCCTGATCAACGGCTCGGGCCAATGGACAACGTCACCGTCTGGCTGGTCATCGACGGGCCCCGTAGTCAGGGATCGCTGGCAGACGTCCAGCAGCGCGAGAGGAGAGCAAACGTGAGATCACCTTCGAGGCTGCGCCGTGCGGCGGTCGTCCTGGCCGTGAGCGGCGCGGTCGTCACGAGCGGGTTGACCGCCGGCGCGGCCCGCGCCGACGTCGACCCGTTCGGAGGGTTCGACCCCGGCTCCGGATTCCTGCCGTCGGACGACTCGGGCGGCTTCAACGTTCCCGGCCTCCCCGGCATCCCGAGCATTCCCGGCATCGGGGACATCGGATCCGGGCCCGCCCGGAGCTCCGGCGACGACAGCCCTTCCTTGTCCTTGGAGGAGCCCGAGAGCGGCGGGGACACGCCCACCGGCACGGGAGACCAGCCGGGTCCGGCCACTCCGAAGACGTTCCCGAAGACCAACGGGGGGTCCAAGCTTCCCTCCTGGCTCGAACGGGTTCTGGAGCGTGGCGCGAACGCCGCCATCGACCGGTACATCGTCGGCCGGCCGGGAAGCGGCCAGCCGCAGCGTCCCTCCCAGGGCTCCCCGGCACCGGCTCAGCGCGGCACGCCGGGCCAACCGGCCCAGCAGGCTCCCCAGGCCCGGCAGGACTCGTACGGCCGCCAAGGCTCGTACGGCCAGGACGGCTCGTACGGACGGCAGGGCTCCTACGGCCAGGACGGTTCGTACGGGCGGCAAGGCTCGTACGGGCGGCAGGTCATGCGGTTGCGGCCGAGCCTGCAGCGGCAGACCTGCCGCGTCCCCGCCTACGTCCGCCTGTACGGGACGACGGCCCGCACGGGCAAGTTCACCCCGAGGTTCTACATCGGCGGCGACAACCTCGGCAAAACACTCGTCCTCGGCGGCAACGCCTACCTGGCGCCCTTCGGCGACAAGCTCGCGAAGAGCAGCACGGCCGAGTACGCCTTCCTGTCCGAGTCGGGCGACGAGCTCCTCAACCGGCAGCCCACGGTCGCCAAGAACACCGTCCTGGAGGACCGCACCAGGTACGCCGCCTCCTTCCTGACCAGGGGCGTCCGGTACATCGTGATCGTCCGGTACGTGAACACCTGCGGCGAGCCGGTCGTCGACATCCTCGGCAAGGTCAAGGTGGGCTGACGATGAGACTCACACGCCCGCGCCGCCTGCTGCCCGTCCTCGCCGCGCTCGCGCTGATCACCGGAGGCGGAGCCGTGGTGACCGGCCCGGCCCGCGCCGACGTCATCGACCTGTGGTCGGACCCGGAGGAGCCCAGCTGGTACGAGGACCTCTATGACGATGACACGGAGGACGAGCCCGTGACCGAGGAGGAGGAAGAGAGCCAGCGGCCCTCCCCCGGACCGACCCCCCTGAGGCCGCCCGACCCCGCGACGGCCGACAAGGAGTTCCACCTGGCCGTGGACACCGCGCTGGACCTGCTGGAGCGCCGCCCCCGCTGCAACAGCTTCGTCACCGGTCTGGACAGCCCCGGCGGCGAGAGCGCCCTGTCGATCCTGCGGGCGATCTGGAAGGCGCCCAGGCTGTTCGACCTGTACACCAAGCACGGCACGCCCGCGCCGGACGGGCGCCTGCCGTACGCGGAGTCGACGACGGGCCGCGGCTCGGCCGGAACGATCTACCTCTACCAGGAGTGGCACCAGTCCAGGCCGCAGCCGGTGCAGTACAACAACGACGACGGCGGCAGGCCGCTCGACCCCGACGAGTGGCGCACGCTGGTCCTGCTCCACGAGCTCGCCCACCTCACCGGCGCCATGGCAAGCCACCGGACCGAGGCGGGGAACACGAAGAACACCTACACGATGAACGAAGGCATCGTCCTGACCTGCCTGCGGGGCAAGGGCAGAGGGTAGGAAGCCGGACGCCTGGCGGGAGCGGACGCGCCCCCGCCAGGCGCTTCGCCGTACGTGCAGTCCGCCGGCCGTGTGCCCACGAATAGGGGGCGACACTTCACGGCAGGGGGCACGATGACACACGACGGCACCACGACACGTGGGCGGCGGGAGCGGCCGGTGCCGCCCGGCCCGCTCCAGGACTTCGCCCAAGGATTGCGCGACCTCCGGGGGGCGGCGGGCAATCCGAGTTACCGGGCGATGGAGCGCAAAGCGGGTTACTCGGCCTCCGCGCTGTCCGCGGCGGCGGCGGGCGACCGGCTGCCGAGCCTGGCGGTCACGCAGGCGTACGTCGGCGCGTGCGGCGGCGATCAGGACGAATGGACCCGGACCTGGCACACGATCAGAGCGAGGCTGGACACCACGACGTCGCCGCCGCCGCCGGCCCGTCCGCGCCGCCGCTCGGCGCTGCTCTGGCTGGCCCTGGTGGCGCTCGGGCTGATCGCCCTGGTCACGGCCGGCACTCTCCCCAAGAACCTCATGGCGGCGACCGGGCCCGACCTCGCCTTCACGGCGGTCGCCGCCCCCAGCTGCCCGCGCGACGACATCCGCGGCACACCGGGCACGAGCTGCGGGAGCACCTTCCAATGGCGGTTCACCACCGGACTGCGCGGCCGGCACCAGTGCTTCGTGGACGTCTCCGTGGGCGACCCATCCCTCCCTGCCCGGCAGGTCCGGTACACGGTCAAGGACGGCTTCGGCGACGACGCTCGCACCGTCGCCGAATTCACCCTCGACCAGCACAACCACCAGGGCACCTGGGTCCCCGTCGTCACCTCGGACGGCCTGGTCATGGTGGAGATCGCGGACCCGGCAGGCGCGCAGTCCACCGCGGCCGGCCCGGTCCGCCTCTCGTGCCGGTGAGCCTGACGAATAATTCGGTGCGTCGCGGTAATCCAGGGGCGTCCGGAGGGACTACTGGGTGTGGATGATCCCGAGGAACGATTCACAGACCTCTACGACCGGCACTACCGCAGCGTCCTGGGCTACGCCCTGCTGCGGGCCGAGCGCGACCTGGCCGAGGACGTCTCCAGCGAGACGTTCCTGGTGGCGTGGCGGCGGCTCGACGACCTGCCGGAGCCGCCGCTGCCGTGGCTGCTCGGGGTGGCGCGCAACCTGCTGGCCAAGCAGCGCGACTCGCGCCACCGCCGGCAGGCCCTGGTCGACCGGATCGTGGCCCTGACCACCCCGCGCGACCAGGTGGCCTGGGACGTGGCCGAGCACGTCATCGACAGGGAGACCGCGCTGGCCGCGCTGTCGGCCCTGCCGGAGCACGACGTGGAGGCCATGATCTTCGCCACCTGGTACGGCCTGCCGCCCGAGCAGGCGGCCTCCGTCGTGGGCTGCTCGGTCCGTACGTACAACGTCCGGCTCCACCGCGCGCGCAAGCGCCTCACCCTGGCCCTCCGCCTGGGCGGCGCGAGCCCGGCCCGCAGCCTCGACTCCTGACCACACCCTTGGAGGACCCCTCATGACCGACCGAATCTTCGCCGAGCTCAAGCCCGACGGGCTGGACGAGCTGGCCGAGGACGGCTACCGGCGGCGCCGCTCGGACGACCTGGCCCGCGCCTTCGCCACGCCGCGCGTCAGGCGGCGCTCGCGGTGGCCGCTCCTGATGGTGGCGAGCGCGGCGGCGGCCGGGCTCGCGGCCGCCACCGTGGTCGTCGCCTCCGGCGAGACCCCGGCCCCCAAGACGCCAAGCCCGGCGGTCGCGGCCAAGCCGCTGACCGCCCGCTCCTTCCTCCTCGCGGCGGCTTCGACGGCGATGCGCGAGCCGGCCGAGTCCGGCCGCTACTGGTACCTCCGGGAGCGCACGTTCGCGAAGGTGCACAACGTGCCGGGCGACTACGAGGCCAAGCTCAATGCCCTGCTCAAGGCGCAGAAGGACAAGGAGGCGGGGCTCAAGGGCGCCCCGGAGCGGCTGGCCGCCGCGAAGAAGGAGTTCGACCGGAAGGTCGTGGAGCTGAAGACCAACGGGGTCGCCGAGCTGCCGTACACGGCCTTCTCCGCCGACACCCGTGAGACCTGGCGGCCGATGAAGGCGGGCGAGACCGGCCGCAGCGTGAGCAACCAGGACGTCGAGGTCACCTTCGGATCCCCGCAGGACGAGGCCGACTGGCGGGCGGCCGGCTCCCCCGAGCTGGCCGAGAAGAAGCCCAAGACCTACGACGACGCCACCGAGCGGATCCTGTCGATCGACAACCCGAGCCTGAACCTGCGCAACCTCGATGACCTGCCCACCGGCGAGGACGCGTTGCGCCGCCGCCTGGACGACCTCTGGAAGCGCAGCCCGAACAGCGCGGACATCGGCAAGGCCGGCTACCTCTGGCAGACCGCCGTGGACCTGATGACGGCGCCGCTCAAGCCGGGCACCCGCTCGGCCCTGTTCCGCGTGCTGGCCGACCAGCCGTCCGTGACGCTGGAGGGCAAGACCTCGGACGCGCTGGGGCGTACCGGGGTCGCCCTCTCGACTCCGACGGCGCGCGAGCTCACGGTGCGGCTGGTCGTGGACGAGCAGTCGGCGGAGCTGCTGCAGTACGAGCTGTCCGAGAAGGGCAAGCTCCTGCTGCGGGTGGCGCTGGAGGACATGGGCTGGTCCGACGAGCTCGGCAGGCGCCCGGCCGGCTGAGGCCCCGGCCGGACGCCTGTCGCTGCCCTGGGGGCTCAGCGGCGCCAGATCACCGCGGAGGGGGTGCCGGCGTCGACGGTGACGTCACCGTTCCAGGTGAGGAAGGACGGCTGCGGCAGGTAGTCCTGCCCCAGGAAGAAGCCGCGCTTGATGCCGGTGACGTGCACGACGGCGCCGTTGTCGGTGCCGACCACGACGCGGTTGGCGGTGATCTCCTGGATGTCGTCGGCCGTCGTGCCGGGCGGCAGCTCCACCGTGGTCGCGGCCGGGTCGTCCCGCTGGATGGACCAGGTCGGCTCCACGTGGTTCGACAGGTAGACGGTCGCGCCGCTCTTGAGGCGTACGCCGAGCGAGACGCCGACCCAGGACGAGCCGGTGTTGGCCCGGTCGGTCGTCTTCTTGAGCACCGCGTACAGGTAGTTGCGCTGGTCGCTGACCTCCGGCGTGGCGGGCGTCGTGCCGGAGGCGGCCTCGATCTTGCCCTCCCGGATCATCTCCTTGGACATGATCTGGTAGGTCCAGGAGTTGGTGTCCATCATGTACTCGCGGGCCTCGGCGGCCGGCCGGGTCTGCAGCGCCGACAGGAAGAACCGCATCGGGTCGGTGACCTTGTCGCACATGTTGTTGTTGTTCGTGCAGGTCTCCAGCTGGGCGTGGTCGCCCTCGTACGTGCCCGCGAACTGCAGCGTCTGGTGGTTGGCGGCCTGGTAGGTGTCGCTGCCCGCGACCCGGTTGCCGCGCTCGTCGACCTCCACCGCGTAGACCCACTCGATGTCGGTGGTCCGGCCCCAGCGCGCCATCAGCGCGGGCGTGTTGGTCCCGCCGTCTTCGTTGCTCCACACGACCGAGTACGTGAGCTTCGTCCGGCCCGGCGCCGACCCGGGGCCGACCTCGTGCCAGGCGATGAGCGGGGTGTCGGTCGTCGCGTTCTGGTACGGGGTGCCGAGCTCGGAGAGGTTGCGGCCGTAGACGATCGGGGCGTAGCGCAGCGCCAGGTACTCGGCGCTGCCCGGCGCGTACGTCGTCACCTTCACCCGGTCGAGCAGGACGGACGTGCTCACCGCGGCGGATCGGTCACCGGCGAAGCGCAGCCGCAGCACGTGCGGCCCCTGCCGCACCGAGCCCAGCGCGAGCTGCCGGGGCAGCCGCTGGTCTCCGGAGACGACGAGGTCGGTGGCGTAGCGGTTGTCGACGTAAACCGACACGACGGCCGACTCGCCGCCCTTCACGGCCCAGTCCGTGCCGGGCGCGGCGGCGTTCAGGTCGACGACCGCCTCGCCGGCCCGCTTCACGAGGAAGGGGACCCGTACGTCGGAGTGGTCGCGGCGAACCTGGATCGGGCGGCCTTGATCGGCCTGCGCCACGGCGGGAGCGGCGAGCGTGGCCGCCGTGGCGAAGGCCGCGGCCGCGGCGGTGAGCAATTGGACGACTCGCATCAGAGTTTCCTCCGTGGGGGATTGCACCGCGAACCCGCGGTCAAAGAGATTGTCAGACCTGTCGGCCAACGCCGAGAGAGCAATCGCTGAAAATCAGGACAACGCCCCAGATCTCCGGCATATCCGGCCCCGAGGGGGACGTCTACGAACGCGAAGGCGGCTCCGGGCAGGGCTGACCGGACGAAAATCCAGCACGAAACTCGTGCTCCCGCACAATCCGGCCCACCACCCAGGCCGGGTACGGTGCGCCCATGGACACCCATGACCTCGTGCTGAGCGGCGCCCGGGTCCTCGATCCGGAGACCGGTCTCGACACCGTCGCCCACGTAGGTGTGACCGGCGGCGTGATCTCGGCCGTCTCGACGCGGCCGCTGTCCGGCCGCGAGCACCTCGACGTCTCCGGGCTGGCGATCGCGCCCGGCTGGATCGACCTGCACAGTCACTCCCACACCGTCGCCGGGCACCGGCTGCAGGCGCTCGACGGCGTCACCACCGTGCTCGACCTGGAGGCGGGGATCAGCCCCGTGGCGGAGGCGTACGACACGGCCGCGGCGGAAGGGCGCCCGCTCAACTACGGCTTCTCCGCCTCCTGGGGCATGGCCAGGATGGCCGCGGTCGGCGGGATGCCGCACGGCGGAGGGCTGGCCGCCGCGCTCGGCGCCATCGGCAGCCCGGCCTGGCAGGCGGAGGCGAGCCGGGCGCAGCTCCAGGCGCTGCTCGGGCTGATCGAGGCCGACCTCGCCGACGGGGCCCTCGGGATCGGCCTGCTGATCGGGTACGCGCCCAGGGTGGACCCCCAGGAGTACGTCGCGGTCGCCGGGCTCGCCGCCAAGGCGGGCACGCCCACCTACACCCACGCCCGCGACCTGGTCGAGCAGACGCCTGACCTGCCGATCGACGGCGCCGAGGAGATCGTCATGGCGGCCGTCGAAACGGGCGCCCACATGCACTACTGCCACGTCAACAGCACGTCGCTGCGCCAACTCGACCGGGTGCTGGCGCTGGTGGAGCGGGTGCGGGCCGAGGGCGCGCGGGTGACCACCGAGGCGTACCCCTACGGCGCGGGGATGACCGGCATCGGCGCCGCCTTCCTCGCTCCCGAGGCGCTGCCCGCCTCCGGCATCGGGCCTGAGTCCATCGTCTACGTCCCCACGGGAGAGCGGGTCGCCGACGCCGACATGCTCCGCCGGCTGCGTGCCGCCGACCCGGGCGGGCTCGCGGTCGTCCACTTCTTCGACGAGGACGACCCCGCCGACCTGGCCTTCGTCGACCGGGCGCTGCTCAGCCCCGGCACCGTCGTGGGCTCCGACGCCATGCCGCTGACCTGGGTGGGCGGGCCGCCCGAGCCGCTGGCCTGGCCGCTGCCGCCGTCCGCCGTCACGCATCCCCGCACCGCGGGGACCTTCTCGCGCGTGCTGCGCCGCCACGTCAGGGAGACGGGCCGCCTCACGCTGCTGGAGGCGGTGGCCCGCTGCAGCCTGCTGCCTGCCCGGGTGCTGGAGGACGCCGTGCCCGCCATGCGGCGCAAGGGCAGGATCCAGCCGGGCTGCGACGCCGACCTGATCGTCTTCGACCCGGAGACGGTCGGTGACCGGGCCACCTACGCCCGCAGCACCACGCCCTCGGCCGGTTACGCGCACGTGCTGGTCGGCGGCCGGTTCGTGGTGCGGTCGGGAGAGCTCCTCCTCGACGCGCTGCCCGGCCGTCCCATCAGGCGCTGAGCCCTCGGCCGGCCTCCCCCGGCAGCAGGCGGAGTTCGAGCGCGGTCGCCGGGCAGGACGGCAAGGTGCGAATGAATTCTGACTAAACAAATAATGGTCCAACAGTGAACAGACGATTCCCGGCGTCGTTTTAATAACCGATTGACTCGGGTTATCTTCTCGACCGAAACCCCTATAAGGTTGGCCCCGGCGCGCGGGCGGACGCGGCAGTCCGCGGCGATATATGAGGTCGAGGGGACACTGGTGGGCGACGATACTCTCCGTGAAGAACAGGCGATAAGCCGGGCCACCGACCACCTGGTTCAGGTTTACGCGGGCACTCACTCAACGGAGCACGTCAGGGCCGTTATGGAGGCCGCCCGTAAGCGTTTCGACGGCTTTCCCATCAGGGATTTCGTGCCCATTCTGGTGGAACGCATCGCGCACGGAGAGTTGGCGGCGGAGGCGCGGGCCGACGAGGTCGCGGACATTGAAGTTCCGGAGACGGCCGACGATGTCCCCGATTCACCGGAAATTCACTCGCCGGAAAACGATCGGCCATCCCCGCAGCCGCCCTCCCTCATTCGCAGTAAGGGATTTCTTTCACTCGTCGCGGCGGTCGTCGTCGTGGCCGCCGCCGTCGTCGTGGTGGTGAACGTCAGCCAGGACGACCCCCCACCCCCTCCCCCGCTCACGATCGTGCGCGGCGTGATCGGCTCCGAGAAGAAGGCGTTCTTCGAGGATCCGCGCGTGCAGCAGGCCCTCGCCGGCCAGGGCCTGAAGGTCGAGGTCGAGTCGGCGGGCTCGCGCCAGATCGCCACCTCGATCAACCTCGATCGGTACGACTTCGCGTTCCCGTCGAGCGCGCCCGCGGGCGAGTCGATCCAGCGCACGCGTCACGTCAGCACGAAATACACGCCGTTCTCCTCGCCGATGGCGATCGCGACGTTCCAGCCGATCGTGGACGTGCTGACCAAGGCGGGCGTGGTGAAGAAGGGGCCCGTCCCGACCTTCAGCGTCGACCGCTACCTCGGGCTCGTCACATCGGGCACGAAGTGGGCCCAGCTCTCGCGCAACTCCGCCTATCCCGTCGACAAGAACGTCCTGGTCTCCACGACGGACCCGCGCACGTCGAACTCCGCGGCCATGTACCTGGCGACGGCCAGCTATGTCGCGAACGGCAACGCGGTCGTGCACGGCGCCACCGCCGAGAAGAGCGTGCTGCCCCTGATGACCCAGCTCTTCACCAGCCAGGGCTACACCGACAACACCTCCGAGGGCCCGTTCAACGAATACCTGACGGTGGGCATGGGCCCGACCCCGATGGTCTGGATCTACGAGGCGCAGTACGTGGACGCCGCCGCGCGGGGCCGGCTCAAGCCCGGGATGGTGCTGATGTACCCGTCGCCGACCGTGCTGTCCCAGCACACGCTGGTGCCGCTCACCCCGACGGGCGACCGGATCGGACGCCTGCTGAGCACCGACCCGGAGCTGCAGGGGCTCGCCGCCGAGCACGGGCTCCGCTCGGGCGACGCCACCCGGTTCGCCAAGGTCGCCGCCGATCACAACGTGCCCGTCCCGAAGGACCTCATCGACGTGGTCGACATCCCTTCGTACGACACGCTTGAGCACCTGCTCGACGGCGTCGCCAAGTCGTACGGCTAGAGCCTCAGCGCTCGCGCGGGGCGTCGTTCAGGATGTCGAACGCCTGGCGGGCCAGGCCCCGCGCCGACTCCAGCGTGCGCTCCTCCTCGGGCAGCGCGTGGAAGGCAAGGACGGTGGCGCGCAGCGCGGCCACGCAGGCGCGGGCGAGCACGGAGGCGCGCAGTGACAGCGCCCGCTCGTCCTGCCCGCCGCCCGAGTCGCCCAGCCGGTCGTGCAGGGCGGCCGTCAGGCCGTCCTCCAGCTCCAGCAGCACCGGCTGCGCGGTCCTGGCCGGGTGGGAGAACACCTGGCCGGGCAGGCCGCTGAACAGCAGGGCCACCCCGGTGCCGCGCACAGCGGCGAGGTGGAACAGCGCGTTGCGGACGGCGAGGTAAGGCCCCTCCTCCGCAGGCCTGCCCCGCACCAGCCGCGCGAACTCGGGGAACAGCTCGAGGATCTCCCCCAGGATCAGGTCTTCCTTGGACGGGAAGTAGCGGAAGAAGGTCCGCTCGGTCACTCCGACGGCGTCGGCGATGTCGCGCACCGTGGTCTCGGCGTATCCCCG
Organism: Nonomuraea sp. NPDC052116; assembly: GCF_040680035.1. NCBI lineage: Bacteria > Bacillati > Actinomycetota > Actinomycetes > Streptosporangiales > Streptosporangiaceae > Nonomuraea > Nonomuraea sp. NPDC052116. The sequence continues at coordinate 202,002 of NZ_JBFAWA010000008.1, read as the reverse complement.
CTCCTCGAACATGCGTGTCGCGGCCTCCTGCAAGGCCTGCCTCGTCGCCCTCTTGTGCAGCTCGCGCCGTCCGGCAGTGACCATGACCGCATTGTGCCACGCCTCCGGAAACCTAACCCTCGAGAAAGTGTCATGACTGACAGATTCTCATCTAAAGTGTCAGCCATGACACTTTTACGGAAGAGCGCCCTCCTCCTCTCAGGAGCGCTGACCCTGTTCGCCACAGGGGTGACCGCGACCAGCACGCGGGCCGCGACCGACGACCGCCCCAACGTCGTCATGATCCTGGCCGACGACCTGGACGACCGGACCACGCCGTACTGGGACGCCATGCCCAAGACCAAGGCGCTGTTACAGCAGACCGGCCTGACGTTCACGAACTCCTTCGTCACCACGCCGATCTGCTGCGCCGCCCGCGCCTCGATCCTGACCGGCAAGTACGGCCACAACAGCCACGTCCTGACGAACTTCGGGGAGTTCGGCGGGTTCGCGGCGTTCGAGGCCAACGGCAACGAGAACAGGACGTTCGTCAAATACCTGCACGACGCCGGCTACCGCACCGGCATGGCCGGCAAGTACCTCAACGGCCTCGAGGACTCCCCCGAGCACATCCCGCCCGGCTGGGACGACTGGAACGCCGGCGTCACCCAGACGCTCTACACCGGCTACAACTACACCCTCAACGAGAACGGCACGATGGTGCAGTACGGCGACCAGCCGTCGGACTACCAGGTGGACGTCGTCGCGGCCAAGTCCAACGCCTTCATCAAGGAGTCCTCGGCCGGCGGCAAGCCCTTCTTCTGGTACGCCGCCTCCACCGCGCCGCACCTGCCCATGCCGCCCCCGCCCAGGTACGCGGACAGGCGCTTCGGCCCCACGCCCCACCTGGCCAACTTCCAGGAGAAGGACGTCAGCGACAAGCCCACCTGGCTGAAGCAGAGCAAGACTGTCCGCTCAGCGCTCGTCGCCGCCACCAACGACCGCGACTACCACAACCGCATGGGCACCCTGCTCGCGCTGGACGACATGGTGGCCGGCATCGTCAAGACGTTGAAGGAGACCGGCGAGTACGACAACACGTACCTGATCTTCGCCAGCGACAACGGCTACAACCTGGGCGCCCACCGGCTGGTCCAGAAGATGGCGCCGTACGAGGAGTCCACCCGGGTGCCGCTGGTTGTCTCCGGCCCCCACGTCAAGCGCGGCGCCACCACCGCGATGACCACCTCCATCGACTACGGGCCCACCATCCTCGACCTGGCCGGGGTGCCGATCCCCGGCGACGTGGACGGGGCCTCGCTCGTCCCGCTGTTCGGCGGCCGCACCCCCGGCGGCTGGCGCACCGACTTCTTCGGCCAGTACGCCGGAGACGGCGTCACCGACCGGGACGGGATCTTCCAGGAGTACACGCCGGGCGACACCAAGGAGGTCTACCTGATCGACGTACCGTCCTGGAGTTCGCTCCGCACCGAGCGCTACGTCTACACCCGATGGTACGACTTGGAACGTTCCGCGGCCAAGCGTGAATACGAGCTCTACGACCTGGCCACGGACCCGTACGAGCTGCACAACCTGCTGGCCACGGCGAAAGGCCGCGAGCGGCACGCCGGCCTCGTGGCCCGCCTGAACAAGCGCATGGCCGAACTGAGCTCCTGCCAGGGCGCCACCTGCCGCACCTCCGACTGACCTCACGCCTCCGCTTCACCTTCCCCCGGGAGATGAAGCGGAGCTGTGTCACCGTACGCAGCCGGTCCGGTGGGCCGACTCCGCGCGGAAGCCGAGGGCACATGAGGTCTCCCTTGTCGGTGGCAGACGCCCTGCTCACACCCCACGATCAACAACAGAGCGGGTGCGGTGTCGCGTCGGCACACCGCTCACGACCGGAGGCCGTTGAGCGCGATCTCGGTGAACCGCCGCCAGTCACCGGCGGTGTGCCGGATGACGGCCGCCAGCCCGCACACGATCATGTTGACGTCCGCCGCCGTCACGTCCGCCCGGACCGTGCCGCCGGCTCGCGCCGCATCGATCAGCTCCCCGACGACGGCGTGGAGCTTCGCGCGCGGCTCTCCTTGCGGCTCGGTCGAGCCCATGGCCTGCTCGATCACCTCCGACATGCCGCGATCGCCCGCCAGCACCTCGCCGACGTGCCCCAGGAACCGGGCCAGCGCCTGGGACGGGTCGCCCTCGGCCAGGCATCGCTCCCGCGCGAAGGCGACCATCTCGGCGGAGCGGTGCGCGGCGACGGCCTCGATCAGGGCCTCACGTGTCGGGAACTTGCGGTAGAGGGTGCCGACGCCGACCCCGGCCACGCGGGCGACCTCCGACATCTGCACGTCATAGCCGTGCTCCGCGAACAGCGCGCGAGCCGCCTCGAGGACGCGGTCACGGTTGCGCTCGGCGTCGGTACGCGGCTTGCGGCGGGTCGGCGGAGTTGACATGCCTGGCGATCCTCTGTCTAGACTCAATTACGGAATCAGGATTCCGCATTCCATTATGCCACGTCCGAAAGGGCCGCCATCATGTCGAAGGATCGTTTCATCCTGCTCAAGCCCGGTGAGGTGCGGCCGAGCCGGGTCCCCATGCCGCCCGTGTTCGGTCTCAAGGCCAGGACGGAGGACACCGAGGGCAGGCTCTCCCTCCTGGAGGTGACCCTGGCCCGCGACATCCCCCGGCACGTCCATCACGTGGCCGACGAATGCGTCTACGTGCTGGACGGCGTGCTGGAGGTCGAGTTCGACGACCGGGTCGAGCACGTGGCGACGGGCGGGTTCGTGCTGTTGCCGCACGGCGTCCCGCACGCCCTGCGCAGGGGATCCACCCCGCCTCCGCGGGTGATCCAGATCTCCACGCCGGGCGGATGGGAGTGCTACCTCGAGGACGCCGCCGAGGCCGGACCGGACGCCACCACCACTGACGGACGGTTCGACGCCAAGAAGCTCAACCTCATCGCCGCCAAGCACCAGATCACCTACGAAGAGCGGTGACCCGAGCCGGCCCCTCCACCTCCCGGCCCATCCCACCCATCCGAAACCAAGCCCCCCCGGCCGACCCGCGCGGCGATCACGTCGAGGGTCGTGGCCGGCTCGGGGGTACGGCGCCCGGCAGCAACCGGTCCAGGGCGGTGAGCCGGGCTCAGGCCTTGACGACCTCCACCCGGTAGCGGCCGTCGCCGTCGCGGTGGGCGCCGTGGATCTCGGTGGCCAGGTCGGGGAAGGCCCGATCGAAGTCCTCCAGAGCCCGCAAATACGTCATCAGCGGACCGTCGGCCGGGCCGGTCGCCTCGCCGGGCATCAGCATGGGGATGCCGGGCGGGGTGACCACCACCGTGGCCGCGGCGACCCGGCCCGGCAGGTCGGCCAGCCGGACGCGTTCGGTGCGGGCCCGGATCATGGCCTGGTAGCAGTCGGCGGGGGTGGACACCGGCTCGGGCAGGGTGGTGAAGACCTGGTCGAGCAGCTTCCCGAGCTCGGAGTCGCGCAGCTTCTCGTGGACCAGGGTGCAGAACTTCTGCAGCGAGACCGCGGGTGGCCCGAAGCCGGGCAGCACCTCCGCCAGGGGCAGGTCGTCGTCGTAGGCGTTCTTGAAGTCGGTGAGCGCGTCGATCAGCGTGCCCCATTTGCCCTTGGTGATCCCCATGGAGAACAGCACCAGCAGCGTGTGATCGCCGGTCTTCTCCACCACGATGCCGCGCCGCTGCAGGTAGGCGGCCACGATGCGGGCCGGGATGCCCCAGTCGAGCGTGCCGGTGACGGCGTCGGCCCCCGGGCAGGTGATCGTCACCTTGACCGGGTCGAGCAGCCCGTAGCCCTCGGACATCCCGTCGAACCCGTGCCACGCCGCCCCCGCCTCCAGAGTCCAGCACCGGGGCTCGGCGCACAGCAGCGCCGGGTCGGCCTCGGCGAACGAGACGCTCTGCCCGGTGCGCGGGTCGGTGACCGTACGGGGCTGCCAGACGCCGAAGAACCAGTCGGGCCGCCGGCCGTCCTCGCGGATGCGCGCGGCCAGCCGCACCATCGCCTGCCGGAACCGGACCGCCTCGACGATCGCCTCCCCGGTGAGGAACGGCCCCGACGGGCCGTCCATCATCGCCGCCGCGACGTCCAGCGAGGCGATCATCGGGTAGAGCGGCGAGGTGGAGGCGTGCATGAGGTACGTCTCGTTGAAGGCGTCGTAGTCGACCGGCGCCCGCTCCGCGGGACGGACGTGCAGCATCGCCGCCTGCGACAGCGCGGCCAGCAGCTTGTGCGTCGACTGGGTGGCGAACACGGTGGGGCGGCCGGGGCCGGGCAGCGTGCGCTCGTCGATCGCCATGCCGTACCGGCCGGCGTAGAGCGGGTTGAACCGGGCGTAGGCGAACCACGCCTCGTCGAAGTGCAGCCGCGGCACGCCGGCGCCCAGCAGCTCGCCGACCCGCACCGCGTCGTAGCACACCCCGTCGTACGTGGAGTTGGTGATCACCGCGTACGCCGGCGCTCCGGTGGCCAGGGGGTGAGCGGCCACCCGCGCACGGACCGCGTCCGCCTCCAGCGCGGCGGGCGGGATCGGGCCCGCCAGCCCGAGCCCGTTGCGCTCGGGCACGAGGTAGACCGGGCGGGCCCCGCTGATGGCCAGCGCGTGCTGGACCGACTTGTGACAGTTGCGATCGACCAGGACGGTGTCGTCGCGGGCGATCGCGTGGTGACCGACGATGCGGTTGGCGGTGGAGTTTCCGTTGACCACGAAGAACGTGCGGTCGGCGCCGAAGATGCGGGCGGCGTTGCGCTCGGCCTCGCCGATCGGGCCGGTGTGGTCGAGCGGCGACCCCAGCTCGGTGACGGAGATGGACAGATCGGTGCGCAGCAGCCGCTCCCCGTAGAAGTCGAAGAACGCCCGCCCCACCGGCGACTTGAGGAACGCCACGCCGCCGGCGTGCGCCGGGGTGTGCCAGGAGTAGCGATGGTGATCCTCGAGGCGCCGCAGCGCGCCGAAGAACGGCGGCAGGATGTTCTCGGCGTACTGCTCGGCCGCGTAGGCGATGCGCCCGGCGATGAAGCGCGGGGTGTCCTCCAGCGGGAAGACGTAGCCCTGGATGACCTCGTACACCCACAGCGGAAGCTCCTGCTCCTGCGCCATCAGGAAGACGGGCAGGCCGCGGAACCGCCTGGAGACCGCGCGGAGCAGCTCCTCGGCGCCCGGCGCCTCCCACGCCACCAGCACCGCCGACAGCGACGCGTCGGACCCGACCACCGCCAGGGCGTCCTCGGCCCGGTGGGTCCAGCGCACCTGGAACCCGAGCTCGTCCATCGCCGCGCACACGCGGCGCAGCTGCTCGGCGAGTGCCGAGTCGGCGTCGGGACGTTCGGTGACGGCGGCCAGAACCGTTCGCTCCATGCGGCACTCCGTGGTCAGGGGAAGGGGTGGGAAGCTCCTGCGAGGCCCCACGCAATAGTAACCCTTCGGAGTCATACGGCAACTTCGCGTAGCGGTCGCGACAGGTGACCGTCACGTACGTGAGAGTAAAGTGCAGCCCGTGACTGGACGATGGCAGATGATGGTCGCCCTGAGCTTGTGCGTGGCACTTTTCTCCGCGAACTGGACCGCACTGTACGTGGCTCAGCAGTCGATCTCCAGAGACCTTGACCTCACCTCGGCCGCCGGCGTATGGCTGATCTACCTCTATCCCGCCGCCCTGTTAGGGGTGTTGATCCCCGTGAAGGGCCGGCTCAGCGTGCTCCTCCTGGGGCTCGGCGCGTTCGGACTGACCTCGGCGGTGGCCGCGCTCGCCCCGGACGGCGCCGTACTGATCGGCGGCCGGGCCGGGCAGGGGCTGGCGGCCGCGATCGTGCTGCGGGCGGGCTTCGAGCTCGCCCGGGAGCACTTCCGCGGCACCGAGTGGGGGCCGGCGCTGGTGCTCCCAGTGGCGCTCGCCGTCCCGGCCCTGATCGCGGGGCCCGTGATCGGCGGCGTCATCACCGATTACCTTTCCTTCCGGTGGGTCTTCCTGATCAATGTGCCGCTGACCGTCGTGGCCTTGGTGCTGGTCGCGCTCTTCACGCCCCGCAGGGCCCCGCACCCGCACCCGCACCCGGGAGCCTGACCGGCGCCCTCGACCTCGATGAGCGCCTTGCGCGGCCCGCACGCGCACGCGCGCTCCCGACCAGCTTCGATATCGACTTCCCTATCGAAGCGCGGGCGTTGCCAATATTGGACACCGCATGATCGACTCTGGTCTGCTGGGGCGCATGTCGTTCGAGCAGTCCAGTCTGTCCCGCCGTACCCTGCTGGTGGCCTCGGCCGTCCTGCCGCTGGCAGGAGGCGCGGCCGAGGCGTCGGCCGCCGTGTCGGCCGGGCGTGCGAAGGACTACTACGACCGCGCGGCCGGGCTGGCCGGCGACGACCCGGTCCTGCGGCAACTCGTCAAGGCGCTCTCTCCCGGCGCCGTGATCCCGGAGGTGAAGGCCCCCAAGCCGCTGCGGATCTTCGACAACGTCGCCGTGGTGAGCACCGGCCTGGTCTCGGTCACGGCGCTCCTCACGTCCGGGGGCGTCATCCTCATCGACGCGCTGGGGTCGCCGGACGACGCCAAGAAGATCATCGTTCCGGAGCTGCGTTCGCTGGGGGTGGACCCCTCGACGATCAGGTACGTGGTGGCCGCCCACGGCCACAGCGACCACTTCGGCGGCGCCCGGTACCTCGCCGACCGGTACGGGGCCCGCGTCATGATGGCCCCGGCCGACTGGAAGCTCGTCGCCGCCGACCGTCCGGCCAACGCCCCCAAGCGAGACCTGGACATCGCCGACGGTCAGCGGCTGACCCTCGGCGACACCACGGTCACCTTCCACCACACGCCCGGGCACACGCCGGGCACCGTCTCGTCGATCTTCCCGGTGCGGTGGAAGGGACAGCGGCACACCGCGATGTTGTGGGGTGGCACCAACCCGCCCACCGCCACCAAGGACAAGCGGACCTATCTCGCTTCCGTGCTCGCCTTCGCCGCCCGGATGCGGCAGGCGGGCGTGGACGTCGAGCTGAACAACCACGGACTCTGCGACAACGGCCTGGCGCGCATGGAGGAGCTGCGCGGCGGGTCCTCCGGGGCCGCGAACCCGTTCGTCATCGGCGCTCCCCGGGCACAGCGCTTCATGAAGGTCATGGAGACCATGCTGCGCGGCCGGATCGCCTCCGACCGGGAGGCGAGCACCGGCACCCGCGCGGTCAATTCCTGACCGTTGCTGAGGGCGCGTGGCCGGCGACCGAGACGCTGAGCTGCGCCGAGGAGGTCAGCACCGTGCCCACCGGCGCCCCGGCCCGCGCGGCGTCGGTGACGACGCTGCGCTCGCCCAGGTAGAGGTACGTCCCGCGGTCGAAGATGTACTCCTGCCGCTGTCCGAGCACGGGATCGACCCTGGCCGCGGCGATGCCCGAACGCCCGGCGGCGTCCACGGCGTGCTCGACGGTGACGACGCCGGGGATGGCCGCCGCCGCGCGGAACAGGGCGGCGCGCTGGGGCGCGGGCAGGTACGCCTCCGTGAGCAGGCCGCGGACCCGGTTCCAGGCCTCGGTGTCGTCCTGCCGGGTGTTGCCGAGCTGGGTGTAGAGGTGCTCGTACATCTTGTGCGGGTCGGTGGGCAGGCGGCTCACGTACGCGTAGTCGTTGCGCAGGAACTCGGCGCGGTCGTCGAAATCGGCGAGCTTGGAAGGCCCGCCGCCAGGGCCGACGTTCTCGCGGGCCTCGGGCGGGATCGGCCAGCCGGGCCACGGCTTGGGCTCCAGCACCTCCTCGTCGATGAACCCGCCCGTCGCGTCGCCCGCCACGGGCAGCCAGACCTTGCGCACGGCGCGGGACAGGTAGCGCATGGGGCGCCCGTCGCGGTCCTGCCCTTCGGCGGGGTCCATGGTCCGCGACTCGTAGACGAGAAACTGGCCGGGCTCGGGGTGGAGCTCGGGCGTCTTGATCACGTTCTGCGCGGCCCGGGTGAGGACCTCGGACGCCACCGCGGGCATCGTGCGGATGACCACGGGCGGGTTGCCCCGGTGGGTCGTGACGACCATGAATCCGGCCGCCAGCGCGGCGGCCAGGCCGGTCGCCAGGCCGAGCCGCCGCAGGAGGGAGGGCGAGCGACGCGCGTCCAGGCCGAGCCGGCGCGGACGGGAAGGCGAGCGACGCGCGTCCAGGCCGAAGCGGCGCAGGCCGGAGGTGGTGCGGCGCGTGTCCTGGGCGATGGCGGCCAGCAGCCGGTCCTCGTGGGCACGCAGGCGGTCCGGGTCGGGCTGGGGGACCTCCGAGCGGAACCGCTCGACCCCGGTCATCTCATTCACAGACGGACTCCTCGCTGACGGTGGCCGAAGGGTTGATCCCGCCGAACTCGGCCCGGAGCCGGCCCCGGGCCCGGTTGATGCGCGACTGCACGGTCCCCAGGCGTACGCCCAGCGCCTCGGCGGCCTCCGCGTAGCTGAGCCCGCCCCAGGCGACCAGCAGCAACGCGTCACGGTGGCCCTTGGGCAGCGCCGCCAGCGCGCCCGCCAGCCGCCGCCGGGAAGCCTCGGCGCTCAGCCGCTCGTCGCTGCGCTCGGCGAACGACGCCGTGACGGGATCGGCACCGGTGCGTTCCACGACGCGCAACTGCCGGACCTCGGTCCGGACGTGGCGGCGCATCAGGTTGGTGGCGATGCCGTACAGCCAGGGCCGCGCGCTCGGGCGGGACAGGTCGTAGCCGTCGCGCTGCCGGAACGCCGCCAGGAACGTCTCGGCCACCACGTCGTCGGCGGCGTCCTCGCCCAGCCTGCGCGTGACGTAGCGGGTGATGTCCGCGGCGTGCCGGCGGAACACCTCGGCGAACACCTCGGGGTCGCGCCGGGACCGTTCGATGCAGGCGGCGTCATCCACCTCGGCCCGGTTCGTCCCGCTCATTCTGTGGCCTCACGGCTCTGAAGTAGCACGCCTGTTGTTGCCGAGCGGGCGGCTGTCTGTTCCCCGGCGGGCTTGTCACCGGAAATTCCGCCAATATTGGCCCATAGTCGCATTTCGGTCCTTACCATAATCGCCGCGGCGATCACCGGTGAGAGTCTCCGGTGCCGATGCCGCAGGGAGTTTCACGTGCGAAAGATCGCGGCCACCACGCTCGCCATCATCACCCCCCTCGCCGGAGCGAGCGCCGCTCCGGCAGCCGCCGAGGCCACGCCCGACCGGTCCCAGGTCGTCGTCATCGGCCACCGCGGCGCGGCGGGCCACCGCCCCGAGCACACGCAGGGCGGCTACGAGCTCGCCGTGGCCATGGGCGCCGACTGGATCGAGCCCGACCTGGTGCCGACCAAGGACCACGTGCTGGTCGTCCGGCACGAGAACGAGATCTCCGGCACCACCGACGTGTCGCTCCACCCCGAGTTCGCCACGCGCAAGACCACCAAGGTCGTCGACGGGCGCAACGTGACCGGGTGGTTCACCGAGGACTTCACGCTGGCCGAGCTGAAGACGCTGCGCGCGGTCGAGCGGCTGCCCGCGATCCGCCAGCGCAACACCGTCTACGACGGTTACTACCAGGTGCTCACCTTCCAGGAGGTGCTCGACCTGGCCAAGCGGCTCTCCCGCCAGTACGGCAGGCAGGTCGGCGTCTTCCCCGAGACCAAGCACCCGACGTACTTCAGGTCGATCGGGCTGCCGCTGGAGGAGCCGCTGATCGAGACCGTCAAGCGCAACGGCCTCAACCGGCCGGGCGGCCCGGTGGTGGTGCAGTCGTTCGAGCCGTCCAGCCTCAAGCGGGTGGCCAAGGACCTGCGCGTGCCGCTGTGGCAGGCGCTGGGCACGACCGGCCGGCCGTACGACCTGACCGCGGCCGGAGACCCGACGACCTACGCGGACATGATGAAGCCCGAGGGACTGGCGAAGATCGCGCAGTACGCGCAGTGGATCGGGCCGGACAAGTCCTCGGCGATCCCGCTCAACCCGGACGGCAGCTCGGGCACCCCGACGACGCTGGTCTCCGACGCGCACAAGGCGGGGCTGAAGATCGGCGTGTACACCTTCCGCAGCGAGAACCAGTACCTGCCGCTGCAGCTGCGCCGCGGCCAGGTCGCGACCGACCACGGTGACGCGCTGTCGGAGTACCGCGCGCACCTGGACCTGGGCGTGGACGCGTTCGTCACCGACTACCCGGACGCCGCCGTCCTGGCGCGGGGCGAGCGGGGCAAGCCGCACAAGCAGGTGCAGCCCCAGCAGCAGTTCGACAACGGGCTGCCGGAAGAGGGCCAGCAGTAGGCAGTTGACCGGGGCCGCCTCCGCACGGAGGCGGCCTTACGCCGCTACCGGTGGCACCGCCCCGCGTGATTCCCGGGCCGGCGGGCACGCGGGCGGCCGCATCGGCATTAGGGTCTACTACCAGGTCACAGGCCGCGACAACTGGAGCGACACCCTTGCCGACGACACCGACAAGGCCGGATCCCCACTACCGGATGCGCACTGGCTCGGACAACCCCACACTAATCAGGACATCTCATTTGGGTAGAGCTCTCCAATGACCTGGTCGGCCAGCCGGTGAGGACGTAAGTGATCGCAATGCCCCGCATCCGCACCTCGCGAAGGGAAAGCATGACCTCCAGCACCACTCGCGCCACAGGCGAACCGGACCGCCACCACACCGAGGCGGCCCCGGCCCGGCTCGCGCCGAACGACCTCACGTTGTTCCTGGGACAGTGGCTGCGATCCCCGCTGCGGATCGGCGCCGTCGCGCCCAGCTCGCGGCACCTCGCGCGCGCGGTCTCCTGCCCGCTCCCGGAGCGCGGAGAGCCCGTCGTGGTCGAGCTGGGCCCGGGCACGGGGCCGTTCACCGCGGAGATCCAGCGCCGGCTCGACGGTCGCGGCCGCCACCTGGCCATCGAGCTCAACCCGCGCCTGGCCGACCTGCTCCGCCACCGCTATCCGGGAGCCGAGGTGATCCAGGAGGACGCCAAGCATCTGCGGCGGCTCCTGGACGAGCGCGGGATCGAGCGCGCCGACGTCGTGGTGAGCGGCCTGCCCTGGACCCTCTTCCCGGCCGCCGATCAGCAGCAGCTCATGGACGCGACGACCGCGATCCTCGGGCCGTACAGCGCCTTCACCGCCTTCACCTACCTCCACGCCGTCCCGCTGAGCTCCGCGCGCCGCTTCCGCGACCTGCTGGCGGACCGCTTCGAGGAGGTCGTCCCCAGCCGCACCGTCTGGCGCAACTGGCCCCCGGCCTTCGTCCTGCACGCCCGCCGGCCCCGTTCCTGACGGGAAAGCGAGACGCCGCCCATGGCCACGTACCCGGGCCATGGGCGGCGTCAGCGGTGATTTGCTCAGCCGGCCGTCTTGAAGGACGGGGTCACGAACGAGCCGCCCCAGTTGAGCCGGTCGGTCGGCCACAGCCGCCCGGGCTGCCGCTTGGCCATGATCTCGGCCTTGCCGCCCACCTCGCAGCGGTAGCCCTTCGGGGGCACCGTCAGCGAGATCAGGAAGTTGTCGATGGGCACCGTGCTGCACTCGTCCTTGCCGTAGATGCGGTGGCCCCAACCCTCGTAGGTGAGGAGCGTCGCCTTCGAGCCGAGCTGGCGGCCCACGTTGGCGGACCACATGTACGGAGTGGCGGGGTCGTGCAGCGAGTTCCCGAGCAGGATCGGGGCGTCGCCCGTGTACCGCAGCGCGTGCGGCGGGTTCGTCGGGGTCGAGTTGAGGCAGATCGGCAGGTCGTCGTACGGGAACGGGTGGTACCGCACGTCGGGCGCCAGGCTGTTGGAGACCTTCATGAGAGCCGCGTACTCCGCGTAGTTCCGCACCCGGAGGTTGTAGTCCTGGCACAGGATCCGGGTCGGCAGCTCGGCCACATCACCCTCGACGGGGCCCCGGCCCGGCAGCGGCGGCACCCACGACGGCTCAGCGCCGCCGCTCAGCCAGTTGATGACCTCGCTCAGCGTGCGCCAGTCGGGCCCCTCGGTGCCGAGCGCGGCGTTGTAGATGACCTGCAGCTCCGTCATCGGCTTGTCCGGGGCGGTCGGGTAGTACAGCTCCCCGCGCCGCGCCTTGGCCAGCAGGTCCCGCCACATCGCGCGGACGTCACGCCCGTGCAGGACGCAGCTCTCGTCGGCCTCGCACCAGCCCACGAACTCGTCGAACGCGTCCTCGACCGCGACCGCCTCGGTGGCGAGGAAGCCCGCGACGCCGAGGCTGTGGTCCATGTTGCTGTCCAGCGCGAGCGCCCGGATCCGGTTCGGGAACATCTCGGCGTACATCTGGCCGATCAGCGTCCCGTACGAGATGCCGTAGTAGGTCAGCTTCTCCTCGCCGAGGGCGGCGCGCAGGGCGTCCATGTCGCGGGCCACGTTGCGCGAGTCGACGTGGTCGTACAGAGGGCCGGTGCGCTCCCGGCAGTCCTGGTGCAGCTTCTTGGTGAAGGCGTCCCAGGCGTCGAACTGGGCCTGGGAGGAGATGACGGTGTGCGGCATCTGGTTGTACACCGACGCCGAGCAGATCACCGGGTGGCTGCGGCCCACGCCTCTGGGGTCGAAGCCGACGATGTCGAAGCGCCTCTGGAGCTCATCGGTGAACCAGGTGGCGCCGTACACGGACTCCACGCCGGACCCGCCGGGACCACCCGGGTTGATCACCAGGGAGCCGACCCGGGCCGCGGGGTCCGTGGCCTTGCGCCGGGCGATGGCCAGGTCGATCTTCTCGCCGTTCGGGTTGGACCAGTCGACCGGGACGGCCAGCTTGCCGCACTCGGCGGTGGGCTCCTCCTCGCAGGGCGCCCAGGCGATGCTGCCTGTCGTGGTCTCCCCCGAGGCTCCGTCCCGCGTGGCCGCGCCTGCGGCCGGCGAGACGGGCAAAAGCGCCGCTAACGCCACGAAGGCGGCAACCAGCACAGAGTACTTTCGTCGCACATTGCTCCAATCGTCGTCGGCTGGCCCCCGCGCGGCACGCGGCCGACTCTGATCATCCCCGTCGACGGCCCCGTAGCCCGGCGGCGCGCGGCGAGCGCGCGCACCATGGGCGGGCCGAGCGCAACATCCAGCCGATCCCTACGTTCGCTCGTACGTCCTACCACGAAACATATGGATGTGTTCGTGACTTATTCAGACACGTCCGAAATCAGTGGGAAGCAACGACAGGCGTCCCCTGTGGGAACAGGCTGTCGAACACCGCGACCCGGTCGAAGGACATCGCGCGGGCGCGGGCGCGGAGCTCCAGGTCCTGCCGTTCGGCGGCGGGCATGTCGAGGACCACCCGGTCCACGGCCGCGACCAGCCCGGCGACGTCCCCGGGTTCGATGACGACGGCGGTGTCGCCGACCGCCTCGAGGGTGCCGCCCGTCGTGGTGGTGACGATCGGCCCGCCGCCGGAGAGCATCTTCTCGGCCAGGGCGATGCCGAACGTCTCCACGAACTCGGGCTCGGGCTTGGTGGGCAGGACATAGGCCGCGCAGCCGCGCATGAGCAGCGGCTTCTCCTGGTCGTCGACGTCGGTGAAGAGGACCACCCGGTCGTCGCCCTCGGCCGCCGCCCGCACCTGCTCCAGCGCCGGGCCGGTGCCGACCACGGCCAGCTTCACCCGCGACCGGCAGCGCATCCGGCCGAAGGCGGCCAGCAGGTCGTGGATCCCCTTGGCCCGGGTCACGCGGGACAGGAACAGGATGTATCCGTCGCGCTCCAGGCCGCGTCGCGCGAGTGCGGCGTCCACCTGGGCCGGGTCCGGGTCGAGGAAGGCGGCGGAGTCGATGGGCGGGTAGCTGACGGTGACGCGGCGCCGGCACTGTTCGGCGAACGTGGTGCCGCAGTGGGCGTCCACCTGCTCGGCCGAGGCGACGATCTCCTCCCGGGTGTACTCGGAGACCGCGACGACCTCGTCATTGGCCAGGAAGGTGGTGAACAGCACGGTCGCCGCGCCGAACCGGCCTTCCCGCAGGCACGACCGGATCACGTTGGTGACGTCGGAGCCGACGGCTTTCGCGATGGTGTGGACGTCCGGCGCGAACCCGGCCGCCCGCGCGGCCGCGACCGCGTCCACGACCACCGCGGTGTGCGGGGCGAGGTACATGGACAGGCAGGTCGTGCGTAACGGCTCGGCGAGCAGCTCGACGAGGCGGCCGGTGAGCCCGGCCTGGTGGCGTCCGTCGGGCACCCGGTAGTCGCCGACCGGTTCCGGCCGCTCCACGGTGATCCCGGCGCTGTACGGCAGCAGCCGGTCCAGCGGCTTGAGCGGCAGCCCGGCCGCCTGCAGCGTCGGGATCGGCCAGGTCAGCAGCCGTACGTCGTCGAATCCGCGGGTCAGCGCCACCTCGGCGAGATTGCGGGCCTCGCCGGAGTGGCCGCAGATGACCGGGTCGGCCCTGACCACGATGACGAGACGGCGACGGGGGTGGGTCATCACGGTTCCTCCGGTGTCGCGGGCGGATCGGACAGGGACGGCGGGCGGAGCCCCCGGCCCCACGCCGACGGCTCCGGCCCCAGCCGCAGGTGCAACCGGCCGCCCCGGTGCACGGTGGCGGCGCTCAGGTGTGTCGCGTGCAGGGGCTCGCCGTTGAGGGTCGCCGACTGTACGTACTGCGCGGGCGGGTCGTGCTCGATGCCGTCGACGCCGATCGGTGTCTCGCGCAGCCCGCTGGTCTCGATGACGAACTCGTTGCCGCCCGCCCGGAGCACGGCCCGTTCGAAGGCGGGCGCGTTGACCAGGAACAGGTTCTGCCCGGCGACCGGGAACAGCCCCAGCGACGCCCAGACGTACCACGAGCTCAGGCCGCCGGAGTCGTCGTTACCAGGGAGCCCGCCGGGACCGGTGCCGAACTGCCAGGTCAGCGCCGCCTGCACCACCTGGGCCGTGCGGTCGGGCCGGCCCGCGTAGTGGTAGGCCCACGGCGCCTCCATGTCGGGCTCGTTGTTCAGCCCCTCGAACCGGTTGAGCGCGTAACCGGCCGCCATCTCCGCCGTGCGCGGGCGGCGGCCGGGCTGCGTCACCGGTGCGGCGCCGAAGCCGAAGAACCTGTCCAGCTTGCCGATGAAGGCCGCGTCTCCGCCGGCCAGGGCGATCCTCGCGGCCATGTCGTGCAGCAGCCTGAACGAGTAGTTCCACTTGCCGCCCTCGTAGAACTCCGAGTCGCGCAGCAGCCCCGTGCCGGGGTCGAAGGCGTTGGACCAGTGACGGCTGCGGTCCTCCAGGTCGGCGGCGAGGCGGCGGTCGTTCAGCGCCCGGGCGACCTGCGCCGTGCAGTGGTGGGCATAGGCGAGGTCGAGGGTGTGGGTGATCGGGTGCACGACCCCGTGCTCGAAGAAGTCCTCGCCGTACATCCGGCGCAGGTCGTCGACCATGTGCACGAGCGCCCAGTTCCAGTCCAGGCCCGTCCAGCCGAGCGCGTGGGCGTCCGCCAGCGCGGTGTGCGCGAGCGCGCTGGCCTGGCGGAAGAACCGGTCGGCGCCGCGGGACATCCGGTAGCCGATCGGGAAGTTGCCCTCTTCCTCGCAGACCCGGATCAGCGACTCCAGCAGGTCCGCGGCCCGGTCTGGGGCGATGGCCGCGAGCAGCGGGAGCTGGGTCTTGTAGATGTCCCACATGGTGCACACGTCGAACGCGAACGGCCCGGGGGTCGGCCAGAACGGGCTCTCGTCGTCGGCGACGCACGGCTTGATCAGCGCGTGGTAGAGCGCCGTCGCGAACACGGTCCGGCGGGCCGGCGTGCCGCCCTCGACCTGGACCCGGTCGAGGTGATCGCCCCAGCGGGCGCGCGTCCCTGCGCGTACCGCGTCGAACGCCGACTGCCCCTGCCCGCACTCGCGCTCCAGGTTCTCGCGCGCCTGGTCGCACCCGCGCAGCGAGAACCCCAGCCGTACCTCGATGGTCTGCCCCGGCGCGGCCGGGCCCATGTAGAGCATGCCGAAAGGGCGCAGCGTGGTGTGCCGGATGCTGTCGAAGTCGAGGCGCGTGCCGCCGTCGATGAGCCGCCGGTCGTACCAGAGCATCTGCCGCCAGCCCGGGCTGTCGACGTCCACGACCACCGACAGCGGGACGCCCTCCATCACGACCGTGCCCTGGGTCCGCCCGTGCCCCATGTTCTCCACCTGGGCCCGCAGCGGCACCGTACGGCCGAGCTCGATGTCCAGGCCGCCGCAGGACAGATCGATCACCACACGGGCGCTGCTGTGCTGCGGGAACGTGTACCGGTGCACGGCGACCTTGGCGCCCACGGTGAGCTCGCAGCGGACCCCGGTGTCCAGGGTGGCCGCGTAGTAGCCCGCCTCCGCCACCTCGTCGTGCAGCGGCCAGGCCTCCCCCAGCGCGTCCAGCGGCTGCACCATCGGCGTGACCCGGACGTAGTTGTAGTACTTGCGGATCGCGCCGGTGCCGGACTGCTGGAAATGGGTGAACCCGGACGCCTGCAGCCGCTCCAGCATCTCCTCGGGCACGCCTTCGGTGTTCTTCGTGTACCTCCCGTACCCCGTCGGGTACGCGCCGGAGTAGGCACAGGCGGACACCATGCCGAGCGGCGAGGTGGCTCCCGGGTGCGTGTTGCCCACCTGCGGTTTCGGCCACCACCAAGTGGCGGCCAGACCACGTGCCCGGGGCAGGTCGGTCGCCGAGGTGCCGATGAAAGGATCAACGTTGTCGAGGATGGCGGGACTCTATCCGGCGCGATCCCGCCTTGGGTTTCGGCGAGATGAACTTCTTGGCCTGCGTCCGGTCAATGAAGATTTGATCCGGCCCGGCATCGCCGAAACGTCACTCAGCCCACCTTCTCCAGGAAGTCCCTGGTGGAGGTGGTGTAGGCGGAGCAGAGCAGACTGCCCAGCCGCGTCGCCCCGCCGTCGCCGAAGCGCCGGGTCGCGACGCCCATGGCGTTCACGCTGCGCTCCACCGCCACGCTCGAGACCGCGACCACCGTGTCACCGCGCCGGTCGACCCAGCGGAACGCCTCCCGCAGCAGCGCGCGGGCGAGCGGCCCGAAACCCACCGTGGCCTTGTGGGACCAGGCGCCCGCGGTGGCCAGCCGGCTGAGCTCCCAGACGGCCGGATCGCACGGTGCCCGGCCACCGCGTAACGCCTCGGAGAAGACGTCGCGGAGCATGTAGGGACCGACGGTCGGGAGCAGCCGGCAGCACCCCGTGACCTCCTGGCGGTCCTCCGCATAACTGATCACGTAGACCGGATCGCAGTCGTCGTAGGAATCGCGCTCCCTGCCGTGGAAGCTGTCGACGTCCCAGTGCAGGCGTTCGTAGAACACCGTGTGGCGCAGGCGGAACATGCCGTCGACCAGCCACGCCGGCAGTTCCCTCGCAGCACCGACCACGATCCGTTGCGCGCATCTCTCCCCCGGCGAACCGCCCACGAGCGCCTCCGCGAATGATCAGGATCCCCTTTTGTGTGTTGTTCGCGGGAGCGGGGTCTCTGGATTCAGCGTACGGAGCAGATCGCGTCCTCGATCACCCGCGTCACGGCGTCCGGGTGCGAGATGAGCGTGAGGTGGGAACCGCCGGGGAACTCGGTGACCTTCGAGCCCGCCCGCTTGGCCATCGCCCGCTGCGAGGCCGGCACGATGATCCGGTCGCCGGTGGCGATGAAGTACCAGGACGGGATCGTCCGCCACGCCGCGGCCTTCGACGGCGTCGTGAACGCGACCGTCGAGGCGGCCCGCTGGGAGGCCCACAGCCGGTCGGCCGTCTCGCGGGGCAGGTCGGAGGCGAAGGAGCGGAGGAACACCTCCCGCTTCAGGTACAGGTCGGCTGCACCGCCGCTCGATCCGGGATAGGCCGCGCGGTCGTAAAGGGTGGCCGGGTCACCGCCGAGCGCCGAGCCGGTGCCGCTGAGCTGCCCCGTGGTCTCGCCGACGTCCGGCGCCGCGGCGCTGACGTACACCAGCGCCTTGACGCGCGGGTCGCCGGCGGCGGCATTCGTGATCACCGAGCCGCCGTAGGAGTGCCCGACGAGCACGACCGGCCCGGAGAGGGTCCGCAGGAAGTCCCGTACGGTCTGCGCGTCACCGGTCAGCCCGCGCAGCGGATTGGCCACGGCCCGCACGGCGTGACCCGCCCGCTGCAGCGCCTGCACCTCCCCGCTCCAGCTGGAGGTGTCGGCCCACGCCCCATGCACCAGCACCACCGTCGCCCTGCTCGCGCCCGGCGACGGACACGACCCGTGCCCCGCTGCCGCCGCGCCGGGAGCCGGCACGACGGACACGGCCGACAGGAGAAGGACACACGTAACCCGGCATCTCGTCATGTCGTCGTACCCCTCTCCGCACGGACCCCCATTCATTCACGCTGACATCCGCACCACCCGAACAAGGTCATGAAAGCGACAAACAGCGCCTAAATCATCCGAGCTGTGCCGCATGCACCGTCTCACAGGGCCCGCCGGTTACCATGCCCAAATCCGACGCGGCGGCCGATGTGGTGGTCCGCGCATATCTCGCCGCCGTCGAGGCGCGTGACGCCGACGCGGCCCGCGCTCTGTCAGCGCCCGCTTATTACGAACGCGTCCACCGCTGGTCGTATGATCCGATCGACACATGGACCAGCCTGAAGGTCGCCGAGGTCGACAAGCCAAAGCCTGACACGTACGGGCCTGGCGGCTACCGGCTCCTTGGAAGGTCATCGATTTTGGTGGAATGGGCTGAACCAGACGGGTTCGTCCTGAGGGCTACGGCTGGTCGTCGAAGGTCACCACCACTTTCTCCGCCGCACCGGGCGTCAGCGTGAGGTCGAAGGCGTGCCCGACCTCCGAGAAGGGGAGGGTGTGGCTGATCAGCCGGGCGAAGCGCTCCCGGTGTGCCACGATCTCCGTCGTCACCTCGAAGATCTCCGTGGGGTAGCCCTGGGAGCCGAGAATGGTCATCTCGCTGCGGAGGATCGCGCGACCAGCCGGAGTCCAGTCCTGCTCTGGCAGCTCGTCGAGGCGGGCCGGCGCGCGCTCGGGCTGCGGGCACCACGCCGGCCGGGATCTCAAGGCGAGCGCGTGAGCGCCTGCTCAGAGGGCGAGCGCCCGGACGACCTCCTCGTCCACGCCGATCCCCAGACCAGGGCCGGTGGGCACCTGGGCGACGCCGTCGGTGACCGTGATGACCGGATCCGTGGCGTAGGGGCTGGTGATGAACTGCCGACCGTTGAGGTCCACCGGCGTGTCCACGCCGAACGCCGCGAACAGGTGGAGCGAGGCCGCCAGCCCGATGTCGGACTCGGTGAGGCCGGAGCCCATGATCGCCAGGCCGCAGTCCTCGGCGAGCTGGCACTGCCGCAGCGCCAGCGTCAGCCCGCCGCAGCGCTGCACCTTGGCGACCGCGACGTCGATGGCGTCGAGCCGGACGAACGTCGCCAGGTCGCTCGGATGGCGCAGGCTCTCGTCCACGGCCACCGGGATGGGACTGGCGTCACGCAGGCGGCGCAGGCCGGCGACGTCGTTGGACGGCAGCGGCTGCTCGAAGACGGCCACGTCCAGGTCGGTCAGGCGACGGGCCACCCGGAGCGCGACGGCGGCCGTGTAGCCCTGGTTGGCGTCCACCCAGAGCACGGCGTCGGGAGCCGCGGCGCGCACGGCCTCCACGATGGCCACGTCCTCGTCCTCGGTGTGCAGGCCGACCTTGACCTTGACGTGGCGGTAGCCGAGCGCGCGGCCCTCGGCCACCGAGTCCGCGGCCACGGCGGCCGACTCGGTGGCCACGATCCAGGCCAGCTCGATGGTGTCGCGCCTGCGCCGGCCCCACAGCTCGCCGAGGGACAGGCCGAGGCTGCGGGCGTAGGCGTCGTGGCAGGCCACGTCGACCGCCGCGCGCGCCAGCGGCATGCCGATCGAGAAGCCCTTGCTGATCGTACGGTCGAAGGCGCGGCAGAGCCCGTCCAGGTCCCACAGCGGGCGGCCGACGGCCGCCGGGGCCAGGTAGTTCTCGATGGTGGAGACGATGGACTCGGTGGTCTCGTACGTCCAGGAGGGGATCGGGGTGGCCTCGCCCCACCCGATGGTCCCGTCGTCGGCGGTGACCTTCACCAGGACCCTGACGGCCGGGCGGCCGCCCTGGACGACGGACCCGCCCGCCACGGCGAAGTCGCGCAGCGAGGGCAGGCCCACGGTGAAGGTCTCGACGCGTGCTATCCGGTTCACGTGATTCAGTACCATTCGGACTTGTCGACCAGATTGATCAGTTCGCGCCCGGCCACGAAGCGCCGGGCGTTCTCCAGCAGGACGGCGAAGCGCCGCTCCTCGCCGTGCGGACCCACGCCTCCCACGTGCGGGGTGATGAGCACGTCCGGACGCCGCCAGAGTGGGTGATCGGCGGGAAGCGGTTCGGTCTCGAAGACGTCCAGGGCCGCGCCGGCCAGGCGCCCTTCGGCCAGGGCGGCCGTCAGGTCGTCGAGCCGCACGATGGGCCCGCGGCCGATGTTGACGACGTACGCCCCGGGCTTGGCCAGCGCCAGCCGCCGCGCGTCCAGCAGGCCCTCGGTGGCCGGGGTGTGCGGAACGGTCAGGATGACCAGGTCCGCCTCGGGAAGCTGCCGGTCGAGCGCGTCGGCCGGCAGCACCTCGGCGAAGCCCGGCACGGGGCCGCCGCGCCGGGCGTCCACGCCCACCACCCTGGTGCCGAACGCCGCCAGCAACCTGCCGACCTCGGCCCCGATCGCACCCACCCCCACCACCAGGGCGGTGGCCTCGCCCATGGACAGCACGGCACCGGGGTCCCAGTCGGGCGCCCAGCGCGCGCGGGCCTGTTCGCGGGCGTACCTGGGCAGGCCCCTGGCCAGCGCGAGCACGAGCGCCAGCGCGTGCGCGGCCACGTGGTCGGTGTACGTGTCACGCATGTTGGTGACCTGCACGGGGTGCGCGACCAGGGCCGGATGGTAGAAGCCCGGAGGCGGCCCGGCCTGCGGGGCCTGCAGCCAGCGCAGCCGTCCGGCGTGCGCCAGCAGGTCCGCGGGCAGCGTGCCGTAGGCGGCGTCGGCCTCCGCCAGCGCCTGCGCCGCCTCCTCCTGGGTCTCCGGCTGGAGCACGACGAGCTCCGGCACCGCCTGCTCCAGCCGGGCCCGCCAGCCCGCGGTGGCCGGATCGTGCGGCGGCAGCAGCACCAGGGTGGCTGGGCTCACGCCCTCCTCGCCAGTCCGGACTCGGTGATCTCGTACAGCAGCGGCTCTCCCGCGATGTAGCGGGCCAGCTCCTCGGCCATCGCCTGCCCGTGGCGGCGCCGCTCGAAGCCCAGGCTGCCCGCCACGTGCGGGGTGACGACGATGTTGGGCATCGTGAACAGCGGCGATCCGGCGACGGGCGGCTCCGGCTCGGTGACGTCGAGGACGGCGAACAGGTCGGTCCGCCGGCCCAGCACGTCCACGAGCGCGGCCTCGTCGACGAGGGCGCCGCGCGCCGTGTTGATCAGGGTGGCGTCGGGCTTCATCGACTCCAGCAGCTCGGTGCCGACCAGGCGCTGCGTCTCGGGGGTGAGCGGCGAGTGCAGGCTGACCACGTCGGAGGTGGCGAACAGCTCCTTCAGGCCGACGAGACGCACGCCGAGCTCCGCCGCCTGCGCCGGGTCGGCGTACGGGTCGTAGGCCTGCACGTCGAGGTGGTGATGGGCGAGCAGCCGCGCGGTGGCCCGGCCCGTGGCGCCGAGCGAGACCAGCCCGACCACCGCGTCATAGGCCCCGATCTCGGGCCCGCGCGGGGCGGTGGCCGCGGCGGCGCGCGCGGCCAGCACGTAGCGCCAGCCGTGCTTGAGCGCGTAGAGGATCTGCGAGAGCGCGAACTCGGCGACCGGCTCGGCGTTGGCCGTGGCCGCCGAGGTGACCCGCACTCCCCTGGCCCACATCTCCGGGGTGACCATCCCCTTGATGGAGCCCGCGCCGTACAACACCAGCGAGAGCCTGGGCGCGGCGGCGAGCAGGGCGGCGTCCAGCTTGGGCGCCCCCCACCCGGTCACCAGCACGTCGAGGTCGGCGAGCACGTCCGGGGTGATCCGGTCGGCGGTGAGCGGGGGCGAGGCGATGGTCAGGTGCCGCTCGATCGCCTCCCTGGCCTGGGGGCCGTAGACGTCGTCGAAGCGGTTCGGGTCCATCACGTACAGCCCGTTCAGCATTGCCTCTCCTTCACGCGAGCCGCCGCCCGCACGCTGGCCAGGCGGGCAGGCGAGCCCAACCCGGCGTGGTAGTAACGTAGCTGCCGCGCTCCCCCTGCGATGAGGTCGGCGGCAAGTGCCGGGATCCGGGCGTACCCGTCCTCCAGCACGGTCAGGTTGGCGACGAGGGGGATCTCGGTGCGGCTCGCCGCGGCCTTCACCTGGGCCAGTGCCGCCTCCTCCGGGCCCCAGCACTTGAGCACGTACGCGTCGACCGGCGCGTCGAAGGAGGCCAGGTCGATCCCCACGTCGGGGCCGGTGACCTGCGGGTCGTCGGTGGCCATGAGCAGCAGCTCGCGACCGCCGGCCGGCACCGCCACGTCCCGGACCAGGTCGGCGATGACCCGGCCGCGGTGATCGTAGACGGCCTGGGCGCGCTCGTGGCCGAGCGCGTCACCCAGGCTCTCCCCGGCGGGGACGCCCTGCTGGAGCTCCCTGTCCACGGCGGCGCGCACGTCGCGCGCCAGCTCCTCGACGTCCAGGCCGCGCTCCGCCAGCCCGCTCCGGCAGGCCGGGCAGAGGCAGAGCGACAGCAGGGCCCGGCCGCAGGCGGACAGGTGGGCGCCGGAGGTCTTCTCGTGGTGGCCGGCGTGCTCGGCGCCCAGCCAGCCGCACGCCTCCAGCATCAGCGCGGGCACGTCGTACTGCTCGCAGACCTCGCTCACGAGGGTGAGCGCGTAGTCGTGGACGGCGGGCTGGGCGGGGCAGAGCGCGTAGGGGTAGGACTCGCCGTACGCGTTCCTGACCGTCAGGTCGGGCGCCTCGCGGCCCAGCACCGAGGAGTGCGTGAGCACCATCCAGGCCTCGGCCCGCAGCCCGGCCCCCGCCAGCGCGGCCAGCGCCGTCCCGAACCGGTCCTCGTCCGGCACCCCCCAGCTCGGCGGGTACGGCTTGAGCCGCCCGCGCCAGCGCTCGGGACGCAGCCGGAAGTAGGCCGCCGCGTGATCGGCCTGCACGATGCGGTGGCGCGGATGCCACGCGGTGGTGGCCCGGACCGAGTGGTAGGCCGCCTGCAGGGTCACCGTGCTCACACCGAGCCCGGCGATGCGCTCGGCCGCCGCGGGGTCGCCCACGAGGTCCCAGGTGTAGGCGAACGCGCCGTGCCTCGTCTTCAAGCGGACTGTCACCCCTTCGTGGCGCCGGCCAGGCCGCGCGTGAAGTAGTTCTGGAAGAACAGGAAGATCGCCAGCATCGGCAGGAACGAGATCGTCATCCCGGCGGCGAACCCGGTCCAGTCGGTGGCGTGCTCACCCTGGAAGGAGAGCATTCCGACGGCGAGGTTCTGCAGGTCGGGCTGGCCGAGCGTGAACACCAGCGGGATGTTGAACTCGTTCCAGCTGCTGATGAACTGGAAGATGACCACCACCGCGATGACCGGTTTGGCCAGCGGCAGGATGAGGCCGAACGTCTTGATGAAGCCGGCCCCGTCGAGCTTGGCCGCCTCGAACAGGTCGCTCGGGACGCTGGAGAAGAACCCGACGAACAGCAGGACGTAGAGCGCGCCCGCGCCGCCGGACATGGCCAGGATGACGCCGGCCCGCGTGTTCAGCAGGCCGAGGTTCTCGATCAGCACGAACTGCGGGACGATGATCGAGGCGACCGGGATGAACAGGGTCCCCACGATCATCCGGTAGAGCAGGGTGCGGCCGGGGAACTCGTACCTGGCCAGCACGTAGCCGCACAGCGCCGCCTTGACCAGCTCGACGAGGGTCGAGGCGGCCGAGTAGAGCACCGTGTTGAAGAAGTATCCGGAGAACCCGGCGTTGACCCAGGCGCGGACGAAGTTGTCGAAGTTCAGCTGGTCGGGCACGAGGCTCGCGCCGCTGGTGAACATCCCGGCCTGGGTCTTGAACGCGGCCGAGATCGTCCACAGGAACGGATAGACCCACACGAGCCCGATGACCACCAGGATCGGCAGGGCGATGAGGTTGGCCCGCGTCCTGTGGCTGCGCCGGGCGGCCTGGTTGATCGTGGCCATCAGACGCCGTACTCCTTCCTGAGCCGCTGGGCCCGGCGGACCGCGACGCCCTGGGCGGAGACCAGGACGAAGGCGATGACGGAGAACAGCAGCGCCGCGGCCGAGGCGTAGCCGTAGGCGAACGGCACCGAGCCGAAGGCGTTCTGGTAGATGAAGTAGGAGACCACGTACGTGCTGGTGCCCGGGCCGCCCGCGGTGAGGGTGACGACCAGCCCGAAGACGTGCATGGCGTTCACGATGCCGAGCAGGGTGATGATCACGGCGACCGGCCTGATCATCGGCAGCGTGATGCGGGTGAGCTTCTTCCACTCGCCCGCGCCATCGATGTCGGCCGCCTCGTAGACCTCCTCCGGCACGTTCTGCAGCGCCGCGATCCAGTAGATCATGTACTGGCCGAAGATCTGCCAGACGGAGACGAGCACGAGCACGAGCAGCGCGCTCCACCGGTTGGCGAACACGTCGAACCCCTGGTCGACCAGGCCGAGGTCGCGCAGGATCGCGTTCAGCGCGCCGTTGGACGGGTTGAGCAGGTAGGTGAAGACCAGGCCCGCCATGGCTACGGGGATGATCAGCGGCGCGAAGAACAGGGTCCGGAAGAACCGCTTGCCGCGCAGCCACTTGCGGGTGAGCACGATCGCCGCCAGGAGCGAGATCGGGAGCTTGATGACGGTGGTCAGCACGGCGAAGATCAGCGTGTTGACCACCGAGAGCCAGAACAGCGGGTCGACCAGGATCGAACCGTAGTTGTCGGCCCCGACGAACTGGTCGATCGGGCCGATGCCCGACCAGTCGAAGAAGGAGTAGTAGATCGTCGCGGCCAGCGGCCAGAGGGTGAAGCCGAGGTAGAGCAGGAGGAAGGGGGCCAGGAAGACGACCAGCCAGACCCTGTCGAAGCCGCGGACGCGCTCGCGGGAGTGATCGACGCGTTCGGGCACACGCTCGGCGGGCGGCCGGTCCCTGTCCGGCGCCCTCTCCCTACCGGGGGCGGGGGCGGTGGTTGTCATGGATGTCCTCACGAGGGAGAAGGGGGCGCCGACCGGTCAGTTCTTGTACATGTCCTTCGTGTAGTCCTTGGTGTAGTCCCAGTCGGGGAAGGTGTAGCAGTCCATCGACACCTTCAGACCGGCGGCGGCCTCCTGCTTGAGCCCTTCCTCCAGGGCGGTCTGGCGCTGCTTGACGATGGCGGCGCCCACCGACTCCAGCGACTGGCCGCTGACCAGCGCCTCGCCCATGGCCTCCCACTCCCCGTCGGGGGTCTTCGCCAGCGCGTTGACGTACGCCTTGGACTTGGCGATGTCGGGGCACTTGAGCAGCGGCACGGGGAGCTGGACGCGGTAGCCCGGCTGCGCGGCGATCTGCATGATCTGCTTGAGCGCCGGGTCGCTGACCATCTTCTGGTTGTCGACGTAGGCCAGCGTGCCGAAGGCGCTCTTGTAGTACTGCTTGACGAAGTAGCCGTTGGGGTCGGTCATCCACTGGATGAACGTCCACATGGCGTCGGCGTTCTTGGTCTGCGAGCTGACCCAGTACTTGTTGCCGTCGTACTTGCGGCCGGCCGCGCCGGTCTGCCCGTCGTCCGGGTTGAGGCGCGGCGCCACCACGTACTTGTCGCTGCTGAAGCCCTGGCTGGCCCACACGCTCGGCACCCAGGTGCCGTCGAAGAAGATGCCGGCCTGGTCGGCGGCGAACTGCTGGCGGGAGAAGTTCTTGTCGTTGGTGCCCGGCGCCAGGTAACCGGCCTTCTTGAGCTCCTGGATGTAGGCGAAGGCCTTCACCTGCCCGGGCTCGGTCAGGTCGAACTTGCCGGTCTTGTAGTCGAAGAACTCGTCCGTCGAGACGCTGCTGATCATCGCGAACCAGATCCGCTGCATGTCCACGCCCTTGGTGGGGGCGGCGATGCACTCGGCCTTGGTCTTGGCCTTGATCTGCGCGCAGGCGTTCTTGAGGTCGGTCCAGGTCTTGGGCGGGCTGTTGACGTCCAGCCCGGCCTGCTGGAAGACCTGCTTGTTGAGGAACATGTAGCCGGAGCCCCAGTAGAGGTTCTCCGAGAACGGGAAACCGTACGTCTTCCCGTCCTGCACGTTGATGCCTTCCAGGAAGGACCCGTCCGGCCAGCGCTTGGTGAAGTCGGCGGGGACGGTGCCGCCCGGGCTGAGCGGGCTGATCCACTTCTGGTCCAGCAACTGGGACAGCCCGGTCGCGTTCCAGTAGAACATGTCCGGCGCCTGGTTGCTCTGGAAGGCCAGGGGCAGGGTCTTCATGTAGTCGGCCTGGGTGATCGAGCGCCACTCGATCTTGATGTTGGGATGTTCCTTGGTGAACTGCGCGCCGATGTCCTTGTGGAAGTTCACCTGTTCGGCGGAGAAGTCCCAGATCTGCAGCGTGGTCTGCGATCCGCTGCCGCCGTCGCGGCCGGTGCTCGACGTGCCGCACGCCGCCACGAGCAGCGAGGCCAGGATCGCGGTGATCATCGCGGGCCGATGGAGTTTCATGAAGCCCTCCCGAGAGACGGAGGTCAGAGGGGTGTCGGGCATCGGGTAAGCGCTTGCCCGAGAGGTGGGTCCGAGAGTAACCCCGGTCACAGGCCGATTCAAGACTTGTGAGAAAGCGGTTTCAGATCGATGCTCGGTCATGACACCTGTCCGTAGATGACCCATACCGCCGGACATATGCTGGTTTGCCTGGCACTTTTCGGCGACGCGCGCCGATAAGATCATCAGCTCAGCGCGCCGGAAAAATCTCTACAAGCGCTTTCAGAACTTCGGGAGTACGTGTGCGCCTGCTCGCCTTCACCAAGCCCTTCGGCCCGATCGACCCCGCCCGGCTGGCCGAGACCGTGGCCTCGGTGGGCGCCGACGGGGTCGACCTCGTCGTGCGCGAGGGGCAGACGGTCAGCCCCGCCGACCCGGGCGGCATCGCCGTCGTCGCCGCCGAGCTCGAACGCCGCGGGCTCACCCTCGACGTCGTCACCACCGACCTGCTCGACGCCGACGCGGACGCCGAACGGATCATCGCGGCCTGCGGCGAGAGCGGCGTCCCCCTCATGCGGGTGGGTTTCTTCCGCTACGACCCCGCCGCCGGATACCGCCGCCAGCTGGAGGAGTCCAGGGCCGCCCTGTCCCGCCTGGCCGCCGTCGCGGCCCGGCACGGCGTGCGGCTGGCGGTCCAGTTGCATCACGGTACGATCCATCCATCCGCCTCGCTCGCCCTCGCACTCGCCGGCGACCTGGACGACGTGCGCTTCTACGCCGACCCCGGCAACCAGGCCAAGGAGGGCAGCGAGGCATGGGCGCTCAACGTCGACCTGCTGGGCGATCGGATGGCCTGCATGGGAGTGAAGAACGCCGTCTGGCGGTCCACCGCGGACGGCTGGGTGTGCGAGTGGCAGCCGTTCGCGGACGGAGGCGTGGTCCCCTGGCCGGAGATCGTCCCCGGGCTGCGCGCACGCGGCTACACCGGAGTGCTGTCGCTGCACGTCCACTACCCGGCGGCCGACCCGGCGGCGGCCGTACGGCGGGATCTTGATCATCTACGCGGGCTGCTCGGCTGACGGGCGCTCCACGGGGGGAGGATGAGCGGGTGCGTAATCTGCGGCAGGGCCGCTCGGCCCGGGTGACGATCAGCGACGTCGGGGCGGCGGCGGGGGTGTCGGCCTCGACGGTCTCCCGCGTGCTCAACGGCACGGCCAAGGTCGCCCCCTCGCTGGCGGCGCGCGTCCACGACGCGGTCAGGCAGCTGGGCTACCGGCCCAACGCCGCGGCGCAGGGGCTGGCCCGCGGGGAGTGGGGCACCATCGGCGTGCTGGTCCCCAACCTGGCCAACCCCTACTTCCCCGACGTGCTCAAGGCGGTCTCGGCCGTCGCCCGCTCCCACGGGCGGCGCGTCATGGTCATGGAGTCGGACGACGACCCCTCGATCGAGCACGACCTGGTCGCGGACCTGATGCGCAGCTGCGACGGGGTGCTGCTCTGCTCCTCCCGCCTGGAGCGCTCGGACCTGGTCGTGCTGACCGCCCGGGACCACCCGCTCGTCCTGCTCGACCGGATCGTCCCCGGCATCGCAGCGCCCGCGGTCTCCGCCGACTTCTTCGGCGGGATGATGCTGATCTGCGGCCATCTGGCGCAGCTGGGCCACCGCCGGGTCGCCTACCTGAGCGGGCCCGAGGTGTCCTGGGCCAACGCCGAGCGGATCAGGGCGCTGGAGGCGGCCAAGGCGTTCGGCATCTCCGTCACGATCCTGCCGTGCGGGTCCACCAGCCGCGCCGGGTACGACGCCGCCGCCGAGGTGGCCGGCACCGGCGCCACCGCGCTCACCACCTACAACGACCTGGTGGCGCTGGGGGCGGTGACCCGGATGCGCGAGCTCGGCGTACGGGTTCCCGAGGACCTGTCGGTGGTCGGGTTCGACGACATCGCGCTGGACCACGTGGCGCACACGAGCCTGACCACGGTGTCGGTGCCGCGTGGGCAACTCGGCAGGCAGGCGGCCGAGATGCTGGAGGCCCTCATGACCGCGGGGCACGACGGGGAGCCGGTGTACCTGCCGATGGAGTTGCACGTCCGCGACAGCACGGCGCCGCCCCACTGTTGACAAGTGCGGCCGGCGGCGGGAACCCTGTCTTTCTGAAAGCGCTTTCCCAGCGGAGGAGAGAGAACCCGTGGACACCGACGACCGCGCAGGGCGGCCTGGCAGCGACCGAGACGATCTGCAGCGGCAGGTCCTGGACCTGGTCGCACCGCTGACCACCAGATTCAGCGCGGGCGGGGGGCGGCTGCGGCTGGGGTTCAACACGGCGCACTACGACCAGGCAGCCTCCGAGCTGGAAGCGTTCGCTCGGCCGCTGTGGGGGCTGGCGCCGCTGGCGGCCGGCGGCGGGGCGTTCGACCACTGGGAGCTCTGGCGCGCCGGGCTGGCCGCCGGGACCGACCCCGAGCACCCCGACTACTGGGGCGCGGCCTTCGACCGCAACCAGCGGCTGGTCGAGACCGCCGCCATCGGCCTGGCACTCGCCCTGGCCCCCGAGCAGGTCTGGGATCCGCTGACCGGCCCGCAGCGCGACACCGTGGCCGCCTGGCTGCGGCACGCGGTCACCGTGGAGCCCAACGACAACAACTGGCTGTTCTTCCCGGTCATGGTGGGGCTCGGGCTCGACCGGGTCGGGGTCGCCCACGACCGCGACGCCAACACGGCCAGGCTCGACCGGCTGGAGGAGTTCGACCTCGGGCGCGGGTGGTACACCGACGGGCCCAAGTGGCAGCGCGACTACTACATCCCGTTCGCCATGCACTACTACGGCCTCATCTACGCGGCGCTCGGCGACGACCCGGCCAGGGCCGGGCGCTTCCGCGAGCGGGCCGCGGCGTTCGCCCACGACTTCCAGCACTGGTTCACCAGCGAGGGGGTCGCGGTCCCGTTCGGCAGGAGCCTGACCTACCGTTTCGCGCAGTCGGCGTTCTGGGGGGCGCTGGCCTTCGCCGGGGTCGAGGCGCTGCCGTGGGAGGTGACCAAGGGCCACCTGCTGCGTAACGTGCGCTGGTGGGGCGGCCGGCCCATCCGCGACACCTCCGGGCTGCTCACCATCGGCTACGGCTATCCCCAGCCGCACCTGGCCGAGCAGTACAACGCGCCCGGCTCGCCGTACTGGGCCATGAAGGCGTTCCTGCCGCTCGCCCTGCCCGCGGAGCACCCGTTCTGGGCCGCCAAGGAGGCCGACGCGCCGCCGCTGCCCGAGGTCAGCACCCAGCCGGAGGCGGGCGTGGCGCTGCTGCGCTGCGAGGAGGGGCGGCACGTGGTGCTGCTGAGCGCGGGGCAGCACGCCCCGTGGATGCGGCACGGCGCGGCCAAGTACGCCAAGTTCGCCTACTCCACGCGTTTCGGCTTCAGCGTGCCGGCCGGGACGCTGGGGCTCGAACAGGGTGCCTTCGACAGCACGCTGGCGCTCAGCGAGGACGGCGAGCACTGGCGGCCGTGCGAGCTGCCATACGACGTCTCCGCCTCCGACGGCGTGCTGCACGCGCACTGGAAGCCCTGGGACGACGTGGAGATCGAGACCTGGCTGGTGGCGCTGCCCCCGTGGCACGTACGGGTGCACCGGATCAGGACCGGACGGGCGCTGCGCACGGCCGAGGGCGCCTTCGCGGTCGACCGGGACCGGCCGCCTACCCGGGTGGAGACCGGAACCGGGTGGGCCAGGCTCGACTCGCCGAACGGCCTGTGCGTGATCGAGGACCTGTCCGGCGGGAGGGAAGGCGCCCTGGTCACGGCCCTGCCCGGCACCAACGTGTTCGCCCCGCGCACCACGATCCCCACGCTGACGGGCGAGCTGCCGCCCGGCGAGCACCTGCTGGCCTGCGCGGTCATCGGCCTGGAGGCGGCGGACGGGAGCGAGTGGCCTGCGCCTCCCGCCTGGGACTCGATCGAGCCGCTGATCGGCCCGGCGCCGCGGCCGTGATCTTGATGCCGGACAGCGGGCGGCCCACCAGGTCGCCCGCTGTCCGGCGGCTCACCGGCAGAGGCACGCCGGGTTTGCCGTACCGCTTCCTGAACGCGTCACAGGACCACCCTCGCGTAACCGATCCGCGTGCCTCTCTTCTTCGCGTCGGAGACCCTCTCGTCCAGCCTCTTGGTGCTGTGCGCGGTGTAGAAGATTCCTCTTTCGCTGGAGGACGTCTTCTTCGTGACGATCGACATATGGTCGACCCCGTTGTGGTTCTGCGGATCGAAGTCCCAGTACATGATGTCGCCGACGCGCACGTCCGAGAATGTGGAGCGCCATTGGATCCGGTGGCGGTTGGCCATGTGGCTCATGCTCTTCGTGACGATGACGAAGGTGTTCGAGTCCTTGCCGACGGGGGCCGCCCAGAACCAGTTGTTCGGGTTCTCGCGTTTCTGCTTCGCCGTTGACCCGTAGTTCCGGATCTCCAGGACGCCACCGCCGAATCGCAGCGCCTTGGAGGCGAAATTGGTGCAGTCGCCGCCGCGGTGCCAGAAGTTGTCGTACTCCTGGTGGCTGTTCCAGTTCCTCCTGGCCCAGCTGGCGATGCCGGACTGGTTCACGTAGTCGGCCGAGACGGTGTCCGCCGGGGCATCGCCGGGTTCGGGCACGGTCGCGTCTTCGTTCATGTCCGCCGTGGCCGACCCGTCGGGGTAGACCTGGGAGTCGACCGAATCGCCGTCCGCCTGACCGGTGAGACCGTCGGAGGAGCCGTCCGGATGCTGACTCTGGCCTGCCACGACGACATTGAAGGAATAGTCCGCGTCGTTCTCCTCTTCTTCCGTGGTCTTCTCCCCGGTCGGGTCACGCCGGAGCCGGGACTGGTGCACGGTCGCGCGGACGGTCGCGGTCCTGCCGTCGGCCGACAAGGAGACAAGGGTGTTGCTCAGTGTGGTCGTCGAGCTTTCCTGAGCGCCGCCGTCGGCGTCAGCCTCGGATTTCGCCGCCACGAGCGCTTGCTCGTCCGCCTGGAGCAGCGACTCGAACCGATTGCCCTGATCATGTCTGCCGATCGCGTCGGAGGCGCCCGCGAAACGTCCCTCGACGATGCCCTCCCGGCTGTCCAGATATTGCGTGACAGCGTCGAGGTATTCCTGCCCATCGGGAACGGCCTGCGGTTTCACGGCCGCGGTGGTGCTCCAGGCGCCGCTGCCTTGTTCGTTCTCGGCGCGTACCCGGAAGACGTAGGCCGATCCGTTGGCCAGCCCGGTGACGACGGCCCTCGGCTCGGACGGCGTCAGTGTCTTGACGACGGTTCCCGCGCTGTCGAGAACGTCCAGGTCGAACCCTGTGATGCGGGTGTCACCGGTCGAGTCGGACGGCGGCCCCCAGGTGACGAGCGCTCCGCCGTCACCTGGCCGCACGCTGACGTTCTGCAGGGTTCCCGGCGCGCCCGGCGGCACGTAGGTGACGGTGATGGTCAAGGGGACGCTCACGCCGGCGGAGCCGAAGGTCACCTCCGGTGCCGCGGGATCGGTGGTTCGCAGCGCGAGCTCCGCGAAGCCCTGACCGTCCTGACGGTCTCCCTGTACGGACCCGGAGATGTCGATCTTCGGGTTGGCCAGGTCCACCTCGGCGAACGGCTCGTCCAGCAGCTTGGAGGAGGCCTCTGCTCCCGACGCGTCGGCGGCGAGGCCGTCGGCCAGCTCGTACGCCGACACCTTGAGGGTGGCGGGGCACGTGGCGGCACAGGTGGGGGTTCCGAGATCGAGCGTGGCCGAGGCGATCTCCGCACCCGCCGGGATCGCGGTGAGGTCCGCCTTGAACGTGGAGATCAGGCCGCCTCCCACGTGGAACACGGCGGCCTTCTCGAGCGGGCAGGCGTGCCCGTCACAGGCGTCGGAAGCCGTCTTGGCACCCCGTATGGCGAGTACGCCCGCGCCGAGGGTGGTGGATCGAGTGGGTTTGTCCGCCGTCGGTCGCGGAGCTGTGAAGGTGACGGGGGCAGTACGGGCGCTACAGGCGGAGCCGACACACGCTTCCATCTGCCACTTGTAGACGGCGCCGGGCGTGATGAGGTCGGAGGAGACCTTCAGGGCGGCGCGCTGCCCGCCCTGAACGGTGCTGGACCCCGCCGGGCTCGGTCCCACGACGGCGCCGGCACTGTCGTAGAGGTAGAACCTGGCGGTGAGCGGCTCTCCCGAGGGCCGCAGGAGCACGCCCGACAGCACGACGGCTGACGGGTCGCTCACGCCGGTGGCAAGGCCGGTGGGCACCTTGGGCACGTCCGTCGCGAACGGTGTCCACGACGACCAGCCACTCGCTCCGGTCGGGCTCGTCACCCTGACGCGGAACCGGTACGACCCGGGGTTCAGCAGGGCGCCCGCCGGCGGCGTCCAGGTCGCGGTGACACCGGAGGCCACCGCCTTGGGGCCTCCCGTGGCGACCACGTCACTGCTGCCGGCCTTGGTGACTTCGAACGCGTAGTTCAGCGGCGCTCCTGCGGGATCGGTCGCCTTGGCCGACAGCGTGGGCGTGAGGCTCGCGACGGTGTTGACCGCCGGGTCGGAGGAGGCTCTGGGCGCGATGTCGAGCCCTGAGGGGGTGCCGATCTTGTAGGTGAAGGTGACGCTGAGCGCGGGTTCCTTCTCCCCTTGGGCGCCGGAGACGTAGTTCGAGGAGTAGTACCGGCGCCAGGTCGAGGCGTCCTTCTCGTCCGCCCCGCGCAACTGGATGCCGTAGTCTGGCTGGCCGTCGGCCCATGCCTGCACGATGGCGTCGGTGTCCCAGTGCATGAAGTCCTGGGGGCAGCTCGCCGCCCCGTGCGCGGTCTTCGTGATCACCGCGCCGCTGGTCGTCGTGGCCGGCTCCGAGCCGTACTTGATGGTGTCCGGATCCCAGGCCGCCGTGATCCGGCGTGCCTGCACCCCCGCGCTGGGGTCCACACACACCGATGACCAGAACGTCCACAGCCGCAGGTCCGTGTCCACGATCTGGGTGCCGCGCAGGTCCTCGATGTGCCGGAACTTCAGGTACGAGCGGGCGATGTGGGAGCCGTCGTACGTGCCGGCCTTCAGCTCGGTCGAGCCGCGCTGCGAATCGGGGATGTCGCTCTGCACCCAGGTGTCGGTCTCCACGGTGAGCGTGCTCGTGGGGTCCACGGTGACGGGGTACTTCACCGCCGGGTCCGAAAGAAACCTCGGGTCCGGCTTCAGCACCAGCACCGCACCGTCGCCGCTCTGCCGCACCGTCGTCTCGATGGCGGCCTGATGAACGGGCTCGCCGGAGCGCTCGTCGGTCGTGGAGTCCCACATTCGCGGGGCCGGAGCCGACGCCAGCACCTTGCCGGCACCATCCTGAAGGTTCAGGCCGTGATCGGCGGCCTTGGAAAGCCTCAGACCCTTCGTGACCACCGGCAGCGTGAACTCCAGCGGTCCCGTCGGACGCCGGTGCAAGACGATCGAATGGCTGAATCCGTTCGGCAATGCCCTCACGGTGAGGTCACCGCCGGGCACCACGTTCTCGTAGGTCGCCGTGTCCCCCTTGATCTGCGGCGACGGCAGAGCCTTGCCCCACGAGACCGCGAACGAGCGATCCGCGCCCCGCACCTCGGCAAAGGGCTCCGGGCCGCCGTCGGACAGGCGGACGTCCGATGCCACGGCCTTCGGCCGCAGTCCCGCCTCGCCGGCCCGCACCAGGGACGTGTCGATGGGGCGCCACTCGCCGCCGTCCTTGACCCGTACCGGGCCGGGGAAGGTTTCCAGCGTGAACGTGCCGTCAGGGTTGGCCCAGAGCGAGGAGCTGTCGCTCTTCTCGCTCTCCACCTCCACCCGCGTGCCCTGTGTCTTCGCCGATCGCGCGGCGGCCACCCGGTCGGTCGGAGGGCTCCCGTCGTCGGCCACCGCGGCCGAGCCCCCGGAAACCGGTCCGGCCAAGGACGCGGCGACCATCAGGGCCACCAGGCCGCCGAGCGCGCCCCCGCGCCGCTCACCCACCGCGCGGTGACCGGCTAAGAGACCGCCTGTCCCCCGTGATCGTTTCACCGTGTTACCTCCTCGTCGCAGCCGTCACAGGCTGTCGTCGCCGGCCGCCGCCCCGTCCGTCACCGGCACGCCTCTGGGCCGGAAAGCCGGACATTCGCGCCCCGGAGAAGGGCGGCGGTCACAGATCAGCCATCATTTTCAGCGCGGCTCCGGCCGAGGCGAAGATCGTTCCATCACAGCGCAAATGCCCTGGAAGAGGCCCTGCGGGAGGGACCGGACACCGCGCGGCCGGGGTGCCTGCGAACTTGACTGCGCTGATCGCCGTCGAAGTAGGTGCTTCCGTCGGAGTGCACATGCCGAACGGGGCACGTCGATCGGAGGATCCATGGCGCTGAGAATCCATTTCACGGGCGAGGATCTCGCGCGAACGCGCATCGCCCCCGGGTGCGACGCCATGTGGGAGGTGATGCTCAGCCTCTACAGGTTGCGCCGCCGGGAGCGGACGATCGTCTTCAGTCAGTGGAAGAAGGAGGCGCTGGCGAGGGCGCCCGCGGCGACCCGGATACTGACGACCCTCGCGCCCGCGCAAGGTTATACCGTCGACTTCCTCACTCCGCGCACCGAGCCGGGCTCGATGGCGGCGGGAACCGAGGCCCTGCGCCGAACCACACGTGAGCGGCTACATCTCGACCTGACCGAGTTGTCCTGGCGCCATCCCGGCAGGCGGTTGCCCGGGTGGGTCGGCCACCTCGCCGAGGGCGGCTCGCAGACGCTGGGCGCCGTCGCCGACGCGGCCGAGGCCTACTTCGAAGCATGCTTGTCGCCGTACTGGCCACGGATCCGCGCGCAGGTCGCCCAGGAACGCGCCCGCCGCGCACGAGTGCTCTTCGAAGGCGGCTGGGAGGCAGTGTTCGCCACGCTCCACCCGTCGGCACGGTGGAGCTTCCCGACGCTGGAGCTCGCCTATCCGGCCGACCACGACATCCATCTCAACGGCCGGGGCCTGGTGCTGCAGCCCTCGTTCTTCTGCAGGCAGACACCGATCACCCTGCGCGATCCCGAGCTGCCCCCGGTGCTGGTCTATCCGATCGAACACGACCCCACCTGGGCGCACGGCGACGCCCCCGACCGGCGTCCGACGCTGACGAGCCTGCTCGGCCCCACCCGGGCCCAGGTGCTCGAGACCATAGCCCACGGTGACTGCACCACCGGCGAGCTCGCGCGTCAGCTGGACATTCCCGGCTCGACCGCCAGCCGCCAGGCCACCACACTTCGCCAGGCCGGCCTGGTGACCAGCCACCGCCTGGGCCAAGCAGTCATCCACACCGTCACCGACCTGGGCACCGCCCTCCTCAACAATCACCACCCCGGCCTGATCGCCTGAAGGGTGTGCCATGCGGGCAGCACGGGGTTCATACGGCGATGGGCAGGTCCGCGCGCTGGTGCAGGGATTCGGCGGCGTTGATGAGCATGCTCGTCGCGTGACCGAGCAGGGCGTTGGGGTCGGTGGCGCGGCACACGGTGAAGACCCTGCGGACCTGGGAGGGGTCGCCGAGCCGGAACACGCACACGTCGCGCGACTCGATCATCGCCAGCTCCGGCACGATCGCCACCCCCAGCCCCTTGCGTACGAGCTCGAAGGGCAGGTTGTAGTCGTTGGTGCGGAACAGCACGTCGGGGTCGAAGCCGCTGGCCGCGCAGATGTGCGACAGGTTGAGCGAGGCGTCCATCCCCTCGGTGTAGGAGATCCACCGTTCGGCCGACAGCTCGCCGAACTGGATGCGCTTGCGGGCGGCCAGCCGGTGACCGGTCGGCACGAGCACGTAGAGCGGCTCCTCCATGATCAACGTCATGGTCAGGTCCTTCGGCCAGTTGTGCGGCACCATGCCGTACTCGAAGACCACGGCCAGGTCGAGCCGCCCCTCGTTGACGGCGGGAATGGTCCGGTGCGGATCGCCTTCCTCGTAGCGGATGTCCACGTTGGGCCGGTCGCGCAGGAACTCGGCCAGCACGGCGGGCACCAGCCGGAACCCGGCGGACCAGAAGCTGCCGAGCCGCAGCCTGCCCCGGTGGGTGGTGGCGAAGGAACGCATCTCCTCCTCGGCCGCCTCGAGGTCGGCCAGCAACCGGGCGGCCTTGCGGGCCAGCTCGGCCCCCGCCGCGGTGGGCCGGATGCTGCGCGGCAGGCGCTCGAACAGCTGGACGCCCAGGGTCCGCTCCAGCGAGGAGACCTGCTGCGAGATGGCCGACGGGGTGAACCCGAGGCGCTTGGCGGCGGTCCGGAGCGAACCGGTGGCGACCACCTCACGGATCGCCTGAAGCTGGGCGGGAGTAAGCATCGGCTCAACTTAACAGTCCGGCGATAAGCATCACCAGACCGCGGACCATCTTGAGGCGACGCGATCGATCACCTGGGCGGCTACCTGGGACGGGTGAGAAAGAGGATAAGGAGGAGTGAACAGGATGTGCACCAATGCGCATGCTCGCTCACCTTGTCGTATCCAAACGGACCCCCAATATTGGTGTTTACGGAACGTAGTAGTACCAAGCGCGAGAGGTGGTGTCCTGCGCGATGCGGTTCACCCAAGCAGCCGCCGCATTCGGCCTGGCGGGACTCCTGTCCCTGACAGCTTGTTCCGGAGGCGGCGCCTCCCAGGCGGCCGCCCCGGCACAGCAGAAGAATCAGGAACTGCACGACCTGCTGCCCGACAAGATCAAGAAGAGCGGCACGCTCAACGTGGCCGCGGGTCACAACTACCCGCCGCTCGTCTTCCTCGACACCGACAACAAGTCGGTCATCGGCCTCGAACCCGAGCTGATGAAGGCCATCGGCCAGGTGCTCGGCGTCGAGGTGACGTTCAGCCAGGCCAGCTTCGACAGCCTCATCGCCGGTGTGCAGGCACGCCGCTACGACCTGGCCATCCAGGCGATGCTCGACAAGCCGGAACGCCGCGAGAAGGTCACCTTCGTCGACTACTTCAAGACCAGCAGCTCGCTCCTGGTCCAGGAGAAGGACGCCCAGACGATCAAGTCGCTCGACGATCTCTGCGGGAAGACGGCGGCCGTCGAGCAGGGCACCGCCCAGGCCGACGACGCCGAGCAGCAGAAGAAGAAGTGCACGGACGCGGGCAAGCCGGCGGTCCAGGTGCTGGTGTTCCCCGACACGGTCGGCTGTCTGCAGGCCGTCTCCACCGGCCGGGCCAACGCCTTCATCGGCGGCACGCCCACCATCACCTACCAGGCCGAGCAGTCCGGTGGCCGGATGAAGCAGGTGGGCGAGCCCTACCGCTTCCTGCCGTACGGGATCCTCGTCAACAAGGAGGACCAGAACCTCTCCAAGGCCGTGCAGCAGGCGCTGCAGAAGCTGATGGAGAACGGCTCCTACGCCAAGATCCTCGACAAGTGGAAGATGTCGTCGGGCGCCCTCGACAAGGCCGTGCTCAACGGCGGCGAGTCGTGACCACGACCGGGCAGACCGCTCCCCCGGCTCCACGGGAGCGGATCCAGGCCGTCCCGCTCCGCCATCCGGGGCGCTGGGTGAGCGCGGCCGTCCTCGGCTTCCTGGTGATCTTCCTGCTGCAGGGCTGGGTGGCCAACCCGCGCATGGAGTGGAAGGTGGTCGGCGAGTATCTCTTCTCCCCCGCGGTCCTGAGCGGGCTCGGCACCACGCTGCTGCTCACGCTGCTCGCCATGCTCGTCGGCGTCGCGGGCGGCATCGTGCTGGCCGTGCTGCGCATGTCGCCCAACCCGTTGCTGGCGGCGTTGAGCGCGTTCTACATCTGGGTCTTCCGCGGCGTGCCGCTGCTGGTGCAGCTGCTGTTCTGGTACTTCCTGTCCGCGGTGGTGCCGAAGATCGGGCTCGGCGTGCCCTGGGGGCCGACGTTCTTCGAGGTCGACACCAACCTGATCATCACCCAGCTCACCGCGGCGGTGCTGGGCCTCGGCCTGCACGAGGCGGCCTACATGGCCGAGATCGTGCGGGCCGGCATGACCTCCGTCGACCACGGTCAGACGGAGGCGGCCCACGCCCTGGGCCTGACCCGCTTCCAGACCCTGCGCAAGATCATTCTTCCGCAGGCCATGCGGGTCATCATCCCGCCGACGGGCAACCAGGTGGTCTCCATGCTCAAGACCACCTCTCTTGTCTTCGCCATCGCCGTACCGGAGCTCCTCACCTCGATCCAGGGCATCTACTCCAGGAACTTCCAGCAGGTCGCCCTGCTCACGGTCGCGTGCTTCTGGTATCTGGTGGCCACGACCGTCCTGAACGCCGGGCAGCACTACATCGAACGCAGGTTCAGCCGATGACGACCCTCATCCGCGCGGAAGGCGTGCACAAGCGGTTCGGAGCGCTCGACGTACTCAAAGGCATCGATCTGGAGGTCGCGGAGGGAGAGGTGCTGGCCGTGATCGGCCCGTCGGGGTCCGGCAAGTCCACCTTCCTGCGCTGCATCAACCACCTCGAACGCATCGACGCCGGCCGCCTCTACTTCCGCGACCACCTGATCGGCTACGAGGAGCGCGACGGGAAGGTCTACGAGCTGCCGGACAAGGCGATCGCCGCCCAGCGGGTGGACATCGGGATGGTCTTCCAGCGCTTCAACCTCTTCCCGCACATGACCGCGCTCGAGAACATCATGATGGCGCCGATCATGGTCAAGAAGGAGCCGAAGGCCGAGGTACGCGAGCGCGCGCACGCCCTGCTGACCAGGGTCGGGCTGGCCGACAAGGCGAACAGCCGCCCCGACCAGCTGTCCGGCGGCCAGCAGCAGCGCGTCGCCATCGCCCGCGCCCTGGCGATGCGGCCCGATCTCATGCTGTTCGACGAGCCGACCTCGGCCCTCGACCCGGAGCTCGTGGGCGAGGTCCTGGACGTCATGCGCGACCTCGTACGCGAGGACGGCATGACGATGATCATCGTCACCCACGAGATGGGATTCGCCCGCGAGGTGTGCGACACCATCGTCTTCATGGACGACGGGGTCGTCGTGGAGTCCGGGCCGCCCGGCGCCGTGCTCGGCGAGCCCCGGCACGAGCGCACCCGGGCATTCCTCAGCAAGGTCCTCTGACTCCCGAAGGAAAGATATCCACGTGTCCCGCGTCATCGTTCTCGGCGCCGGAGTGCTCGGTGCCTCCGTCGCCTACCACCTGGCCGTCGCAGGGGCTCAGGTCGTCGTCATCGAGGCCGGCGGCCCCGCCGCAGGGACCTCCAGCGCGACCTTTTCCATGGACGTCACCCATCTGAAGACCCCGCGCGCCTACTACGAGCTCAACCGCGCCAGCGCCGCCCTGCACGCCACTTTGGCCGAGGAGCTCGAAGGTCCGTCGTGGCGGCACCCCATGCCCGCCATCCAGTGGGGCGACAGCGAGGAGAGCCGGCGGGGGCTCAGGGAGCGGGCCGTCCGCCTCAAGTCGTGGGGGCACCCCTGCCGCATCGCCGACCCGTCCGAGCTGCGCGAACTCGCCCCCGCCGTCGACCCGGCGGCGTGCACGGCGAGCGAGCTCGTGGTCCACGACCAGAGCGCGTGGTACGACGCCCCGCTCTTCGTGCAGCGCCTGCTCGATCGCGCCGCCACGCTCGGCGCCGACATCAGGTACGGCCTGCGGGCGCAGGCGCTGATCCGCGACGGCGACGCCGTCACCGGTGTCGAGACCGGCACGCGGCGCTGGGAGGCCGACTGGGTGGTCAACTGCACCGGCCCGGACGCCGACCGCATCGCGGCCCTGGCCGGCACCGACCTGCCCATGACCCGGATCCCCGGGCTGGTGGGAGAGAGCACCCCGGTCCCCGGCCTGCGGCTCGACGCCATCCTGGCCACGCCCGAGGTTGACCTGCGCCCCGCCCCCGGAGACCGGATCTGCTCCATCTCCTGGCCCGTGGACGCGCTGCTGCCCGGCCAGAGCGACGACGCCCTGGCCGAGCGGTTGCACGCCGGCGGCCAGCGGGTCCTTCCCGCGCTGCGCGCCGCCCGGCTGGCCGGTGTACGCCTCGGCGTCCGGCCCGTGCCGGCGGACGGCCTGCCGCTGGCGGGCACGCACCCCGACGTCCCCGGCCTCTACCACCTCGTCACCCACAGCGGCGTCAACCTGGCGCCCGAGCTCGGCCGGCTCGCGGCTCAGGAGATCATCGACGGTGACGGTCCCGGCCTCGCCGGATACCGCATCACCCGCGGCGTCACGGCCTCCGTACAGGACGAGAGCCTGACCCTCATGACCACCCGCTGACCCCGCCCGAGGCCGCATGCGCAGTGTGCGGCCTCGGGGGTGTCCGTCACCGGGATCATCCCAGCACGGCCTCGTCGTCGCAGCGGACCGTGACCAATGCGAAGAACACGTGCGTCCGCGCATCCTGGGAGACCACCGACTCGAACACGTCGCACGCCGTGAACCCGTGGTCGAGCGCGTTCTGCCTGGCAGCGCTCTCCGCGTTGGCGAGCGCCGTGTCCTCCACGACTCCTTTGCCGAAGCCGTCGAACAGCGCGCCGCTCTGGGCGGTGGCCACGGTGGTGGTCGCAGCGACGGTCGCGGTGACCAGCGCCGCCGCGACCAGCAGCTTTTTCATCAGGTACGACATGGGAGCTCCTCATGGCTCGTCGGTGGGTCTACACCCGATGGGCGTTCCATCCCGTTCCACGCGCCGACGAGGACCGCGTTCACCCTCCTTCGGCACGCCCTCGGTCGTACGATCACTGGGCATGAAGATCCCCGACTCGCCCGAGACCGGACCTGAGGCTTTCGAGGCGGAGCTGCGGGCCGCGGACTGGACCGCGTTCGTCCCGGAACACGACCTTGTCCCGATGCGCACCGCACTCGTCGAGCTGGAGCGACGCCACGGTGTCGTCGACGCGCACCGGTACGCGACCGAGCGGATCCGGGAGCACGGCGCGCTGCTGCGCCATCCGGACGTCCACCAGGTCGAGATCACCGCGCAGGCGCTCAGCCCGTCCGGCCGGTATCTGGCGGTGGGCGACTTCGGCGGCGACGACTACGACCGCGGAGCCACCCTGCAGATCTGGGAGGTGACCACCGGGCGGTGCGTCAACGTCATCGACTGGATCGAGGGCGGGATCGGCTGGCCCGGCTACGGCGAGGTCATCCAGTGGTCGGCGGACGATTCGCGCCTCGCCATGGCCTACCGGTCGAACAACGTGGGCGTCTGGGACCCGTTCGGCGAGAAGAACGAACCCGTCGGAACCGCTCGCCTCACCTACTCGGGACGCCCGGATCCGTTCGCCCTGGCGCCCGACGGCGTGCGCGCCTACGTGCTTCAGGAGGCCGACGCGCGCGCTCACGGCGCCGTCGTCCCGCTGGACGGCGGGGAGGTCTGGCCGGACGACCCCAGGATCGAACCGCTGTCGGACCGCGCCCGGTTCGTCCTGGACCGGGTCATCTGGTCGCGGGACGGCCGGCGGCTCTACGGGAACCTGCACGACGGGCGGATCTGCTCGATCGACGCCGCGTCGGGCCGCGTCACGTGGATGACCGAGGGCGACCGCAACTACAAGTGGCCGTCCGGCGAATGGAGCCCCGACGAAAGCCTCCTCGCCTTTCACCACGACGGCCGCCTGGTGATCGCCGACGCGCTCACCGGCCGGCGGGTGTCCGAGGGGCCCGGGTACGCCGAGGTGACGTTCATGTCGTGGGGGACGCGCCTGGCGATCGTCGAATGCGGTTCGCGCGTCGGCATCGTGGACAGAACCGGACAACACCGCTACGACCTCGACCTCGCGCCGCGGTCGCCGAGTTACGACCTGGACGTACGCCCCTGGGCCTGGGAGCCGGACGGCGAGCGGGCCGCGTGCCTGACCGCCGAGGGCGGCGTCGAGATCTGGTCGCTCGGTGACGAGGGAGGCGAACGGCTGCGCTCCTTCGACGCGCCCGCCGAGGCCACGGGGGTGCACTGGGGCGCCGACGGCGTGCTCGTGGTGCTGGGCACGACGGTGCTGCGGTTCCTGCGCGCCGACTCCGGCGAGGTGATCGGCGACTTCAGGTTGCTGCGGCAGCCGTCCGCGCCACGTCCCCTGATGCTCGACGACGAGGACTTCGGGGAGGACATGTACCCCGAGCCGAACCCCACGTTCGCGCTGGACGACGAGACCTGGGCCGTCGCCCTGCTGCCCGGAGTCGTGATCGCCCCTCCCGGACGCGACGACGACCTGGCCGCGGCCCTCGCGTGGGCGCCCGCCCGGCGGTTCGCCTGGCCCGTGCACTGGGGTGAGCTGGAGGTCGTCCCCGACGCGCCCGCCGCGGCCGAACGCGTGCCCGAACCGCTGTACGAGTACTTGGAGCCGTTCCGGGGCCGGACGATGACGGACCCGGGCCCTCAGGAGTGGCCGCCGCCCGACACCGCCACCGTCGACGACCTTTTCCGCGCCTTCCGGGAGGCGGTCGTGGAGTACGGGGTCAACCGCCGCAACGCCTGGGCCGGCGAGGCGCTCCACTCCGCGGCCGTGCTCAGGGCGCTGCGCGGGGAGACGGCCGGGGCGCTGGAGCTGATCGGGACGTGCTCCGAACCTCACCGGCCACGCGCCGCCGCCGAGGTGGCGATGCTCCTCGCGGCCTCGGGGCTGGAGGACGACGCGCGTTCCGTCTTCAGCCCGTACGACGGCAGGTGGGACGAGTCCGCCTCGATGGCGGGCTCCGTGGGCGCCGTCCATGCGCTGCTGGGCGACGGCGCACAGGCCGACGCGTGGTTCGACCGGGCACGCGAGAACGACCGCGGCTGGGACCACCGCCTCCCGGTCGTCCGGGCGCTGATGGAATGCGGCCGCGAGGACGAGGCGCGCGCGCTGCTCGCCGAGGGCACCGGCGCGGCCGGCGACGACGTCGGCATCCCCTTCCTGGGCTACCTGCTGCGCAAGGGCAAGGTGGAGCTCGCCGAGGAGTTGCTCCGGTCCGGTGACGGCTGGTTCCGGGGCTGGGGCGCGCAGCGGCTCTTCGTCGAGCACGGGCTGCCGCGCATGCTCGTGGACTGGGGTGAGCGCTACCGCTGCTGGGTGGAGGAGAGCGTACCGATCGCGGAACGCAACGCCGCGCACGGCCGCCCGTCCGCGCACAGCCGCCCGTCCGGGCCCGGCGGCGCGTCCGGAGCCGGCGGCGCGGAGGTCGAGGCCCTCGCGCGGGCGCGTGCCGAGCTGCTCCGCACGCCTCCGGCACTCCGCCATGTCCCGACCGTCAAGCTGGCCGTCGACGCCGCCGAATGCCGTCACCTGAGCGCGGTGCTGGCCCTGCTCCCCGAGCTGCCGATGCCGTCCTACGGCGGCATCAGCTCTCACGACCGCCCGTGGGTCGCCTCCACGGCCCTGCGCATCGTCACCACGGGCGTCGACGTCGACCCCTGGTGACACCCGGGCGGACGCCGGCTTGGCCCCTGCCCGCTGATGGGGCCTACTCGGCTTCGGCCGGTGAGTCGGTCTTGACGGGCGCCGGCCGGACGGCGAGCTCTTCGTAGTCCCTCATACGGACAGGCGGGAGCGACCGTAGCCGTGCGGGACTGACCCGGGAGGTGTCGAAGCCGTCGGGCCAGGCGGTGGCCTCGTCGAAGACCACGCGTTTCAGCGAAGCACCGGTCAGGACGGCGCCGGTCAGCGTGGCACCACGGAGGTCGGCGTAGTCCAGGCGAGCGCCGCGCAGGTTCGCGTTCCGCAGGTCGGCCCTGGTCAGATCGGTGCCCCGGAGGTCGATGCCCTCGGCGATGACTCCGGTCAGGACCGCGTCGCGCAGGTCGGCCTGGTAGAGGATCGCGTCGGCAAGGACCGCCCCCGCCAGTCGTGCCCCGCTGAGATCCGCGCGGGTCAGGTCAGCCCCGATGAAAGCGGCCTCGGTCAGATCGCTGAAATGGAAGTCCGCGTCGCGCAGCCGCGCGGAGGCGAGGTTGGCCTTAGGCAGGACCAGGCGGTCGAGGTGGAGTACCTGCCCTCGGACCGCGTCCCGGCGGCCGAGTACGGTCAGTGCCGCGTGGATGTCAGGGGCGCGGAGGGAGAGGTGGACCGAGCTGCCCGCCGCCGTGGTGGCGTGACGCGCGTGCCGGGCGTCGCGTTGCGGCTCGCAGGCCCGGTTGCCGACGAACGCGGAGAGGATCTCCCCGATGGTCCGGCGGTCGGCCGTGGAGGAGCGGGAGATGCGTTCCAGCGCGTAGATGCCGCCCAGGCGGACGTCCACGCTCGGGTCACCCAGATGCGCTATGGCGGCGGCGAAGGACTCGGTCGCCTGCCCGTGACGGCTGAGCTGTAGCTGGCGCCAGGTGAGATAAGCGCCGATCAGCAGCACCAGGCCGCCGACGCCCTGGAGCAGGGCTGTGCGGATGTTGTTCACGGCGCTGGCGTAGTCAGCCGGCGGCTTTGCCGTGCCCAGGTCCCATGCGAGCAGGTAGCGGGGCAGGAAGAGGGCACCGGCCAAGGCGCCGAATCCCAGGAGCGCGGTGAGGAAGAAGGGCCCCGAGATCCGGTACCGCCAGGAGGGGCCGACGCGTG
Source organism: Nonomuraea sp. NPDC052116 (assembly GCF_040680035.1). Classification (NCBI taxonomy): domain Bacteria; kingdom Bacillati; phylum Actinomycetota; class Actinomycetes; order Streptosporangiales; family Streptosporangiaceae; genus Nonomuraea; species Nonomuraea sp. NPDC052116. The sequence continues at coordinate 157,069 of NZ_JBFAWA010000008.1, read as the reverse complement.
CGATCTTGTCCGTTCGCACGGGGTGTCCGGGGAGCGGAGGGGTGTGATCTTCGATCCTGCTGCCGCCAAGGCCTCTGAATGACTTCTTCATCTGTCCGGCGGCTCTCCGATCGTCACTGACCTCTGCGGTTCGACAGCCCTTCGTGGCTTCACTCCTGGGAGAAGCAGGAGCGCGCGCCGCCAGGTGATCACCTACGCGTTCCGGCCAGGCCGTCACCTGCCACGACTATGACACTTCGCCGCCGACCTCAACACAGCTGGACCTGTGTGAGGTCGTGCCGGCCGAGTTCTCCATGGACCTCGGCCGGCATGCCCTGGGCTCTCACGTCTACTGCTCGCCCTGGGACAGGTGGGCCTTGGCGTCGTCGTAGGAGGCGTCACCGCTCGCCCCGGCAGGCCGGTAGACCAGGTACAGCACACCCGTCGCGAACGTCTCCGACTTGATCAGTTCCAGCGGGATGGAGCTCTCCCCCTCGTCGAACAGGCGCTCACCCTTGCGGACGGCGATCGGGTGCACCAACAGGTGCAGTTCGTCCAGCAGTCCCGCGGCCAGCAGCTGGCGGACCACCGACACCGAGCCGCTGATGGCGATGCGGCCGCCCTGCTCGTTCTTCAAGGCGGTCACGGCCTCGACCAGGTCGCCCTGGAGCAGCTCGGAGTTCCGCCAGCTGAACTCCAGGGGCTGGCGCGACACGACGATCTTCCGCGCGTCGCCGAGCGTCTTCGCGAAGCCCGCGTCCTCGCCGCCCTCGGCCTCCCGCTCCGGCCACGCTCCGGCGAAGCTGTCATAGGTCTTGCGGCCCAGGAGCAGGGTGTCGGCCATCTGCGCCGTCACGGCGGCGCCCATCTCGTCGTTGAAGTACGGGAAGTGCCACTGCGCCGGCTCATCGATGACCCCGTCGAGCGAGATGAACAGGCTTGCAGCGATCGTCCTCATGATGTTCCTCCAAGGAAGGGGCGGAGCCGTCCGGCTCAGCCGCTCTGATGTTCTGTAGCCTCGCGGAATCACCTTACGGATCTCTTAAGGTCTCCCTTCGGAACAGGACTTTTGCCCATGAACGTGCAGCAAGACTCGGTGGCCGCGGTGAACGCGTTAACCGCCCGGTGGGTGAAGACCTGTTCGGGTGGATCGGTCGTGATGGCCGGCGCAGGAGCCTGGCCGCTGCTGGCCCACCTGGCATCGGCCGCCGAGGGACCAGGCCGCGCAGAACTGCAGGAGGCCGTCGGGATGGACGCCGCCACCGCGTCCCAGGCGGCCCGAGCCGTACTGTCGATCATGGACGGGTCCACGGCGATCCGGTCGGCGCTGGGCCTGTGGTCCCGGCCGGACCTGCCGCTGCATCCGGCCTGGATCGCCACGCTTCCCGAAGGCATGTACGGCGAGCTGACCTCGGACCCCGCCGCGGACCAGCTCCGGCTCGACGCCTGGGCCAAGGAGCAGACCGGCGGGATCATCCCCGCCATGCCCCTTCAGCTGACCGACCGCGTGCTCCTCGTCCTGGCCATGGCGCTGACCGTCCGCACCACCTGGCTACGCCCGTTCACCGACGGCATCGACCTGTTCGGGTACGGCCCGTGGGCCGGACGTGAGATCCACGTCCTACGCCGCAGCACCCGTATCCTCGACCGGGCCAGAGTCGCCGACACCCCCGCCGGCCCGCTGACCATGCTCCGCGTCATGGGCACAGGTGGAATCGACGTCCACCTCGTTCTCGGTGACGAATCGATGAAACCCGGCCACGTCCTCACCGCCGGCATCGACGTACTGGCCGGACGCCACCCCACCACCCCAGCCGGCCTCCTGCGTGCGGGCAGCCCGGGCCCGGGAATGACCGTCCGTCGCGTCCGCGACCACACCCCGGACGACGCCTTGAACGTCACGGTCCCGCGCTTCACCATCACCTCCACGCACGACCTCCTGGACCTGCCCGAAGTCTTCGGCCTGGCAACGGTGACCGACGTGACCCGCGGACACTTCCCCGGCATCAGCACCCAGCCCCTCGCCGTCACCCAGGCCCGGCAGGACGCCGTCGCCACCTTCCAAGCCACCGGCTTCGAGGCCGCCGCGATAACCGCCCTCGGCGCCGTCGCAGGCGCAATAGCCCCACCGCCTCCCTACCGCGTCAGGCACATCGACCTCGACTTCAGCCATCCCTTCGGATTCCTCACGGTCGACCGCCGAAGCCACCTCATCCTGACCGCCGGCTGGGTCGCCGAACCCTCCCCTTGACCCCGGCCCGGCCACCGCCGCCGAACACGAGCCACAGGCTCCAGGCCAGAAGCAGGGTGAACCCGACCTGGGTCGCGATCGACGACGCGGTCCAAGTGCTCGGGCGTCCTTGGTCAGGGGGACGGTAGGGTCGGCGCGCCCACGGCGAAGCCGGTGAAAGCGCCGGTCAGCTCGTACCCGAGGGCCGGCCATACGGCCTCGTCGACATCGGCGTGCAGCCCGGGCGGGCCGAATGCCGGTCCAGCAACTTCCGGGTCCTGGCACTGCGCGTGGCGGAGGGCGTTCCAGGCTCCGGAATGCTGTCCTCGGTCGCCACCCGGCCCCCGGGAACACCGGCCCTACGGACGTTGACGCGGCGGCGATCCGGGTGGCCCTCTACCCGGACGCCACAACCTCACCGGCCGTGACCTGAGGAGCGTTGGGTAGCAGGGAGACCATGCGCTCCCGCACGAAGTCCGCGGCCCTCTCGGTTGATGCTTCGGCTCCAGCCTGATCTTCGAAGACACTGGTGGAAAGCATCACCCCATCCCCGGCGTCAACCCAGAAGTAGGCCACGAACCCGGGGATCGGGCGGATGAGTGGCACGAACTCCTCATTCACCAGGCGCCCGGCTTCGGCGGGATCGGTTACCCCCTCGTAGCGCCGTACCATTGCGTACATCGTCGACCTCCTCCTGGAGCCCAAGATCGCCCCACGAGGGAGGAACTACCCCCGCCACGGGCCCTGTGAAGCCAAGGGCCGGTAATGACTGCCACATTCAGGACCTGGAACAGCAGAGAAGATGACCGCGCAGCCCCACCACGTCGACCACGAACTCATCCAGGCCGCGGCACACGTCGCCCGCACTCGCTGCCGGGGTGACAACCACACCATGGCAGCCGCGGCCCGTGCCCGGGACGGCCGGATCATCACCGCCGTGAACGCCTACCACTTCACGGGAGGACCCTGCGCCGAGCTGGTCCTCATCGGCGCGGCAGCCGCCCAGGGCGCCTACGAGCTGGACACCATCGTCGCCGTGGGCGACCGCGACCGGGGCGTCGTCCCCCCATGCGGCCGCTGCCGTCAGGTCCTCCTCGACTACTTCCCCGCCCTCAAGGTCATCGTCGGCGAGGACGACCGCATCCGAACGGTCCTCATCACCGATTTGCTGCCCGAAACCTACGTCTGGGCCGACCACCAGCTCGACGCCGGGTAAACCGCGCCTCGTACGGAGTCAGCGGCGGGCACGAAGTCGTCGTGGCCGAGCACGCGGAGCAGGCTCAGACGGTCGATCGCGGAGGTTCCCGGCGCGGGGGTGAGGATGATGAGCCGCTGGTCCTCGGCGGGGCTGAGCAGAGTCTCCCAGTGCAGGTCGATGGGGCCGGCCGCGGAATGGGCGCGTCGCGCTCGCCCGGATGGAACGCCCGGCGCATCCACCGTCGAGGTACTGGTCGAGTTGGCGGACCTCATCCGTACACCGATCGCCGCCACCTATCCACTGGACCAGGTCCAGGACGCCTTCCGCGAGCTGGAGAAGCGTCACACGCGCGGCAAGATCGTCCTCAAGCCGGGACCGGCGCCGTCCGAGCGAACGCACCGGCCACCGCCGCGCGACAGTGCGGGCCGTCCCGGCGAGGGGATCTGACCGCGACACAACCCGCGTCAGTCGCAGGCCTGAGTGCTGACGGGCTGGGTGGCGCCGGCGGCGCGGCGGGCGTCGGAGGCGACCTCGGAGGCGGTGAGCACGTACCCGGTGTCGTCCGCGCTGACGACGGCGGCGAAGACCACGCCCAGCACCCGGCCGTCGGGGCTCAACAGGGGGCCGCCCGAATTGCCTTGCTGGACCTTGCCCCGGATGAGGTAGACCTCCCGCGTCACCTCGGTGACCCGGTAGATGTCGGGGACACGAGCCCGCTGCCGCGCCGCGACCCGGGCCGGCAGGGTGGTGAACCCCTGGTTCTTGGGATACCCGGCGATGACGGCGTCATCGCCCTTGTCCGCCTCGGCGTCGAAGGTCAGGTACGGCAACCCGAGGTTGAGCGCGTACAGCACCGCCACGTCCCGCTGCGGGTCGTAGTGGACCACCACAGCGGGGAGCGATCGGCCTGTGTGATCGATGACGACCAGCTCGCTGTCGACCCCGGCGACCACATGCGCGTTGGTCATGATGTGATCGGGCGCGTACACGAATCCGGTGCCGGTGATCTGCTTGTTGCAGGAGCGGGCCACTCCCTGCACCTGAACGATGCCTGTCCGCGCCGCTCGCAGGCCGGCGCTGTCGAGCACCTCCGTGTCCGGCGGCGGAACGTTCACGGTCGGCTGGCCGGCGATCGCGTCCAATACCGGGGGGAAATCGGATCGGTCGATGAACCGCTTGAACGGTTTCTGCCAGTCACGTGCCGCCTGGGGTATCGCCTGGTCCACCGTCCCCAGGATCAGTGAGCCGCGGATCTGCTCCACGATGGTGGTCAATGAGCTGGACACCAGCACACTGCCGACGAGCCAGGCGATGACCAGCACCGATAAGCCGGAGACGAGTGTGCCGCCCAGCGCGTCCAGCATCCTGCCCGGCTCGTGCCGTAGGTAGGAGCGGATCACCGCGCCGACAGTGGACGTACCGAACTGGAAGATCATCGCGGTCAGGAACACGATGATGATCGCCAGCATGGACTCCGGGATATCCCCGTCCACGATCAGGCCCGCGACAGGTGGCGCGATGTAGATCCCGAACACGCATCCACCCACGAAGCCGACGAAGCTCGCGGCCCCGACGATGAATCCCTGGCGATAACCGGAGACGCCGGAGAGGATGAGCAGGGTCAGCAAAATGAGGTCGAGTAGATCACCGGGCACAGACAAAGGTAAGCACAACATGAGCTCTGGTGCTTCACACGGATCGATCTCGCCAGAATGTGGAATTTCAGATTTCCTGAAGATGATTCCGCCCTACCCGCAGGAAGGGCGGGCGGAGCTCACACCGATCGCGGGTATCGCTCCGTATTTCCGCAGCGCAACCACCGTCGCCATCGCTCCGGCCCGGTTGGAAGACCTCATCCTTCTCTTCACCCGTCCCGATTCACGCCTTTGTGTCGCCATGCGAGATCGGCGCCGACCATAAACGCAATGAGTTGATCCATCACCCATTGTTGGCGTTACGAGTTCATGGCCACCACATCGCTTCTCAATATCCTGCAAGGGTGCGCTCGACCGACGCCGGGGCGGGTCGCTGCGGGAGATCGCCAAGCAGCTCGACCTCAGTCTGACCGGCGTCGTCCATCACTTCCCCAGCAAGAGCGCGCTCCTCGGGAACGCCGACTCCGCGCACGCCGACTCCTGCGGATCGAACAGCCGGAAGCAGTGGCTCATCGATCCGCGCCGTGGCCTCGTCGCGGCGATGACGGCCGCGTTGCAGGACCTGCTGGGACCGCACACGTAGACACCTCGTCGGGCTTGGACGTCACGCTCGTCGCATGCGATCATCCTGGTCATGTCATCGACCAGAAAGGGCCATGCCGCGTAGGCGCGCCGGGCGCGGTGGCGGCAGCCCTGGTGGCTTGGCACGAGGCGGCCCTGGTGGGCACCGCTGATCGCCTCTTCCGCAGGTGCGAGTGCGATGAGTGCACGGGCGAGGCGCCCCGCCGGCGACTTCAACGGGCTCTCGTCCGCTTGCCTCCGTGGGCCAGACCGCATCTGTACGCCTTGGTCCTACCCGTCGACCTGTATTACCTCCGTCGAACCTCACCAACGCCCGACTCCGATTGGGCATGGTGGCAGCGGCGGGAGGATCGGAGCGGATAGAGGCGGGCATGGAGAGCGTGCTACGGCGGCACCACAGGTGCGCCACGCGGTGGGCACGTGCCGCATGGCCGCTCAGTGCGGTGGCACGTCGTTTGCGGCCGGCCTCTTCGCCTGGCGGCTCCCTGGGGAGGCACGGCCGTCGTCCCCATCGCACGGAAGGGTGGCCTCGTCACGAGATGGACCGGAGCCGGCCGTGGGACCGGCGCCGGAGTCGGTCGACGGCCTCGGCCGTCTGGTCGTCGGCCGGGAGGAAGACGACGAGTTGCTGGGCCTCCGCAGGCAGTTCGAGCGTCTCGCGAAGCAGTCGAAGCTGGTGCCCCGCCGGGTGGTTGAGCCGGAGAACCCCACGTCGCGGCACCATATGACGCTTCAGTCGGCGGGTGAAGTCGGGCCCGGCGATGGGGGTGAGCTCCGCCGTGAGCCACTCGAGGTTCTCGAGGGATGGCGCCTGCCACAGGTCGAAGGCCTGCTCGTCCGCGATGTCGGCCCAGTCGACGAAGAACGTCCGGGCGCGGGGGTCGGTGAACAGGTAGCGGTTGAGGTTCGGATGGGCGGCGTCGAGCAGTCCGGTGCCACTGGTGACCAGCTCGTAGCCGCCGGTGTGGGCGAGGACGTCGCCCAGCCGGTTGGTCACGATGGCGACGCCGGGTTCGAGGAGGCGGAGTGTCCGCAGGACGGACGGTCGCACGTGCCGGGATGGTGGCACGGGCCGGATGTGGACGGAGCATTCGTCGCCGGTGATCTTCGCGAGGTAGCGCAGGTGGTTGCGCTCCGGAGGGCTGAGGCGCAGCGCGTCGGCGAGGGCGTTGATGACCGCCGGCGACGGATTGCGGTCGTGACCCTGCTCGATGCGGGTCAGGTATTCGACGCTGATGCCGGCCCACGTGGCGAGGTCCAGCCGGCGCAGACCCGGCGACCGGCGGCGGCCTCGGTCCGGCAGTCCACGGGATTCCGGCTGGATGCTGTCGCGCTTGGCCCGGATGAAATTCCCCAGTGGCGTCCCCACAGCGACACGCTACCGGGCCGCCCGGTGGTCGCACAGTGCGGAGGGTGTCCCTTCTGGGGCTAGCCTGAGCTCGGTCTGGCTGCCGGCCACGGTGCGGCTCGATCGTGGTGTGCATGGAGAGTACGTCGACGCGGCGTTCCGGTCAGGCGTTGCTGGTGTGGGGGCTGCTCGTGGTGGCCGCGAACCTGCGGGCGAGCTTGACCGGCGTCGGGCCGTTGCTGGATCAGGTGCAGGCCGATCTGGGTCTGGCCCCGGCCGTGGCGGGCCTGCTGAACACGCTGCCGTTGCTGACGTTCGTGGTGCTGTCCCCGCTGGTGCCCCGGCTGGCCGCGCGGTGGGGAGCCGAGCAGCTCCTCGGTGCCGCGCTCGTGGTGCTGACGCTGGGGATCGCGCTCCGGTGGGTGCCGGCGGCGGTCGGTCTGTTCGGCGGAACCGTGCTGATCGGGGCGGGCATCGCCGTGGGCAACGTGCTGCTGCCGAGCCTCATAAAGCGTGATTTCCCCACCAAGGTGGGACTGCTGACCAGCGCCTATGCCACCGTGATGGGCGGTGTCGCCGCGGTGGCGTCCGGGGTGGCGGTGCCGATCAGCGAGGTCGCCCCCGGCGGTTGGTACACCGCGTTGGGTTGCTGGGTCCTGTTCGCGCTGGTGGCCGTCCTGCTGTGGCTTCCCCAGGTGCGGGCTCCGCGGCGTGCCGCACAGGCGATTCGCGGACACCGGTTGCCGTGGGGTTCCGGGCTGGCGTGGGCGGTCACGGCGTTCATGGGACTGCAGTCGCTGGGCTTCTATGTCGTCGTGACGTGGTTGCCCCAGGTTTTCCAGGACAACGGCATGAGCGCGGCCACCGCGGGCTGGCTGCTGTTCCTGTTTCAGGCGGTCGCGGTGCTGACCAGCCTGGCGGTCCCCGGAGCGATGCGGTGGGCGCGCAACCAGCGCGCGCTGGCGACGATCTGCTCGGCGGTCATGCTCCTCGGCTACCTCGGACTCTTCGTGGCGCCGGGACTGGCGTTGCTGTGGAGTGTCGTCCTCGGGTTGGGCGGCGGCGCCTGCCTCGTGCTCGCGCTGGCCTTCATCAGCCTGCGCGCGCAGGACGCGAGCGGGGCGGGCGCGTTGTCGGCGATGGCGCAGTCGATCGGTTACCTGCTGGCCGCCGCGGGGCCGGTGGTTTTCGGGCTGCTGCACACGGTGAGCTCAGGCTGGCGAGCACCGATCATGTTGATGTGCGTGGCCGCGGCCGGCCAGACGGTCGTCGCGCTGGTGGCCGGCGGGGGCACGGTACGCTCAGCCGCCGGCGATTCGACAAGCCCGTAAGACTGTTTTGTCCACAACGGCGCCACCTGCGTTCTTCTTCCTGTGACCTCACCTGCGCGATCGCAGGCTATTTTTTCCGGATTATTGACGAAATATCACAGACTAGGCACACTCTCCGCAAGCTGCCCACCGGAAGGGCGCTGGCGTGGAGGACGTGAGTGATGACTGATGCCGACAACGGGTTGAACGTCGACCGACGGTCCCTGCTGGCGGGCGCCGCCGGCCTTCTGGGAGCGGCGGCGCTGCCCGCGACCGCCGCGCAGGCGACCCCGACGAAACGCCGCCATGAAGCGATACCCGTCGAACTGGCCCGACCTCGAGCCCTACGGCCTCGCCGACACCCGGCTCGACCTGTGGCCGCGCGAGGACAACTCCTTCATCCTCCCGCTGGCGCTCCGCCCCCGTGACCAGGAACTCGGCCGGGTCTGGATGCGCGACACCTACGTCAACTGCTTCGTGGTGAAGGGCCGTCCGATCTACGTCGCCACCGGCACCACCCGGGCACCCGGGATCGCCGGGGCCGCCCCGTGGAACGACGGCATCTTCGTGTGGGTGTCCCCGTCCCTGCGCGGGCCGTGGACGCCGGCCGACACCACGGGCATCCGCCCGGGCGCCGAGAAGGGCAAGGTCTGGTCACCCGAGTTCGCCGACGAGAACCGGCCCGGACGCATGGTCGTCGCTCCGTGGCAGGAGTACTGGAACGACGACCAGTTCGGCAAGCGCGGCGACGTCTGGGCCCCGGAGGTGCACTACTTCCGCGGCAAGTGGTACATCGTCGCCTGCATGGGCGACCACTCGAAGAAGGTCGGCTCGTTCATGCTCGTGAGCGAGGGCGGGGTCGAGGGCCCGTACTGGCTGGTCCAGGGCAACCACGACAAGCCCTTCGGCGACTCCTTCGTCGGCGGGCCCGGCTTCATCCTGCCCGGCGCCTACCACCACATCGACGGCAGCCTCTACACCGAGGGCGACGACGCCTGGCTGGTGCTGCACAACCACCTGTACGCGAAGTTCCGGGACGACATGGAGGACATCGTCCCGACCACCGACCTCCCGAGCTTCCAGCAGGTGCCCTACGCGCCCGAGCCGTATCTCGAAGGCGCGTACGTGTTCAAGCACGGCGGCAAGTACTTCCTGCTCCAGGCCGCCTGGAACCGATCCTCGACCAATGCCGACGGCAGCACCCGGTACGCCTACGACCCGCCCGGCGCCGGTCGCACGCAGTACCACTACGACGCGGTCGTCGCCGTCTCGGACACGTTCGAGGGACCGTACTCGAAGCGGTGGACCGTAGGTGTCGGCGCCGGCCACAACAACTTCTTCGTGGATCACAGCGGCAAGCTGTGGGCGACGTTCTTCCGCAACCCCAGATTCGGCTACTGGTCCGACCCGTCGCGCGTCGGCGACACGGCGGTGCCCGGGGTCGTACGGGTGGAATGGACGGGGCCGAAGGGCAACCGCCTGTACGTCCAGCGCCGGAACCGCGCGATCGACGACTGACCGGGGCTCAGGTCACCAAGCCCCTGCGGTAGGCGTAGACCACCGCCTGCACGCGGTCTCGCAGGTCGAGCTTGGTGAGGATGCGCGACACGTACGTCTTGACGGTCTCCTGGCTGATCACCAGCGTCGCGGCGACCTCGCTGTTGGACAGGCCGTCGGCGATGAGGCGCAGCACCTCCAGTTCGCGGGGGGTCAGCGCGGCGTCGTCCGGCGTGTCCTCGGCGGGGCGGATCCGCGACGCGTACCTGCCGACGAGCTGCCGCGTCACCTCGGGTGCCAGCAGCGCGGCGCCGGTCGCGACGGTGCGGATGCCGTGCAGCAGCTGCGCCGGCGGGGCGTCCTTGAGCAGGAACCCGCTGGCCCCCGCGCGCAGCGCCTCGTACACGTACTCGTCCAGGTTGAACGTCGTCACCACGAGCACCTTGACGGGATCGGCCACCCCGGCGCCGGCCAGCAGGCGGGTCGCCCCGATGCCGTCGAGCACCGGCATCCGCACGTCCATCACCACGATGTCCGGGTCCAGCCGGCGGGCGAGGTCGACCGCGGCGCGGCCGTCCCCGCACTCTCCCACCACCTCCAGGTCGGGCTGCGCATCGATGATCGTCGCGAACCCGGTGCGGATCAGCGCCTGGTCGTCGCAGACCAGGACTCGGATCGGCGCGGTCACGACGCGCTCCCTGCTGGGATGCGGGCCCGTACGTCGAAGCCGCCGCCGGTCCGCTGCTCGGCGCTGAACTCGCCGCCCAGGGCGTCGACCCGGTCGCGGAGCCCGGCCAGGCCCCGCCCGCTCCCGCCGGGAGAGCGGGTCCGGGAGCCGGGGCCGTCGGTGCCGACCTCCACGGTGATCTCCTTCTCGCCGTAGCCCACGCGGACCTCGGTGTGGCTGCCGTGGGCGTACTTGAGGGCATTCGTCAGAGCTTCCTGCACGACCCTATAGGCCACGAACTCGGCGCTGCCGGCCGACTCCGCGGGCTCCCCCTCCTCGGTGAACGTCACCGGCTGCCCGGCCTGGCGCGTCTGCTCCACGAGCGTGTGCAGATCGCCGGCGGACGGCGTACCGGCGTCGGTGTCGTGGTCGGCTTTGAGCAGGTCGAGCAGGTGCCGCAGATCGCTGATGGCCCGCCGGCCGGTGTCGGTGACGGCGGTCAGCGTCGCGTCGAGGCGGTCGGGTGCGGCGGTCAGGTAGCGTGCCGCCTCGGCCTGTACGACCATCGCCGTCACGTGGTGGGTCACGACGTCGTGGAGTTCGCGGGCGATGCGGGTGCGTTCGGCGGCGCGGGTGGCCTCGGCGACGTGGCGGCGGCGTTCGGCCTCGGCGGCCCGGGTGGAACGCAGCCAGGTCCCGATGCCCCATGCGAGGACCAGCGCCAGGTAGAACAGCGCGATGTCGGCCGGCGTCTCCTTCGAGCCGAGCCGGTCGAGCGCGAACATCAGCGGCGGGTACGCGGCGGAGAGCAGGATCACGGTGACGCGCCGGCCACGTTCCAGATGGGCGCCCGCGCTGATGAGCGCGATGGGCAGCGCGGTGCCGGCCAACGCGTGATAGGCGAAGAGCTGGTCGAGGGCGAAGCCGAGCGACACCAGGACGAGACCGGCGGCCGGCCACCGCCGGCGCACGGTGAGCGGGAGACACTCGAGAGCGATCACGACGACCGCCAGCGCGTCGTAGGGGCGGGGCGGCAGGTCGCCGATCTGCGTCCCATGGCCTTGGAACTCCGGCAGGAGTGACGCGACGGTCAGCAGCAGCGCGAACGGTAAATCCCGTACCGTGACGTCACACCGCCGCCACAGGCCCTGGACCCGGCGGAGATCGATCATCGGACGAGCCTAGCGGTCACACCGTCGCGCACGTGTCCCCCTTGCGAGCTACCTGCGAATGTCCACCATGTGGTGACGATTCCGGGACCGTCGACTCCATAGCGTTACGACGTGACACGGCGCCTCAGCCGCCGTGTGAAGACGTCTCTCGCTGGAGGACATCATGCTCCGCACATACAAGTCCGCCGTTGTGGCCGCGCTGTGCAGCACCGTGGTCGGGGCGGCGGTCGCCGGCTGCGACAGCGACTCGCTGGACAACTGGGACCCGCTCGCCCCCACGACGCAGAAAGCCGATGCCGACGCGATCTCCGGAACCAGGAAGATCGATGTCGCGGGCCGGTCGGTGAACGTGTCCTGTTCGGGCGACTCGGCGAAAGGCAGGCCGGTCATCATGCTGATGCACGGAGGAGGCGACGGGCTGGACAAGATGGCCGCCCTCCAGAAGACGCTGAGCAAGAAGAACCGGGTCTGTTCCTACGACCGGCTCGGCGCGGGCGCGAGCGACCAGCCGGACGGCCCTCAGGACTTCGCCGGCACCGGGAAGATCCTCACCGGGGTGCTCGACCGGGTTGCCGGTGACGGCCCGGTCGTCCTGGCGGGGCACTCGCTGGGCGGGCTGATCGCCGCCAGGTACGTCCCCGACCATCAGGACAGGGTCAAAGGGCTGGTCCTGCTGGACACCACGTCACCCACGATGGTGAACGACATCACGAAGGCGATCCCCGAGTCCGCCAAGGGCCCAGCGGCCGACGTACGCGCGCAGAACCTCGCGATATTCCAGGGCCAGAACCCGGAGAAGCTCGTCATCACCGACGGGAAGGTCCGCTCCGCCGGAAATATCCCGGTGGAGGTGATCCAGCACGGGAAGCAGTACCTCGCGGCCATCCCCACGTACGGGCCGCGCCTGGAGCAGGCGTGGTCCGCGGGCCAGCGCAAGTGGCTCGCGGTGTCCAGCGGCAGCAAGCTGAGCACGGCCACCGACAGCGGGCACTACATCTACGTCGACCAGCCCGATGTCGCCGTCCAGGCCATCGAGCGCGTCACCTCGCAGGTGGCTGGTGAGTAACCGGCCGGCCGAGGGCCGCGACGGTCAGTGCCTGGACGGGGCCAGATGGGCGCGCTCTCCTTGCGCGCCGAACAGGGTGAGCAGCTCCGCGGGCCGCTCGTCGGCGCTGCCGATCCAGTGCGGGATGCGGGTGTCGAACTCCACGGCCTCGCCCACACCGACCAGGAACTCCTGCTCCCCGAGCACGAACCTGACCTGTCCGTTGAGGACGTAGAACCACTCATATCCCTCGTGGGTCTGCAGCTTCATCGTGGCCGATCGGCCGGCGGGCGGATAGATCACCTTGTAGGCCTGGACACCGCCGGCGCGCCTGGTCAACGGCACCATCACCAGCCCGGATCGCCGCACCGGCCGCAGGTGGATGCGCGGGTCACCGGTGGGCGGCGCCGCGACGAGATCGTCGAGCGGTACGTCGTGCGCCCGGGCCAGCGGCAGCAGCTGCTCCAGCGTCGGGCGGAGCCTGCCGTTCTCGAGACGGGACAGCGTGCTCGCGGTGAGGCCGGTCTCGTTCGCCAGCGCCGCCAGCGTGGTGCCCCGTGCCCGGCGCAGGGCACGCAGCCGCGGCCCGACTCCGGCCAGAACGTCTTCGGAGGTGTCCATGCCGTCGATGATGCGGATCCGCAACTTTCCTTGCAAGTCCGCGATGACGGCGGCGATGCTGCCGGTACACCACCGGCGTTTCCGGATCACGCCGGCCGACGAAGGGCACCTCACGTGGACACCACCCGACACCGCAACCCCACCGCCGACGTCGCGGGCGACCAGGACGCCGAGCTGTTCTGGGAGCGGCACTACCGCACCCGCCGTACCTGGGACGCGCGCGTCAACCCGCTGCTCGCCGAGACCGCCGCGCCGCTGCGCCCCGGCGCCGCTCTGGATCTGGGCTGCGGCGCAGGCGGCGACGCCATCTGGCTCGCCCGGCGGAGCTGGCACGTCACCGCCGTGGACATCTCCAGCACCGCCGTCGAACAGGTCCGGGAACGCGCCCGCGAACTCGGCATCGCCGGCCGGGTCACCACCGAACAGCACGATCTGGCCCGAAGCTTCCCGGCCGGTCGGTTCGACCTCGTCTCCGCCCAGTACTTCCACACCCCGTTCCCGCTGCTCCGAAGCCGGGTCCTGCGCACCGCCGCGCAAGCCCTGCGCCCCGGCGGGCTGCTGCTGATCGTCGACCACGGCTCCACCGCTCCCTGGTCGTGGAACCAGGACCCCGACCTCCACCACCCCACACCCACCGAGATCGCCGCCGAACTCGATCTCGACCCCGCGCACTGGACCGTCCTGCGCGCCGACATGCCCCACCGCCGGGCGACCGGACCCGCCGGCCAGACGGCCACCGTCATCGACCACATCCTGCTCATCCAGCGAACCGCCGGATGACCGCCCGAACCACACCACACGACGTCACGTCGAAACGGAGCGACTCGATGCCGGCAAGCCGCGCGCAGCGATCCAAAGACACCAAGCCTCCGCGGACCGGCGCCGACGAGAAGGCCACCCTGCGGGGCTTCCTCGACTATCTGCGCGACGCGGTCGCGGACAAGGTCGCGGGCGCACCCGAACCGCAGGTCCGAACCGGCGGAGTGCCTTCGGGCACCAACCTTCTCGGGCTGCTCAAGCATCTGGCGTTCGTCGAACGGTTCTACTTCCTCGGCGAGGACGTCGGCGACTGGCGCGCCACCATGCGACCGTCCGCGGAAGACACCCTCGACGGTGTGCTCGCCGACTACCGCAAGACCGTCGAGCGAGCGAACCAGGTCATCGACGCCTGCCCAGATCTGGCCCTTCCCGCCCCGCGAGCCCCACGTCCAGGGCCGGCGCCGTCGATGCGATGGGTCCTGGTGCACATGATCGAAGAAACCGGCCGGCACGCCGGCCACGCCGACATCCTCCGCGAGCAGATCGACGGATCCACCGGCCGCTGACGGATGCGTGGCAGGCGCCTCGGTTCGGGCGCCGAAACCCGCGTGTCCCTTGGTCCAGATGGCGGCTTTACGGCACGCGGCCGGGGTCGGCCACCGAGACCGCGACTAGCCGGGGTTCTTGACGAAGATGGCGGCGAAGCGAGCGCGGGCGCCGGAGCCGAGGGCAGATCACGGGGTGGTGTCCGGTGGTGGACCGATGATCTGGTAACCGTGGCGGGCGGCCACCTCGGCCAGCAGGCCAGGGTCGGTGTCACGGGCGGCGATGTCGGCGGCGAAGTGTTCGAAGCCGGCGGGCCAGGTCAGTTGGAGCAGGCGCAGCGGCGAGTCCTGGCGGTTGGCGAAGGCGTGGGGCAGGTGGCGAGGCAGCAGGACGAAGGCGCCGGCGCCGGCCTGCCAGGTCCGGTCGCCGCAGTACAGCCGGACGGTCCCCGACAGCACATAGAACGCCTCGTCGTCGTGCTGGTGCACATGCCAGGGAGTGGCGAAGTACGGCGGGCACTCCTGCTCGATCAAGGTCAGGGCCTTGCCGGTCTCCGACTCCCCCGCCTTCACGGTCATCGTGGTGCCGAGAAACCGATGGGTGACACCGGCGCCGGCCGGCAGGTGGAGCGCGCTCATGGCCGCCTCTGCCGGGTGTAGAGCCGGATCTCGATGCCGTCGGGGTCGATGATGCCGCCGATCAGCCATCCCACGCTGCCCTCGGCGATGCCGGAGTGCTCCACACCGAGCGCGTCCAGGTGATCAGACCAGGCGTGGAGCGCTTGCAAGGTCGGCACGGCCAACGCGACCGGATCGAACCCGCTCAACCCGGCGGCCCGCTCGGGCTCCTCACGCAGCGCGATCATGAGCGTCTGGTCCGCATCGACCAGTGCCACGCCGCGCAGCACGCCGTCCTCGACGAACTCGATCGCCACCTCGAGGCCGAGCACGCGCCGGTACCACTCCAGGCTCTTGTGCACGCCGGCGACGGGCAGCTTGACGTGGTGGAACCCGCCTAAGAGCACCATGCCCCACCTCTTTTGTAGTGCCACTCTAAGGTCATACTCTAAAGTGGTACTCTAAGTCGGTGGAAGACGTCAAGAGCCCGAAGCGGCGCTCGGCACAGACCAGAAGCCGTATCGTGAACGCCGCCCAAGGGCTGTTCGTCGTGCGGGGCTACGCCGGAACGACCTTCCAGCTGGTCGCCGACGCGGCCGAGGTGTCGGTGCAAACGGTGTACTTCCATTACGGAACCAAGAGCCAGCTGCTCAAGCACGTGGTCGACGTCGCCTCCGCCGGAGACGACGAGCCCGTGCCGCTCCTCCAACGGCCCTGGTTCGCCGCGTTGCAAGCGGCGCAGGACCCGGTGGAGGTCGTACAAGGATGGGTGCACCAGAGCGGGGCCATCCTCGACCGGGTCGCCCCCGTCCTGGCGGTGGTCCGCGACGCGGCGGCCGGCGACTCTGACATGGCCGCCCAATGGGCTGCCAACAGCGGGCAGCGGCACACCGCTCACGGGGAGGTCGTCGCCATCCTGGGCCGCCTGCAGGCCCTGCGGCCCGACCTGACCGAGCACCGAGCGACCGACGTCACCGTCGGGATCTTGTCGCCGGATCTGTTCCTGGTGATGAGGCGGGAATGCGGGTGGACCACGGCGCAGTGGGAGGACTGGGCCGCCGACCAGCTCTCCCACGGCCTGCTGTCGACCTGACGACCCGGCGCTTCGTACGCCGGTCCGGCGTCAGCCGGATGCCCGCTCGATGATCTCCTGCTCGGTGAGTGGATCCGAGGGGTGATGGCTCAGGCACTGGCGTCCTCGGATGAGCACCTCGGATATGCCGTCGCTCGCGGCGTAGAACTGCCCGGTATCCAGCCGTCCGACCCGGTCGGCGTGGCCTCCGCGGGCCCGCGCCAACCCCTTGACCACTTCGATCTGCGTGGGGCTGTTGATTCTCCCGATGAACTGAGTTGTGGCGTTTCCCGCGATGTGGTTGTGCAGACCGCGGGGTGTCTGGGTGGCGAAGACGAGGCCGAGGCCGTACTTGCGGGCCTGTGAGGCCAAGGTCAGCGTGCTGGCCAGCGCTTCGGTCTTCGGTGTCGCCGGTACGAGGGCCTGCGCCTCGTCCATCACGTACAGGCCGTTGAGGGGACGGCCGCGCGCCGGATTCCGTTTGATCCAGGAGAACAGGGCCATCTGGAGCTGATTGACGAATCCTGGTCTCGCCTGGTCACTGAGACCGATGAAGCTGATGACGGAGACGCGGGCCCGCTTGCCCCCGGACGGGCTGAGCAACTGCTCAGGGTCGGCCGGCTCACCGCTGCCCGCGAAGAGCGGATCGTTGATCGTCGCGGCGGTGAGGAGCTGTCCCAGTTCGGCGGCGATCTGGTCCGCGCGGTCGATCTGGCTGACCTCCAGCGGCAGGGCGGCGAGAAGGCCGAGGAACGCGGTGAAGTCGCCGCCGCCCGAGCGGGCGAAGTGACCCAACGCCTGGCGGAGGATGGCCTTCCCCTTGCGGGCCTTGGCGCTCGCCCCGTCCACGTTCGCCCGGGAGGCGAGCGCTTCGACGGCCAGGCCGAGGGCTGAGTCCAGCTCATCACGATCATCGAGCACGGGCGCGAAGTCGGGGAGCGGCTGGAAAGTCAGCGGGCGTCCACGAGAACGGCCCGGGGTCCAGATCACGACCTCGGTCTCGGCGAAGTAGCGCGCTGCTTTGTCCGCGTCCTCGTCGCTCCAACCAGGAGGCGGGCTGGGCCAGGGATCGCCCAGCCGGGCGAGGTCGTTGTTGGAGTCGAGCACTATCGACGACACACCGTGCAGCGCGCACTCCTCGATGAGCCGCCGCAGGAACACGGTCTTGCCGGAGCCGGATCCGGCGAACACGGCCGTGTGGCGGGTGAGGAGGCTCAGCTTCAGTTCCAGATCGGCGCCGGTGTCCAGACGCCTGCCGACCGGGATGACCGCGGTGCGGTCGCCCGTGACCTCCGGAACGGTCCTCGCCGGGCGTTCGGATACCGCCGTCGACGGCTGCGGCGGTGCCGGATCGGGGAATGTCAGCGCGCCGAACAGGCTGCCGAGCAACTCGGTGCCGCCGGCCGGACGGCGCGCACGCAGCCAGGTCTCGAACTCCGGGTCCTCATCGGCCGCCAGCTGCCGCAACGCCTCGAAGACGCGCAGGTCGTCACCCCGTACGGCAAGTGACAGCCCGCCCCATTCCTTGAGCTGGGTCAGGCAGGCTTGCGTGGCCGGCCCGTCCGACCATGCGAGATTCCGCAGCACGACGAAACACCGGTCGGGCATCTCCGGCCCCAGGCCGGACGCCGCGATGCCGTCGTTCAGCCGCTTGAGTGCTGCTCTGTGATGCGATGCGCCGATCACCCGGAACGTCCAGTGGCGCTGCTCCTCGGAATTGGGGTCCAGTGCCTGCCGCAACCTCGCGTGCAGGCTGGGCCGGCGGCCGGGCGGCGGATCGACGGAGAAGGCCTCGCCCGCTTTGTCCTGCTCCGTGATCCAGGCGTGGAGACCCGCGGCGAGCAAGGGCGGGGCGAGTTCGTCCTCGTGTTCCGGATCGAACGCGTTGGATACGTCGGCCCGTCCGTACAGGTCGGCGAACCGCGCGTCGAGCCGGGCCAGGTTCGTCTCCGGCACGAGAACGGTCTCGGCGACAGGCGCCACCGCGGGAACCGGCTCTTCTCGATCGAAACGTTCCAGCGGACGTACTTCGCCTTCCGCCCGACATGTCGCGACATGTGCGCTGATGAGGCGGAGCAGCGTCCTCGGCGTATGACCTGGCGCTGTCGCGAACGCGGCAGGGGCGATGGGCCAGGCGGGAGTGGGAGGGGTGAAGCCCGCATGCGTGAAGGCCACGGCGAGCCTTCGCTCAACCAGGTTCCGGGCGATGTCAGCGCTCGCGATCGTGGTGAGGATCAAGGAAGGCCGGAACCTGTCCTGCGCCGTGCCGATGGCCCGGTTCCTGATCAGATTCCACGACGAGGGCAGGCAGGCCACCAGGCACAACGTTCTCTGGGTGGCGTGCACCAGGGCCATGAGCCCGCTCGCGACCTCGTCGATCACGTCCTTGCGCGGCTTGGCGTCAAACGGTGGCGTGACGGAGTCCGGGGCGCCGCCCGCGCGGGAGTGTTCGAGGAGCGCGTCGATCTGATCCACCGCGATGACGCTGGGGCCGGTCAGCGCGAGGATCATCGACAGCTCGACCGCGATGTCATGCGGCTTCTTGACTGCTTTGCTCATTCCCCAGGCTGCGCGGTCGCCTTCCTCCGCCTCCTCGGTCGACATCAAGTGGTCGAAGGCGACGTCAAGGGCCGGGCCCGAGGCGACGGCGTAGAGGGCGAGCGCTCGGATGGTGTCGCGGCACCGTAGCAACTGCCTGTTCCGGGCCACCAGACCGTTCACCAGAGCATCGAGGTCCTCGCGGGTGATGCCCGTCCCGCGCTCGACGGCTGCCCCGATCCGGTCCTCGGCTCCCGCGAGAACGGCCAGGGCACGCAGGGCCACCATCGCCTGGCTCGGGCTGTCCGGGCCCGCGGCCGAACGGCCGAGGTCCTCGACCATCGCGCTCATGGTCCGATGCCAGAAGTCGTCTCCGGCGCTGAAGTCCACGAGAAAGAAGTAGCCGCCGGCCTGCGCGATCTTGCCCCTGACCCAGCCGAGAAGGTGAGTCTTGCCGGCGCCTCCCTCACCCTGGATCACGACGCCGAGCGGGCTGGTCCGGGAGGCCGCGGACGCCTCGTCGATACCGTCGAGGATCAACTGTTCCGCCCGCGGATGCATCCCGTCGATGTGGAAGGGCGGCGGGTTCCAGGCATGCTCGGCCGTGGTCGCCCAGTTGAGGACTCTGGAGATCGCGCGTAGTGCCCGTTCCTCGGTCTCGTTCATCGCGCCTCGATCGCCAGCAGATGCTTGCTCACACCGCCTACGACGACGGCCGATTCCCTGTCCTCGTCGGTCAGGGTCTTCTGGTCCGCCTCCGGTACGAGATGGACGTCCGGAAGTCGTTCCAGTTGCCGCAGCGCCTCGTCGACCTCCTCCCGGGGGACGTCTCCCAGCTGTGCGCGCAGGCGTGTCAGGAGCACCCAGTCCTGTGGTTCGCGAGCCAGGTGCCAGTAGGCGTCGCGGATCGCCTTGGTCGGATCGTCCGGAGCGGTGGCCCCGCCTTCGCGGGCCTTGACGACGAACTCGGCCAGGCTCAGATCCGCGGCGTCGAGGTAGCCCTTGATCATGCGGAGGACGCCGTAAAGGGTGCGGCCGAGCGATCCTCCGCGTTCCGGAGCCGAACCTTCCAGCTCTGTCACGCACCAGGCCCAACCGTCCTCGGTGAGCGTGTGGTGGTAGGACCTGCCCGGCTTCTCGCTTGTGACGAGACCGAGCTTGTTCACCCGGCGCCGGGGCTCCCCGTCGAGTTTGTCCCCGACATGGGCTAGCAGCTCCGGATTGGACGCCGTCCCGCCCAGCGTCATCAGCCCCAGGAGCAAGGCCCGCTCCCGGGTTCCGAAGGCGGTGTTCTTCATGATCAGCTCTCCTCGGATCGATCGTCCACAACGGTGTGGAAGCTGGTCGCTATGAGTTCCCGGCGGCCGTTGACGTCCTTGAGCGTGCCGGCCGCACGCACGAGGGTCCGGTTGCGGTGCGCTTCAACGGCCACGTCGTAGGCCGCCTCGTCGGGCAGGCGCACCCAGATGGAGCCGCGTGGCTCGCCGTCCCCGATGGCCACCTCACCGCGTACGTGGACACGGAACCGGTCCGCACCGCCGTTGTCGAAGAGCGTGCCGATGAGGCCTGTGACCGAGGCGCTCTCGCGGTGGAGGCGCCGCAGCCTGTGGGCGACGCGGCGCAACAGGGTGCCGGTCTCGGCCTCGAAGACCACCGTCCGCGCGGGGACCTCGGAGGGCAGCGCACGGGCCCAGCGGAAGCCGACCTCGAACCGGGTCCCGGGATCGGTGCCGGCGAATCGCGCGAGCGCGACGCACAGGTCGGCCGACACGCCGTCCCGGACCGTGTCGTCGAAGACGCTGATGTCGCCGGTTCTGCGTACCTCGGCGCTGGCTTCGCGCAGGAGCAGCGTGGCGCGCTGCAGCAGGGTCAAGGTGCGGCGCGCCAGCGGAGGATCGCCGGAATTATCCCCGTCCAAGGGGATGCGTACCGTGAGGAGGTCCGCTGACGGCACGATCGGTCCGATCCAGACGCGGGCGAGCAGATCACGCACTGCTTTGGGGGTTGTGCCGTCGAACACCGGCCGGGGTCCGTCCAGAGCGGCACGCGCCGCCGCGCTCAGGGCGGCGTGCGCGCTGTTGAGGGCTGTGACCGCGTCCACCAGCCCGAACTCCCCATCCATGGGGACGATCGGTGCGCGATACCACTGGACATCGGCCATGGGCGAGCTGATGTCGGATGCGATGTCCTCAGCAGAGCGGCCCTCCACCCTCGCCAGCAGCGAAAGGGTCTCTCTGAGACGCCGCGGTCCGTCGGCCAGGTGGTCCGCTCCGGGCACCAGGATCTCGTGATCGCCCTCATGCACCCAGACAGCCGCACCCCTCCAGCCCTCCGGCTGGCGAACCCAGCCGGTAGCGGCCAGATAACTGCTGACATCGGCGACTGACACGTTCCTCATCAGGCGAGCGGTCCCGTGGGCGCTCCGACGAGCTCGCGTAACGCCCGGACCGTGAGAACGTTCCCCAACGGCACCTGGATGGGGACCTGCCGTTTGGCGCTGGGAGAGGCGATGGGCCGCTCCCCCTCGAACCCGCGGTAGTAGCAGAGCCGGCTCAACGTCAGCCCCTCGGTCTCCACGCGTGCGTATCGGTCGCTCTCCGGTGGGACCACGACGAGGAAAAGGTAACGGGGAACGAGAAACGGACCGGCGACGAGCTTGTTGTACTGCACCTCGTTCAGCCCGCGAAACTGCAGATCCGGGCCCTTGCTCAGCGGCTTCGACCACGACTTGACCTGTACCTCGATAGCGGGCGAGGAGATGTACCCCGCTCGTCCGGCATATCGAAATCCCAGGTCGATGCCGTCATGGTCGAGATCGTCCTTGTAGACGAGAAGGCCCGCGGCCGAAGCGAGCACCCTCACATAGTCCTCGGCGAACTTCCCTTGATGATTCCGCTGGTCCAGCACGCAGTCTCCCTCACCCGCCGACCGCTCGATCCGCACGCTAGAGAGTATCCACAAGGCGGCCGAGAGGAGAGGGAGTTTCGCTTTGGCGACGTATGGGACGCATTTTCCCGATTTATTATGGCCACCCTGAATATGGCAATTACCTGCAGCCATTTCGGGCCGGCGGCGCACATTTCGTACGGCGACTCTACCGTTGGCGTGATGCCCCATTTCGAGAGAGGCGGTCACCCATGGACTCCCCGGACCAGGTGCCGCCGGATGCGCCCGCGCATCACGAGGACGTTCAACTGCGAGCACACGCCAGCGGACAGGGCAAGGTCTACCAAGCGGGTCGAGACCAGCACTTCCACTACGGAGACGGGGCACGCACCCGTACGGAGCCGGGATCCGTCGTCAGCGAGTGCCCTTATCCGGGCCTGGCTCCGTTCACCCGAGAACACGCTCGATGGTTCTTCGGCCGCGACCGCCTCACCGCCGACCTGATCGATCGCCTCGATCGACGTCAGCGAACGGGCGGGCCACAGATGATCGTGGCTTCCTCAGGAGCGGGGAAATCGTCGCTCCTGAGAGCGGGCCTGCTGCCCAGGCTGGAGGACGGGGCGTTGCCAGGCTCGGCCGAATGGGCGAAGATCCTGTTCACCCCCACCGCCAGACCTGTACACGCGCTCGCCACGCACCTCGTGCCGCTCCTCGCGCGATCTCCTTCGGTCGAAGAGCTGGTCGGCGACCCTCAATCGTGCGTCACCCTGCTGGACGACCGGCTCTCCGGCGGCCACGGCCTGGTCATGGTGGTGGACCAGTTCGAAGAGCTGTTCACGCTCTGCGGCGACGTCGAACAGCGACGCACCTTCGTCGAACTGCTGAGCCGGATCGCCGCTCCGCGCGCCGACGGACCGGCGCTGGTCGTGCTCGGCGTACGGGCGGACTTCTACGCCGCGTGCGCCGACTTCCCTGCCATCAAGACGGCCTTGCAGGACGCTCCCTTGGTGGTCGGCGCGATGACGGTTGAGGAGGTCAGTGAGGCCATCGTCTTTCCCGCCCAGGACGTCGGACTGGACGTCGAACCTGGCCTGCTGCAACTGCTGCTGCGTGACCTGGGGGCGGACGGCGACGGGCTCGGCGGGTATCAGGCGGGCAGGCTGCCCCTCCTGGCTCACGCTCTGAGAGCCTGCTGGCAGCAGCGCAATGGCGCCACTCTCACGGTGCGGGGCTACGAGGTCGCGGGCGGGATCCAGCACGCCATCGCCACGACGGCCGATCGTGCCTACAACGCTCTGGACGCGGCCGGGAAGCGTATGGCGCGCTCGCTGTTCCTGCGACTGACCAGAATCGGGAACGGAACGGACGACTCCAGGCGGCGGCTGTCCCGTACGGACCTGATCGGCACCGGCGCCGACCCTGGATTGGCCGCGACCGTGGTGGACGTGTTCACCGAGGCTCGGCTGCTCACGCAGCACCACGACGCAGTGGAGATCACGCACGAGGCGTTGCTGCGGAGCTGGCCGCAGTTGCGGCGCTGGATCGACCGTGATCGCGCCGGGCAGCTCGTCCAGCAAGAGCTGGAGGAGGCCGCGACCGCGTGGCAGCGAGAGTTCCGCGACTCGTCGAGGCTCTATCGGGGCAGCCGCCTGGCCGTCGCCAACAGATGGGCGGCAAGGGCAGCTCCAGACGATCTGGCCCCCGTCGTCAAGGCGTTCCTGACGGCCTCCGTGGCCCAGGAACGCAGGACCGCCAGGCGGCGTACCACCATGGTCGTCTTCCTCGCCGTGCTCTCGCTCCTGGCCAGCGCCGCCGCCGTCGTGGCCGTCGACCAGCGGAACAACGTCGCGGCACGTGATCGGGTCAATCTGGCCCGGCAGCTGGCCGCCAAAGCGGAGGCGCTGCTGACGACGCGCCTGGACACGGCCCAGCTCCTGGCGGTGGCCGCCTACGAACTGGATCAGAACCCCCAGACGAAGGACGCGCTCTTCCAGGCAACCACCTCCAGCCCGCATCTCAGCAAGTACCTCTACGCCTCATCGCGCGTGACGGCGTTGGGTTCTTCGGCCGACGGCCGCTTCCTGGTGACCGGCGCGCAGGACGGCAACGTACAGCTCTGGGATCTCAGCACGGCCGCCGGCCAGGCCATCGGCCGGCTCAGCAGACCGATCACAGACGTCGGCGTGGACGCCATCGGCGACACGGTCGTCTTCACGGACGGAGCGGCGGTGCGACTGTGGCGGAGGGAGGCTGGCGCTCGGAACGTTCCGGGGCCGGACGGGTTCCGGCCCGCCGCAGTCGGCGTCAGTCCCACGCACCGGTACGTCGTCGTCGGCTACTCCGGGAGCGACACCTCCGCCTATCCGTCACGGGTGGTCGTGTACGACGAGAGCGGCGACCGATCACATACGGCCAGGTCCGAACTGGACCTGTCCACCCGGTCCGGCGAGATCGTCTTCGCCGGGGACGATGAAGCGGTCATCTATAACGGCCTGACCGCGTGGGAGCGGTGGTCGCTGCCGGCAGTGACCATCCGTTCTGCCGCTCACGGTTGGGTACGCGTCGACACGCCGTCGGTGACGGCCATCTCCCCGAAAGGCCGGCACTTCGCAGCGGCGTGGGGCGAGACCAGGGTGCCGATCTGGAGAACCGATTCGGCGATATCGACCCTGTCCGACGGCGACCTGGCCGGAGTCACATCAGGAGCCAGCCCCAATGCACTCGCGATCAGCGCCGACGGCAGGCGACTGGCCGTGGCCGACACCGGAAGAATTCATGTCTCGACCACTTCCAAGAACGAGCCGTCCAACCCGGAGGTCCTGACGGGAAGCAGTTCCATCAACGACACGGGACTCGCCTTCCTCGGTGGCGGCTCGGACCGCCTGGTGTCCGCCTCAGGGCGAACCCTGGCGATATGGGATCTCAATCAGGTGACCCGCCTGAGTCAACGCATGCCCATCCCGCTGAAGTGGTCCTGCATGGCGTGCAACGGGCCTGCCCTCGCGGTGCGAGAGGGCGAGGACGACGTTCTGGTGACGAGCGAATCGGGCCAGACGATTCTCGCCGGCGTCGGCAGCGCTCCATTCCGGAACAGGCGGATCAAGGGGAAGTATGCCCACGCGGTATGGAGTCCCAACGGAAAGAGACTCCTCCTGATCAAGTACGGCGGCGAAATCGAGATTCGTACCCCTGCCCCCGATTGGCCGATCGCCGGAGCTTGGGACACGGGCCAGGAATCCATTCTCGGAGCGGCCTGGACATCGGACGGGCGCGGCATCGTCATCGTGCCTGACTCAGGCGACATCGTCCTCATCGATCCCGGCACGGGCCGCGTCGTCCGAACAGTCCCGCACTCTGCTGACCGCCAGAAGAACCTCAGCCAGGAGCGTGGCGACCGCGGGCCCGCTCACATCGACCCACAGACGATGACGGTGGCCATTGAAGATTCCACGGCGGGAGCAATTCGGGATGTTCTGCGCGTCATCGACATGGCTACCGGCCAGGAACTGCTGGTCCGGGGCGACACCATGGTCGGTGTCGCCTTCGCTCAGGGGCATCTCCTCATCCAACGGGTGACCGGCGATCTGGAGATCAGGGACGCCCGCA
The DNA here is from genome assembly GCF_040680035.1 of Nonomuraea sp. NPDC052116. Lineage (NCBI taxonomy): Bacteria > Bacillati > Actinomycetota > Actinomycetes > Streptosporangiales > Streptosporangiaceae > Nonomuraea > Nonomuraea sp. NPDC052116. The sequence continues at coordinate 131,741 of NZ_JBFAWA010000008.1, read as the reverse complement.
CGGCCAAGCTGATCCGCGTGCTCCCCGAAAACGGGCACTACGTGAACGGGCTCTGGGCCAGCCGGACGGGAACAGTCGCCCGGCTGCGCTCGGACGGAGCGGTTGTCCTGACCGACCTCAATACCGGATCGGATATCGGAAAGATAGAGGCGCCTCTGGAACGACGTGAGGTCAGGACGGGGATTGCCTTCTTGAGCCGGGGAAGAAGGCTGGTCGCGGTGACGGAGCCCAGTCCGGAGAGAGGCGCGAGGCTGGTGGTTTGGGAGTATGGCGAGGACAAAATGCTGCAAGCCGCCTGTGCCACGGTCGGACGTACACTGCTCCCCGAGGAAAGAGAGCTGTATATCGGCGCCAACTCGCTGGGACGGCTGCCTTGCACGAGCCCTCGTTAAGAGGACGCGGGCGGCCGGACGAGATTGAGGCATTTGCCGGATCTGTCATCACCCGCGACCGGGAAGTGCCTTGGGACATGGGCTTTTGAAGCGAATTCCTTGGCCAAGTAATGGATGAACGGCCGCCCCTTACGGAATCCTTGAGCAGGCGAGAACGCCGCAGCCCGCCATACCGGCTGCTCCCCCGAAGCGATCAACGAGTGCGATGGCGGATCCGTGGAACAGCAGGCATACCGAAGGCTCATCAAGGTGCTGGAGCAAGTGGCCGGGGCTCGGGAGGGGGAGCTCTATCCGGTGCTGGCCGAGGCGGTGGCCGTACATCTCGGGTGGATCGACGCGTTCGTGGCCGAGAACCCCGCATATCTGGCGCTGGGACGCAATGGCGAGGAGCAGTACCTCACCATGTTCCGGCCGGACTTCGTGGAGGAGTACGTCGAGCGCTGGCGCTGGAACAATCCGTTCGCCTCGCGCGACGGGATCGCCTGCCTGAGCCGCCACGGTGTGGCGACCCTCGGACGGCTCCGCCTGCGGGCGACCGAGCCGGAGCGGGACTTCGCCGACACCTTCCTGCGCCGCAACGGCATCGACGACATGCTGAAGATCGTCGTCAGGTCCCCGGCCACGGGCGCGGTCAGCACGCTGGGGGTGCCGTTCGACGGTGATCGGCGCGCCATCGAGCCGAGCGACCTGCTGATGGCGGCCACGCTGGGCCCGTTGCTGATCCCGTACTTCGACGCGAACCTCGCACCGGCCTCCGTGCGGGACCTCAAGGATCGACGAGTTCGCGGCTGATCGACCGCCGTTGCCGAACCGAGCACCGGGCGGCTGCGATGGGCACTCTCCGTAGTCGGCAAGCGTTAACGGGGCAATACCTCGAATACGCGGACCGCAGCAGGCGCAGCAGCACCTCCCCTGGGTCGAGCGGCCGGGACTCCGACGTGTGGAGGTCCACGAAGAGCTGCCCGTCGGAGAACCGGTGCCGCACCTGATGAGCCAGATGGAGCGCGAACATGGTCTTCCCGATCCCCGCCATGCCGGAGACCGCGATGACCGTGCCCCTTTTGCGGGTGCGGGCATGGCGAAGCAGGTCACGCGCCCCGGCCAGCTCCTCCCGCCTTCCGATGAAATGCGCCAGATCGGGCGGTAGCTGACGGGGAAGGACCGCCGAAGCCCGGCTGATCGCGGTCAGAGCCGCGGGGCGCGGATCGGACGTCGTGCCCGGTTCCGGAGGAGGCACGGCGCTGTCCAGCATCTGCCGGTGGAGTCGTCGCAGCTCTCCCCCGGGTTCGACGCCGATCTCCCGTGCGAGCAGCTCACGTACCTCGCTGTACGCCTTGAGCGCCTCGGTCCGGCGGCCGGTGTGGTACAGCGCGAGCATGAGCTGTCCCCACAGCCGCTCGCGCAGCGAGTGCTCGGCGAGCAACGCCCGATGGCCGACGACGATCTCCTCATAGGCGTTGCAGGCCAGCCGGATGTCGGCCCGCATCTCCAGCAGCTGCAGCCGTGCCTCTTCAAGCCTCGTCGCCTCCGCCGAGATCACCGGCGTCGCGGGAACGTCGCCGAAGGGGGCGCCTCGCCAGAGTCCCAGAGCTCGGTCCATCCATGCCGTGACGTCCTGGTCGTATCCCATGGAGGACCGTGCCCGGATCCGGGTCACGGCGTCGTCGAAGGCCAGCATGTCGAAGCAGGTGGCGTCGGGCAGGACGAGCTCGTATCCGTTCGGATGGCCGATCACCGCACGCGGCGTGCTGTCACCCCCGTACTCCAATGAGCGTTTGACCCGTGAGACGAGTGATTGAAGCGTCTGTTTGCCGGACGTAGGCGGTTCTTCATCCCACAGTTCCTGGATCAGCCGGTCGATGGACACGACCTGGTTGGCCCTGCTGAGGAGAAGTGCGAGCACCGTACGCTGCTTCGGAGCCTTGATCGGGATCTCCGTGTCATTTCTCAGCACTCTCATGGGGCCGAGCACCTGGAACTGTAACAAGATCCTTCCTTCCCCCGAACGCGAATGAGCCTCCCGTTTGACGAACATCCGGGATCGGGGGTTCGTCAAACGGGAGGATGTCCGAGACGGAAGGCATGCGGAAGGAGAAGCGGCGTCGCGCGTGCTACGTTGTGCCCTTCCCAACGCGGGCTTCGCCGCAGGCCCGGTTCCGGGACACAGCAGTCGGCTCGTACGACCGACCCATGCGACACCCTCATCTCTGGAGGAACAGCCAGTGAAGAAACTCGCGCCCGCCGGGTCCAGACCGCGGAAGGCCCGCTTATGCGACGATGACGCGTCCTGCCGCATGGCGACGGCATGACGATGATGCTGGCAGGCCGCTATTCGCTGATGTCGCAGCTCGGCCAGGGCGGCATGGGCACGGTGTGGCTAGCCGTCGACGAACTGCTGCGGCAGCAGGTCGCCGTCAAGGAGGTGCGGCTGCCCGCCGATCTGGACGAGGCGTCCCGGGCCGAGCTGACCGAGCGGACCCTGCGTGAGGCGCGGGCCGCGGCGCGGCTGCGTTCGCATCCGTCGATCGTCACGGTGCACGACGTCGTCATGGACAGCGGCCGGCCGTGGATCGTGATGGAGCTGGTCAACGGCCGTTCCCTCGACCGGATCGTACGCGAGGACGGGCCGCTGCCGCCCACCCAGGCCGCCTGGGTCGGGCGCCACGTGCTCGACGCGCTGGCCGCCGCGCACGCGATGGGAGTCCTGCACCGCGACGTCAAGCCGGGCAATGTTCTACTCACCCAGGACGGGCGGGTGCTGCTGACCGACTTCGGCATCGCGACCGTGGCCGGGGACGCCGCGCTGACCCAGACCGGCCTGCTGAACGGCTCGCCCGGCTACATCGCGCCGGAGCGGTTGCGTGGCGAGGCCGACGGCCCGGAGGCCGACCTGTGGTCGCTGGGAGCCACCCTGTACACGGCGGTGGAGGGCAGAACCGCCTACACCGGCCCCAATTCGGCGGCCGTGATGGCGGCCGTGCTGCTGCACGAGCCCGCTCCCCCGCAACGGGCCGGCTCGCTCACGCCCGTCCTCGCCGCGCTGCTGGCGAAGGACCCCCGGCAACGCTGCGGCCCCGCGCAGGCGGCGGCGTGGTTGCAGGCGGTGGCCCAGGGCGACGTTCCCGCGGCCACCCGCCCCACCTCTCGGCGGCGGCCCGCACCCACGTGGCGCCGGTTCGCCGTCGTGGGCGGCGCGCTGGCTCTCGCGCTCTCCCTGACGGCGGGCGCGGTGATCTGGGGGATGACCCGTCCCGAAGAGAGTACGGGCGCCGAGCCGACGTCGGCCGGCGACACCACAACGCAGTCCAAACCCGTGTCGTCCTCACCGGCCGGGAAACCGCTCTTCGGCACCGGCCTGCACTCCTGCAAGGTGCTGACCGCCGCGCAGGTCCGCACGCTGCTCGGCAGCAAGCTTCAGAGCGACAATCTCGACCGGAAGATCTGCCAGTACTTCGGCGCCAACGGCTCCTACGCGACCGTCTCCCTCTACCGGGTCGACACCCTCAAGGGGGCCAAGGCCAACTTCGTTGGCATCAAGCAGACCTTTCAGGATCAGCGGGACGAGCATCCGGACATCGCGTTCACCCGCACTCCGGTGGTCGGCGAGGAGTCGTTCGCGTCCGTCTACCGGGCGAACGGCACGTACGTGGCCAACATGGTGTTCCGCATGTCCAACGTCACCGCCACGTTCAGCTACAGCGGCCCGCGGCCCGGGACGAAGGCCATCGGACGTGCGGCCGCGGCCGTGGCCGCGGCGATGGAGGCGGCCCGCCCGGCACGCTGAACCGGCCGGTGGTTGAGATTACTCACAGGGCGAAATGTCCGTATTGTCATGACAAGTCGGTAATGGATCCGGCAGAATGCGGGACCACCAGCGTCTCCCTCCACCGGAGGAAATCCTCATGCGTCGACCCCTTGGGGTACTCGCCGTCGTCGCCGGCCTCGCCTCTTGCGCCCCGTCCACCGGCGGGGCGGCCGGAGCGGCGCCCGAGATGACCGCGCCGACCACCCCACCGGCGCAGACCGAGGAGGCGACTCCCGAGCCGACCTCCGAATCGGACAAGTGCCGCGTGAGCGTGGCCAGGCCGGGCATCTCCGCGCTCAGGATCCAGGCCTCGGCCGTCCGCCGCGGTTGTGTGCGTCCGGCGCTGCTGCGCATCCGAGTCATGCGCGCCGTCCCCGGCGACGATCGGGTCGTCAAAAGCGGCGCTACCAAGAAGGACCGCATCACCCTGAAGCTGCCCTGCAAGCCTGGCACGTACTACGCGGTCGCCACCGACTACCGGGGCGGCACCGCCAAGTCCAAGGCCGTACAGCTGACCTGCGCCACCCCCACCCCCACCCCCACGACGCGGGATACGGCGCCGCCGGTTTCCGAGACGAAGAAGGCCGTCGGCACGGCGCTGGAGAAGGAGGTCGTCCGGCTGACCAACGCCGAGCGGGTCAAGGGCGGCTGCGACCCCCTCAAGCACGACGCGCGGCTGCGCAGGGCGGCGTTCGGGCACTCGGCCGACATGGCGAAGAACGACTACTTCGACCACGACTCCCAGGACGGCCGCGACATGGTCGACCGCATTCGTGCGACCGGCTTCACCGGCTCGACCCTGGCCGAGAACATCGCCATGGGGCAGCGGTCGGCGGCCGAGGTGGTCAAGGGCTGGATGAACAGCGACGGCCACCGGAAGAACATCATGAACTGCTCGTACACCCTCATCGGGGTGGGCGCGGCCAAGGACGCGCAGGGGCAGATCTACTGGACCCAGGACTTCGCCGCCGGCTGATTCCCAGCCTGTCACGAGAGATCTCTGTCCTCACCGTGCAGGTGATCCTCGAAGGTGGGGCGTCGGTCTGCCGTACGCGACCACACGATCAAGGCAACCAGCCGGAAGGGCGCCAGCACGAGCCTGAGCACCCGACGCCCCAGCCGACGGATCAACCCGAAGAGCTCCTTGAGCGTCTCCCAGGGGCGCCCCAAGGCCACGATGGCCAGGACGGCGGCCATGCGGCCGAAACCGATCCCGCCGAAGTCGTCGGGGTCGTCTCGCTCCTTCTTGCTCACCACGGATCCTCCCGAGCTGGCCTGGTGAACAAAGATCCATCAAATCAGCTCTCCTGAGCGAGGTCCAGGAAGAGAGCGGCCGACCAGCCGAAGGCGGTCGTCGCGCGGCCCGCGCGACGGCCGGTCAGCGGGTTCCAGTACTCGTGCAGGCCGCCACCGTCGCGGACCATGGCCAGCGTGCGCTCGCGCAGCTCGGCGGCCGTCTCCTGATGCCCCGAGCGGCGCAGGCCGTCGATGAGCAGGTAGTTGACGTTCAGCCAGACCGGTCCGCGCCACATGGCCTCGGGGTCGAATCTCGGGTCGTCGAAGGCGACGGTCGGCACCGGGCGCTCGGCCCAGAAGCTCGGCGAGCGCAGGCCGGCGACCAGCCGGTCCGCGATCCCCGCGGGGAGCCGCCCGGTGAAGAGCGGCATCAGCTCCAGCGGGGTGCGCACGTCCGCCTCGCGCCCGCCGACCACGGTGGCGAACCTCGTGCCGTTCCACCGGCGCGCGATCATGCGGTCCACCAGGGCCTGCGCCCTGGCTCGCCACGGCGCGGCGTCCTTGCCGAGCGCCTGTGCGATGTCGCCCAGGCGGTCGCACTGGAGGGCGAGGTAGGCGTTCAGGTCGGGCGGCTCGGCGCGGGGGCCGCCGTCCCAGATGGGGCTGTCGTCCAGGCCGGACGAGTACGGGTGCAGGTACTCGGCCAACCCGTCGCCGTCCGGATCGGAGTGCCTGAACCACCACTCCTGGGAGCGGGCCAGCGGCTCGTACACCTCGGCGAGGAAGGCGGGGTCGGGGTCCACCTCGTGGATCTTCCACACCGCCCAGGCCGTGAGCGGCGGCTTGGTGACGGGAACGGCGTCCCCGATCGGCCCGCCCCCGACGTGCTCGGCCAGCCTGGCCAGGTCGGAGCGGGGCAGGTCCGTGGTCTCGGCCAGCGCGCCGTGGTCGTGTACGACGTCGGGGATCAGGCCGTCGGGGCGCTGGTGGTCGAGCAGGATGCGGATCTGCTCCCTGGCCAGGGCGGGGTCGGCGTGCCTGAGCGCGATGGCGTGGAAGTAGGAGTCCCAGTTCCACAGGCCGACGTAGCCGTACTTGGAGGGGACGAGCGACTCCCGGCCCTGGATCCGTACCAGGTTCACCGCCAGCGTCCACCACGCGTCCTCCGCTCGTTCGCGCAGGTCCGCACGCACGGCGGGCATGCGCGCGAACCAGTCGCGCCACCGTGCGGCGGCCGCGTCGAGCACCGCCGCCGCGTCGTGCCTCGCGCGCTCCGGGCCGACGAGGGTGAGGCAGCCGTCGATGACGGCCTCGCCGCCGTCCCACACGGCCCGCACGCCCGCGCCGGTCAGGACGAGCGTGTCCGGGTCCGCGAAGGCCATGGCCACGCCGCCCGCGAACTCCACGCGGTCCGGCAGCACCCGCAACACGGGCAGTTCGCCGCTCCCCGAAAGGATCCGCAGGCCGGTGAGCACTTTCGTGTCGGCGAGCCTGGTCTCGTACAGGGCTCTGGCGATCCAGAGCGAGCCGTCGTCCGCCGCCATCACCAGCAGCCGCGAGCCGCGGTCGGTGAACGGGCGTTCGCGTAGGTCCGGCATCAGCGACCTCCCAGGCCGGAAGCGGCCATCGAGTTGATGATCTTCCGCTGGCCGATGAGGAACGCGATGAGCGTCGGCACGACGGCGATCGCGGAGGCGGCCAGGATGAGCCCGTAGTCCACGGCCGTGCGCTGGCCGGAGAACTGGCTGAGCAGCAGCGGCACCGTGGCCAGCTCGGGCGAGTTCAGGAAGATCAGGGGGAAGAAGAAGGAGTTCCAGGACGCGAGGAAGGCGATGATGCCGAGCGCGCCGAGGCCGGGGCGGATGTTCGGCAGCACAACGTTCCAGAAGCAGCGCCAGCGGCCCGCCCCGTCGATCCTGGCGGCCTCCTCCAGCTCCACGGGCACGGCCCTGATGAACTGGCGCAGCAGGAACACCGCGAACGGGTTCGCGATGCTCGGCACGATGAGCGACAGGTGCGAGTCGATCCAGCCGAACCTGGCCAGCATCAGGTAGAGCGGCACGACCGTCACCTGCGCGGGCACCATCTGGGTGGCCAGGAACACCACGAACAGCACGCCGGAGCCGCGGAACCTGATCCGGGCGAAGGCGTAGGCGGCCATGGCCGAGGTCAGCAGCGTGAGCGTGACGTTCAGCGCGGCGATGTAGAAGCTGTTCCAGTACGCGGTGATGAACGGCACCGCGCCGAGCGCGTCGGGGTAGTTCTCCCAGCGCCACGGGTCGGGCAGCCAGTCGAGCGGGTTGTTCAGCATCTGCCGCACGCCCTTGAACGACGTCAGCAGCATCCAGACGAACGGGAACAGCATCGCCAGCCCGCCGAGGGTGAGCCCGGCGTGCAGGGCTACCTGCCTGGGTCGCATTCCGGCCCCCTCACGAGTCGTAGTGGACGAGGCGCTTCTGCGCCGCGAACTGGACGAGCGTCACGAGCAGCGTCAGGACCAGGAGGATCAGCGCGGCGGCGCTGCTCATGCCGAACTGGAAGTCCTTGAAGCCCAGCTCGTAGACCTGGTAGACGATCGTTCTCGCGCCCTCGTTGTCCTCCGGGTCCACCAGCACGTAGATCTGGTCGAAGGCCTGGAACGAGCTGATCACCGCGACGACGGTGGAGAAGAAGATCGTCGGCGAGAGCAGCGGCAGCGTGACCGAGCGGAAGATCCGCAGGCTGCCCGCGCCGTCCATGCGGGCGGCCTCGACGATCTGCGGCGGGATCGTCTGGAGCCCGGCCAGGAAGATCACCACGTTCAGGCCGAGCGACGACCAGATCGTCACGACGGCGATGGCCACGATCACCCAGCCGGGGTCGCCGAGCCAGTCGGGGGCGCTGATGCCGAACCAGCGCTCGAGCGACGAGTTCAGCACGCCGTAGTCGTTGCCGGCCAGGATGATCTGCCACATCAGCGCGACGGCCACCGAGCTGGTGACCACCGGGAGGAAGTACAGCACCCGGTAGAAGCCGCCGCCTTTGACGTTGTTCAGCGCGACCGCGATGAGCAGCGCGAAGACGAGCCCGAACGGCACGGTCAGCAGCGCCAGCTTGACCGTGTTCCACACCGCCAGCCCGAACTCGGGATCGGAGAGCTGGGCGGCGAAGTTGTCGAAGCCGACCCATTCCTTCTGCCCGAGCCCGTCCCAGCGCATGAACGCCAGCACGACCGCGAAGCCGAGCGGGAAGACGAGGAACACCAGCAGCGCGGCGACCTGCGGCGCGAGGAAGAACGCGGCCCACCAGCCGTCGCGGTTGCGGACGGGCCGCGCCCGGTGGAGCGTGCGGGGCCGGGCCCGTGCGAGGACGGTCACGGCTAGCCCAGCTTGCCGTCGACGAGCTTCTGGAGCTGGGTCATGCCCTCGTCGAAGCCGACCTTGCCGGTCCACACCTTCATCAGGTGCTCGTTGATGTCGGCGGTGAGGCCGGGCACGGCGACCTCCTCGGGATAGTTCGCGAAGCCCGCGTCACGCACGTCGAGGAAGGTCTGGGCGTGGGCGGGATAGCCGTCGGCGAGGACGATCTGCTCGGCGCCCTTCACGGACGGCACGGCGGCGCCGCCCTTGAGCCTGATGAGCTGGCCCTCCTTGCCGACGAACTCGGTGAGGAAGGTGAACGCCTGCTCGGGCAGCTTGGTGTCCTTGTTGAGCGCCAGGTAGGAGGCGGCCACCGCGCCGGGCATCGGCCGGCCGGTCTGCGAGGGGAACGGCACGATGTCGTAGTCGTCCAGCTCGCCGCCCTTCTTCAGTGAGTCGATCATCCACCGGCCGCCGGCGTAGAAGCCGGCCTCGTGCTTGAGGAACTGCGTGCTCGGGCCGTTGCTGTCGGGCAGCAGGTCGGCGCTGAGGAAGGTCTTGTCCTGGTAGCCCTTGGCCAGGGCCTGCAGGGCCTGGCGTGCCTTGGGGTCGGTGGTGGCGACGAACTTCCCGCCGTCCCAGACCTTCCCGCCGAAGCCGTTGATCATGGAGTACGTGGAGCCGTACCAGTTCCAGAAGATCGACCCGGCCTTGCCCGCCGCCTTGAGCTTGGCGTTCATGTCGAGGTACGTGGCCATGGTCCACCGCCCGGCCTCGTTGAGCGCGGCGGGGTCCTCGGTGATCCCGGCGTCCTTGAGCGCCTTCTTGTCGAACCAGAGCACCTCGGGGTTGGTGTCGTTGGGGACGCCGTAGATCTGGCCGTCCTTCCTGGCGCCGCCGTAGATGCCCTCGAAGAACTCCTCGGGCTTGCTCTTGGAGGAAGGGCCGGCCAGCTTGTCGTTGAGCGGGGTCAGCACCCCGGCGGAGACGAACTTGCCGATGTTGTCGTCGCCCACGAAGAACACGTCGGGGGCGGTCTTGCTGGTGAGCTGGGCCAGCAGCTTGGGGTGGTAGTCCTCGTACTTGGCGACCGGCTCCAGTTTGAGCTTGATGTCGGGGTGGCGCTTCTCGAAGTCCTCGGTGAACTTCTCGTAGAGCTTGATGTCCTCGGCCGATCCCCAGGTGGACCAGCGGACGGTGACCGGGCCGGATCCGGTGCTCATGCCTGGGACGTTCCCGCCGCCGCTGCCGCTGCACGCGGTCGTCGCGACGGCGAGGATGCCCAGGACTGCCAGGGCACGGTTCATGGTCGGCTCCTTACGGGGGTTGCGTGGGGGGTGTGGGTCAGGCGAGCCCGCCGCCGTCGACGACGAGGGCGGAGCCGGTGATGTAGCTGGCCGCGTCGCCGGCCAGGAAGAGCACGGCCTGGGCGATCTCGTCCGGGGTGCCCGCGCGGCCCATCGGCCGGTCCGCCGCGTCGGACCGGAAGGCGGCCCAGTCCTCGCCGAGCTGGCGGGCCTCGTCGCGCAGCATGGGCGTGTCGGTGTCGCCGGGGTTGACGGAGTTGACCCGGATGCCGGCCTTGGCGTGGTCGATGGCGAGCGCGCGGGTCATGTTCACCACGGCGGCCTTGGAGGCGCAGTACGAGATGGCGTTGCCGCCGCCCTTGAGGCCCCATCCGGAGCCCGTGTTGACGATCGAGCCGCCGTCGGTCATCGCCGGGATGGCGTGCTTGCACATGAGGAAGACCGAGCGGACGTTGACCGCCATGACGCGGTCCCACTCCTCGACGTCGAGGTCGAGCGCGGTGGTGCGGCGGATGATGCCCGCGTTGTTGAACAGGACGTGCAGGCCGCCGAAGGTCTCGACGGCGGCGCCGACGACGCGCCGGCAGTCCTCGGGGTCGGAAACGTCGGCCTGCACCGCAATCGCGTGTCCCGCCTCCTCGGTGATCCGCGCCACGGTGGCGTCCGCGCCGGTCGCGTCGATGTCGGCGACCACCACCCGGGCGCCCTCCCGGGCGAAGAGCAGGGCGGTGGCCCGCCCGATGCCCGAGGCGCCGCCCGTGACGATCGCGACCTTTCCGTCGAGCGTCTTCATCCGTCGAACTCCTCACTTGCCGCACAAATGCGATAAATCGTGCTTTCGCGGTATCCAGTGATCACCTGGACGTGTCCGCCGAGCTTCTTGTCGAGGTCCTCGTCACCGCTGTCGGCCAGCAGCGGCCGTCCTTTCAGCGACGCGAGCTTCTGCTGGGTGGCCAGGACGAGGAGCCGTCCGGAGTGGCCCCCATCGAGCACCGCGTCGAGCACCCGGGGCGACACCTGCTGGTTCCCGCGTCCCAGCACGAACCCCTGCCCGCCGATGACCGACAGAACCAGCTCCGACTCCCTGCCGCTGACCAGGCCGAACAGCTCGGCCTCGGCGACGTCCGCCGCCACCAGGCGGCCGCCCTCGTGGACGCGTTCGACCACGTCCACGCCGAGCAGCGTGGTGGCGAGGCCCAGCGCGCGGCCGACGGCCCGCGTGGTGGCGCCCGGCCCGAGGACGTATCGGATGCCGGGCCGCATTCTGGCCACGACCTCCCGTGCGACGCCCTCGGCGGTGGCGGGCTCCACGCCTGACGATCCGGCCTTACGCCCCGACAGCGCGGCGCGGGCGGCGGGGACGCACAGGCTGCCATACAGCCGAGGGCTGACCAGGCCGCGGCGGTAGGCGTCCTCGTCGAGATCCACCACCTCGGCCTCGGCCGTACGCGCCGGGTCGAACTCCGCCGCGACGAATCCGGCGGCGGCCGGGCTGACGGCGAAACAGCCGGAGTACACCTTCACCCCGGCCGGGACGCCCAGCACGGGCGGCGCCTGGCCGCCGAGCGCGCGGACCGCGTCGAGCACGTCGCGCGCCGTCCCGTCGCCACCCGCGAACAGCAGCAGGTCCACCCCCGCCAGGGCGGCCACGGCGCGCCGCGTGTCCTCCGCGCTCGTCCCGGCGACCCCGCCGGACGGCGGCCGGACCAGGTCGTACGGGGCCCCGGAGGTGCGCACGCTGTCCTCGCCCATCCGGCCCGGCACGGTGAGGACGCGGGTCCCGGGACGGCGGGCCGTCAGCGTGCGGACGGCCCGCGCCGCCCGCTCGCCGGCCCGGGGCGTCGCGCCCATGGCCAGGGCCGCGCGCTGCACCTCCACGCCGTCGCTGCCTTTCAGCCCGGCCGCGCCGCCGAGCCCGGCGACCGGGTTGACGACCAGCCCGACCACCGCCGCGCCCGTCATGACAGATGCTTGCGGACGTAGGCGCGCCAGGTGGGCGCCCACTCCTTGGGGTCGTCGAGCGACGTCATGTCGATCTTGTGGACGCTCTGGTTGTACGGCGCGCCCTTGACGAACTCGGGATCGCGCCGCGCCTCGTCGGCCACGTGCGCCAGGATGAGCGCGTACTCGTCGAGGTCCTCCTTCGAGTACGACTCCGTGGGCTCCAGCGTGAACGGCTCCGGCACCACGTACGGGTGGTGGCTGGTCCAGTAGTGCACCCCGAAGTCGGCCGCTCTGACGCCGATCTCCTCCGAGTGCACCCCGGTCTGCTCCGACAGCTCCTGCCACGAGTAGCGCACCTGCTCGACCCTGCGCCTGTCCCACGGCGCGGACGCGCCCGGGATCTGCAGGATCTTGTGCATCAGGTAGTTGTTGTTGAGTACGGCCGTCTCGGCGACCTGCCGCAGGCCCTTGGCGCCGAGCGCCATGATCCAGGCGTAGGCGCGCACGATGTTCGGGGTGACGCCGAGGAACGGCCGCACCTTGCCGATGGAGGCGGGCGGCGTCTCCAGGCGGTAGGACTCGCCGTCGAAGGCGACGACCGGGCCGGGCAGGAACGGCGCCAGGTCCTCGGAGACGCCGCACGCCCCCGCCGCAGGGCCGCCGCAGGCGTGCGGTGTGGAGAACGTCTTGTGCAGGTTGAAGTGGCACAGGTCGAATCCGGCGTCGCGGGCGCGGGTGATGCCGAGGATGCCGTTGGCGTTCGCCTGGTCGTAGCAGGCCAGGCCGCCCGCCTCGTGCACCAGGTCCACGAACTCCTGGATCCGGGGGTTGAAGATGCCGGTGTCCTCCGGGTTGGTGATCATCAGTGCGGCGGTGCGCGGGCCGACGGCGGCGCGCAGCGCCTCGATGTCCGGCAGGCCGTCGGCGTCCGGCATCAGGGTGATGACCTCGTAGCCCGCGGTCTTGGCGCAGGCCGCGTTCGACGGGTGGGAGAACATCGTGGTGATCACCTGGTCGCGGCCCGCCTCGCCGCGGGCCGCGTGGTAGGCGCGGATCATGGCGATGTTGGCGTAGATGGCCGCTGATCCGGAGCCCGGCTGGAGCGAGACCCGCGCCATGCCGGAGATCTCCGCCAGCATGCGTTCGAGCCGCCAGTAGATCTCCAGCACGCCCTGCACGGTGTCCTCGTGCTGGAGCGGGTGCAGCTCGGCGATGGCGGCGGCGAACCTGTCGTTGACCTTGGGGCTGTACTTCATCGTGCAGGTGCCCTGCCCGACGTCGATGTTGAGGTCGACGCCCAGGTTCTCCTGCGACAGCCGCAGGTAGTGCCGCAGCACGTGCAGCTGGGACATCTCGGGCAGCTTCGGCGGCTGCGCGCGGCCCACGGAGTCCGGCAGCTCGACGCGGGGCGCGCCGGGCTCGGGCACGGCGAGGCCGCGGCGGCCGGGCGCGGACAGCTCGAAGATGATCGGCTCGTCCCAGCGCGCCTGGTGGAAGCGGCGCAGCGGCGGCTTCGGCGCGACGGGGAGCTCGGCGAAGGACTCCGTGGGGTTCACAGCGTCTCCTGTACGGCTGCGGCGAGCCGGTCGATGTCGGCGATGGAGTGGCGTTCGGTCACACAGACCAGGACCGTGCGGTCGTCGAGCGGGACGCCGCCGTAGATGCCGCGCTCGCGCAGCCCGTCGAGCAGGGTCGCGCTGGAGGGCACCTCGATGGCGAACTCGCGGAAGTGGATCGCGTCGCGGTGCGGCACCGTGACCGACGCGGCCAGGGCGTCCATGGCGTAGTGGGTGCGGGCCAGGATCGTCTCGCCCAGGTCACGCATGCCCTGGGGGCCCATGAGCGCCAGGTAGACCCCGGCCGTGATGCCCCAGAGGGCGGCGGCGGTGCCGACCCACTCCTTGCCCTCCTCGCGGTGCGCGAACGAGGTGCGGTCGTAGTAGACGTCGCCGAAGCCGTACTCGCCGGGCACCTTCGTCGGCGCGATGCCGAACAGCCGGGACGGGAACTCCGCGACCAGCGGCTCGTGGTCGTGCGTGGCGATGTAGCCGGCGTGGCCGCCGCCGTAGCTCTGGTGCATGCCGAGCGACTGGATGTCGCCGCAGACGATGTCCGCGCCGTAGGACGCGGGCGGGGCGAGCACGCCGAGGGAGATCGGGTCGGCGCCGACCACGAGCAGCGCGCCGTGCGCGTGGGCCAGGTCGGCCAGCTCGCGGCCGCGGGTCTCGACCACTCCGTAGACGTTCGGGGTCTCCAGGTAGATCGCGGCGTAGGAGTCGTCGAACGCCTCGACCGTGATCTCGCCGCCCTCCCCCGCCGCGGCCAGGACGATCTCGACGTCCGGAGCGAGGAAGTCGCGCAGCTTGCTCAGTTTGTCGGCGGTGATGGCGGCGCTGACGCAGACCTTCGAGCGCTTGGTGTAGCGGCACGCCATGCGCAGGGCGGTGCCGGCCGCCTGGAAGCCGTCGTAGGTCGGGACGTTGACGACGTCCATCTCCAGCAGCTCGCCCATCATGCTGACGTACTCGAACAGGGCCTGGAAACGGCCGTGATCCTCGTACGGCTCCCCCGCGTACGCGGTGAGGAACTCGCTCCTCCCGTTCACCTCGTCGCACACGGCCGGAACGTGGTGCGGGTAGCAGCCGTGGCCGAGGAAGCTCAGCGCCTGCTCCGTGTCGGTGACGCGGGCCAGCAGGCCCTTCATGTGGCGTACCAGGTCGCGCTCCGCCGTGAACGGCGCGGGCAGGTCGAGCGGCCGGGCCAGGCGCAGCTCGGAGGGGATGTCGGCGTAGAAGTCCTCGACGCTCGACGCGCCGATCGCGGCGAGCATCTCGGCCCGCACGCCGGGTTCGGCGTTCGGGATGTACGGGTGCGTCACGTGTCTCCTTCGATCCTGAGCACTACGGCGTCGCGCGGGGCGAGCTCGATGTCGCCGCGCAGGCGGGTCTGGGTGAGCAGGTCCGTGCCGGGGTACGGCAGGGTGATCTGCTGCGGGATGGTCGTGTGGTTGAGCAGGAAGAGGTGGCGCCCGCGGCGGACCGCCTCCACGCCCGCGGGCACCTCGACGGCCGCGACGCCGCCGAGCACCTGGTCGAGCACGGGGGTCGTGTCGTCGAGCAGGCAGCTGACGTAGGTGACGTTGCCCTTGCGGGTGATCGCGGGCAGGCCGTCGAGATCGCCGCCCTCGTACGTGGCGAGCACCGCCGCAGGGCCTCCGCCCTCGTTTGTGGCGAGCACCGGCGCGGGGTCGTCGCCGTGTTGGTCGTCGCTGCCGAGGCGCACCCATTCCGTCCAGGTCCTGGCCACGCCGCTGGCGCCCCCCGCGTACCGCACCCGCTGGGTCGCGCCATCGGTGAGCGGCCAGAACTCGTCGATCGCGACGCCCAGCAGGTCGCGCAGCGGGCCGGGCGCGCCGCCGTCATGGACGCGGTCGGCGGCGTCCACGACGCCGCTGAACGGGCCGACCACCAGCTCGCCGGTGACCGACGCCAGCCTCCCGGCCTGCTCAGGTGTGCACAGGTAGAGGTTCGGAACGATCACGACGCGGTAGCCGGACAGGTCGCGGTCCGGCGGCGCGAGATCGACCGTGATGCCGCGGGCGTGCAGCGGCGCGTACCAGGCGAGCAGCAGGTCCTTGAGCTTGAGCCGGTCGGACGGCATCGACTCCGGCGCCTCCAGGCCCCACCAGCTGTCCCAGCCGAGCACGAGTGCCACCTCGGCCCGCGTGTCCGTACCCGTGACCTCCGCGAGTCGCCGCAGGTCGGAGCCGAGGCGGAGGGTGTCCTGCCAGCCGCGCGTGCGCGTGCCGCCGTGCGGGAGGAGAGCCGAGTGGAACTTCTCCGGGCCGTACCTGGCCTGACGCCACTGGAAGAACATCACGCCGTCGGCGCCGTGCGCCACCGCCTGAAGGCTGTGCAGCCGCATCATGCCGGGCGGTTTGGGGACGTTCACCTCGCGCCACGACACCGCCGACGGCGCCGACTCCAGCAGCAGCCAGGGGCGCCGTTTGAGCGAGCGCATCAGGTCGTAGCTGAGCGCGACCGCCACGTGCGACTCCGGGTCGGCCGGGTCGGGGTAGGCGTCGTCGCTCACCAGGTCCTCGGCCGCGGCCCATGCCCAGTAGTCGAGGCCGTGCAGGATGCTCATGAAGTTCGTGGTGACGGGAACGTCCGGGGTCACCACGCGCAGCACGTCACGCTCGGCGCAGAACAGCTCCAGGAGCGCGTCGCTGCAGAACCGGCGCCAGTCGAGGAGCTGGGCCGGGTTGATCGGCCCTGGCGCCTTGCGCGGCGGCTCGACCTGGCCGAACGCGGTGTAGTGCTGTCCCCAGCAGGGCGTGCCCCAGGCGGCGTTCAGCGACTCGATCGTGCCGTGGCGGGCCTCCAGCCAGGCGCGGAAGTGCCGGGCCGACTCCGGGCAGAAGCACTCCAGCGTATGGTCGGCGTACTCGTTGCCGACGTGCCACATGGCCAGGGCTGGATGGCCGCCGTACCGCTCGGCCATGGCGGTGGCCAGCCGCACGGCGTGCTCGCGGAAGACCGGCGAGCTCGGGCAGTAACCCTGGCGCGAGCCGAACTCCAGCCGCACCCCCTGCGCGTCGACCGGCATGACCTCCGGGTGCTCACGGACCAGCCACGGCGGCGGGGTCGCGGTGGCGGTGGCGAGGTCGGCCGCGATGCCGTGCTCGTGCAGCAGCTCCAGAACGCGGTCAAGCCAGCCGAAGTCGTACGCGCCGGGCCGCGGCTCCAGCCGCGACCACGAGAAGACCGCGACGGTGACCATGGTCACCCCGGCCTCGGCCATGAGCCGCACATCCTCGGCCCAGACCTCCTCGGGCCACTGCTCGGGGTTGTAGTCGCCACCGAACAGCAGCCCCGGCACGCGCGTCAGGCTCACTCCCGCTCCTTCCTCGTGATATTTTGTATTCAGAATTCATAGTGCAGTATTTTGTATCGCGTCAAGCGGTAAGCTTGGCCCGGCCGAAACCCGAAGGAGCCTCATGCCCATCGAGCGGCGACCGCTTCGCGAGCAGATCAGGGAAGAGCTGCTGACCAGGCTCGACCGGGGCGACTTCGTCGCGGGCACCGACGTCAACGAGGCCGCGCTGGCCGCGGAGCTGGGCGTCAGCCGCACTCCCCTGCGCGAGGCCCTCATCACCCTCGCGGGCGAGGGCGTGCTGGAGAGCAACCAGGGCCGCGGCTTCAGGTTCGCGCCGGTGAGCCGTAAGGAGTTCCGGGAGCTCTGCGAGATCGTCGCGGCGCTGGAGTCACTCGCACTCGACTGCTCCGACCCCGACCATCTGCGCCGCATCGCGCCCGAGCTGCTGACGATGGCCCAGGAGTTCCCCGACCGGATCGCGGAGCAGCAGGAGATAGAGCGTCACGACGACGAGTGGCACGACCTGCTGCTGAGCGGCTGCCGCAACGAGCGCCTGCTCGATCTCATCACCAGCGTCAAGGCGGGAATGCGCCGCTACGCCCATCTTCTGGCGGGCGACGACACTCCACTGGAACGGGAGGCGACCGAGCACCGCCTGGTGGCCGAGTTCCTCATCGCCGGAGACCTCCCCAAGGCCGCACAGGCCCTGCGCGACAACTGGGTCAACGGCATGGAACGCATGATGTCCCGCATCCCCTCAACCGATTAGCCCGCCAGCACCGTCGCCACGAACAGCCGACGCCCGGCCCGCGCCAGCCGCTCACCGCTCATCCCAGCGGCACAATCCCCACTCCCCATTCCACCAGCCGCACCACCGGGCCAGGTCCATCATGGCCCGCACCAGCCGGTCGACGGGGCGAGGTCTTGGTGCCCGGTCAGCACCACGGCGGCGGGCCTGCCGTTCGCTGCCAGCAGCGACAGCCTTCTGAGCAGGCGAGCGGAGGTATCCCGCTATCGCTCTGAGCGCTAACGTGATCTGATGCCCCACCTGCCCGCTCTCATCGCATCAAAGTACGCGGGCAACGCCCTCCATACTGCGCTGATCTACACGCTGGCGACGCCACCGCTCCTCCGCAAAGCGAAACCCTGGGTGGCGGCCGGCACTGGCTGGATGATCGAGTTCACCCAGCTCGGCGACATCCCGGCCACGCTGCGACCACTGCTGCGCAGCACGTTCAACCCGCCCAACCCCTTCCGGTACACGGTGAACTCCGCAACAACCCGGACCGCGCACACGCTCTGGCTACGGAGGACGAAGACGGGATGACAGCGTGGCGGATCCTGCTGGTCACGGCAACCGTGGCGGGCCTGGCATGCCTGGCGACGTCAATCGGCCGCCCCTGGGCTTACTTCACGGTGCAGAGCAACGTCATGCTCGCGCTCTACTACAGCCGGCGGCTGGTCACCTACCGCACCAGGTCGGCCTCCCTCGATGTCAAAGGCGCGGTGACCTTATACCTGCTGGTCACATGCCTGGTGAACTACATCTCACGCGACCTCGCGAACCCTCTGGCACTGCTTGACGGCGGCAGCGTGCGCGGACTGGGCAACTTCCTGCTGCACTATGTGACCCCCGTCATGGCGCTGATCGACTGGGCCACCTTCGACCGGTCGCGCCGGGTGCACTGGGCCGCCCCGTTCGCCTGGCTGAGCTACCCGCTCCTGTACGGCACCTTCGTCCTGCTCACCGCCCCCAACCTGCCCCGCCGCTACGTCTACCCGTTCCTGAACGTTGAACGACTGGGCTGGCCGACAGTCGCGTCACTGGCAGCCGCCGCACTGGCCGCCTTCGTGCTACTGGGCTACGTCCTGTTCGGCATCCACCGGCTCACGACCAAACCAACGGACGCTTGAACCCGCACTGAATCCGGCATCGTCCACAGAGGGTCCGACAACCGGACACCCTCGGCTAGTGTCCACCGGCCCTGGTCCCTTCTCCGAACCAAGGCCAAGCGAGTCGTACTCAGCGGCACATCGCGTCGATGAGATCCGAGAAATGCGGAAACCAGCCTGGCCGGCCAGACCACCCACCACACCGACGTCTCGACCAACCCACGAGTCATCCAACGCTCCTCCACCTGAGCCCCAGTGACTTGCGGATCATCTCGGCCACGGCGGGGCGGGGCTCGCCCTGGTGGGTCCGGACGGCTGCTTCGGCGGCGAGGACGACGGACTTGCCGTCCAGCTTCATGCCCTTTGGCCGTTTGGCGAGCACATGCCCGACCACGCCGGTCGCGGCGGACAGGGCGCCGGCGGCTGGACGACCGTCACGCTGGAGCTGCCGCTGTGAGCCTGGGGCGCGAGCACCCGTGGCCGGTAGGTGGTTCAAGCGGGATGGCGCGCGCCGTCGGGGAAGTAGGTCAGGCCGGGCATGCCGAAGGCGTTGGCCAGGGCGGCTGCGGCGGGAGCCGCCGTACCGTCGGGGAGGACGGGGGTGAGGTTCAGCAGGCGCAGAGCGTCGGGGAGCACCTCGAAGCGGACGCGCTGGGTCACCGGCCGCGGGTCCGTCACAGTAGTGAGGGAGGACTCCCGCACCGCGCTGGCCTGGTCGCCCAGCACGGCGGACACTGGCACTCGCACCGTGTACGCCGGATTACGGCGGATCACGTCGTTGAAGGCCGTCTCCACGGCCACGGGATCCACGTCCAGGAATTCCGGCACCTGCTCCTGCACAGCGCGGTTGAACAGCCGGACCGGGAACTCCGGCCATCCTGCCCAGAGCGACAGGCCGGAGACGTGCCGAGGGTTGAGCTCGGTCGCGAAGAAGCCTTCCGGACCGAGGATACCGTCAACGCTGTAGATGCCCCGGTACCCGCAGGTCTCCGCGAGCTCCCACCCGGCCCGCCGGGTGCTCTCCCGCATGGCCTCCCTGGCTTCAGGGCTGGTGCGCCACCAGGTGGACGATCCGGCGTAGAGGAGCCGGCCGGTGCGGGGGTCGCCCAGCGTGACGATCTCGAACGGCTCGAACACGGCCACCCCGGACGGCAGGACCATGCCGAGGATGCTGCACGGCGTTCCCGGCACGAACGTCGCGACGCGCACCCGGTCGGTGGTCCCGCCGAAGTGACGCACCGCCTCCTCCGTCTCCTCCGCATCGCGGACCCAGCGCAGCCCCTTGGAGCTGCCCAGGAAGGCACGGCTGGCGTCCGCGGCGATCACGGTGCCGCAGCCCAGGTCCAGCCTGCCGACGGCCGCGCGGACGGCGTTCGCGTCGCTGGCGGGCAGCACCTCGTGGTCGGGGGCGGGCACGGCGGCCTGCCGCCAGAGCTCGTCGACCCGCGTCTTGTCCTCCCACTGCGCCCACTCGCGGCGCCACCAGCCGTTGACGGACCGCCCGCAGACCTGCGGGACGTCGGTGTAGCTGGTGCCGATGACCGGCCAGCTCCGGCCGGGGTCGAGGGCGTCGAGCCAGGAGGCCAGCTCGGGTGCCGGGTCGCGCAGCCAGGTGTCGAAGTCGCGCATAGAAAGCCTGATGCCGTGGTCGGCGCAGTTCCACACCGGCGACGCGAGGGTGGCCCGCGGGTCCAGACGAGACCCGGCGACGACGGCGCCGATGCGCGCGCCGCTCGCCTCCAGTTCCTCGGCGAGGGCTCTCGTGGCGCCGCCGTACCGGTTGACCAGCAGGACGACGGTCCGGCCCGTCCAGTGCCTGCGGATGCGCTCGATGATCTCGGCCACCCGCTCGCGTGGGGTCGCCGAAGGGACGTGGTCGCTCCGCGTCGTGGTCATGCGGGGTCATCCGTTCTGTTGAGGAGGGCGGCGATCTGCACCGTCCGGGTGTGCAGGAAGTAGTGGCCGCCGTCGGCCAGCTCGTGCAGGGTGACCCGCTCGGCGAGCAGTTCCCAGGCCCGGTGGCCGTACCGGTAGCCAGCCGTCGTGGGGTCGTCGGCGGCGATCAGCGCGCTCACCGGGGTGGCAAGCCGGCTTACTGGAGGGCGGCGCAGCATGCCCGCGAAGTACGTGCCCGCGGCCGTAGCATCGTGCCGGTACGCTGGGGCGACGAGCAGGGCGTGCCCGAGGTCGAGCCTGGCCACCCCCGCTTCGGCGTTCTCCCTGACCAGCATCTCGGCGATGTCCTCGTCGCTCTGCGCGGCGAGCTCGTCGACGAAGCGCTGCCGGGTGTCGAGGTCGCCGAGCAACTGGGCGGCCAGGAAGAGGCGCCGCACCTTCCGGCCGCGCGCCTCCAGCAGTCGGGTGGTCTCGATGGCCGGCGCCGTGCCGGAGGAATGTCCCCACAGGACGAGGTCGGTGGCGTCGAGCCGGTCGATCTCGGCCGCGACGCAGGTCGCGAGCGCGGGCACCTCGGCGTACGGGGTGCCGTCGCGGAACGGGCCCTGGCCGGGCGGCTCGACGGCGTACAGCGCCCAGTCGTCGCCGGGCAGGGCCGCCGCCATGAGGCGGTAGTTGACGGCGCTGCCGCCGGCGTAGGGAAAGCAGACGACCGCGGCGCGCGCGTCCTCCGCCCCGGCCAGCCGGTGCAGGTGGACCCGGTCCCCGCCGACGGCGGCGTCGAGCCGCTCCGCCAGCCCGGCGAGCGTGGGCTGCTGGACCAGGTCCTCGAAGGTCACGGCCCAATCGAGGGCGGCGGCGAGCCGTACTGCGGCCAGCGACGTCCCGCCCTGCTCGAAGAAGTGGTCGCCGCGCCCGGCCTGGCCGGGCGCGAGCCCCAGCACGTCCTCCCACGAGGCCGCCAGCCGTAGCTCGGCCGGGCCGCGCGGTGGGTCCCCGCTGGGCCGCGCGGGCTCGAACTCGCCGGCCAGGCGCTCCAGCCGCTTGCGGTCGATCTTGCCGTTCCCGGTGAGCGGCAGGCGATCGAGCCAGTAGAAGCCCGCAGGCACCATGTACGGCGGGAGCACGGCGGCGAGCGAGTCGCGGATCGCCTGGACGCGCGTGCCTGGCGGCGCCGCGTAGAAGGCGAGCAGGCGCGCGCTGGCAGGCCGCTCGCGGACCACGACGGCACCCTCGTGAACCCCGGGCGCCCGGAGCAGCCTGCTCTCGATCTCCCCGATCTCGATCCGATACCCGTTGATCTTGACTTGGGCATCCCGGCGGCCGAGGAACTCCAGCTTGCCGTCCGGCTGCCACCGCCCGAAGTCGCCCGACCGATAGAGCCGCTGTCCTGGCCGGTGCGGGTCAGCGAGGAACGCCCGCCGGGTCTGCCCCTCGTCGTTGACGTAGCCGCGGCCCACGCACACTCCGGAGAAGACGATCTCCCCCGGTGCGCCCAGGGGAACGGGGCGGAGCCGGTCGTCGACGACGTACACGTGAACGTTGCGGATCGGCCGGCCGAGCGGCACCCGGTCGCCGGCGGGCGGTGCGGTCATGACCTCGTGGTTGGTGTCGTCCGAGGTCTCGGTGAGCCCGTACGCGTTGACCAGCCGCACCTGCGGAAAGGCCGCGAACCAGCGCTCGGCGAGGTCCTTGCGGAGCGCCTCGCCCGTGACGGAGACGCACCGCAGCCGCGACAGCCCTTCGGCTCGTCCGGCGAGGTGCCCGAGCAGCGCGTCCAGGTGGGACGGCACGACCTGCAGCACGTCGACCTCGCCGGCCTCCACCCGGTCGGCGAACCGCCGCGGGTCCAGCAGCGCCTCCTGCTCCACGATGTACGTACGCCCGCCGACCAGCAGCGCGGCGAGCAGTTGCCACAGGGAGATGTCGAAGCACTGCGGCGCGATCTGCGCGACGACGTGGCCCTCCTCGACGCCGAGGTCCTCGATCTTGGCGAGGAGGTGGTTCAGCATGCCGGCGTGCTCGCACATGGCGCCCTTGGGCAGCCCAGTGGACCCGGAGGTGAAGTAGATGTAGGCCAGCTGACCGGCGTCGACGCGAAGGCCGAGGTCGGAGTCCGGGAGCCCGCCGGAAAGTGCGTCCGCCAGGTGGATGCGCGGCACGCCGGCCGCCGCGCCGCCGGTCAGCGCGCCGGCGCCGTCGGTCAGCACCACGCGGCAGGCCGAGCGCACCAGCATGTCCTCGATCCGGGACGCGGGGAATCCCGGCTCGACGGGCAGGTAGACGCCGCCCGCCTTGAAGACGCCGATGACCGCGGCCATCCAGCCGAGGTCCCGTCCGGTCACCACGCCGACGACGTCCTCGCGGCCGACGCCATGGGCCACCAGCGCCCTGGCGACGAGGTTGGCCCGGCGGTTGAGCTCGGCGTAGGTCAGGCGCTCGTCGCCGCACACGGCGGCGATTCGGTCGGGGTACGCGCGCGACCGTTCCTCGAACAGCTCATGGAAGCGGCGGTCCGGCAGCTCTCTGGCCGGGCCGGCCATGCCGTGCACCTGGAGGCTCAGTTCTTCGGCGGACGGCAACTCGGCTTCGTCGTGGTCGGCGGCCGGGTCAGCGGCGAGCCGTTCCAGGGCGACGGCGTGGTAGCCGGCGATTCTGGCGGCGTGCGGCGCGTCGAACGCGTCCCTGCGGTAGCGCACGGTGATCTGCGCGCCGCCGCCACACCCGTCGAGGCCAATCCGCAGCACCGGCTCCGCGGCGTCGTGGTCGTCGCCGGCGCCAGGCCCGGCCCAAGCGCCCCGGCCGTCCCCCGCACCCGAGTCCCCGGGCTCGGCTCCGTGGTCATCCCATCCCGCGTGGTCCTCCCAGCCCGCCAGGTCGAGCACGCTCGCGAAAGCCGAGCCGGCCTCGCCGTCGGCAGCCGATGCGCGGGTCCGGGCTGTGCCTGCGGCATGGAGGAGGTCGGACCAGGAGCCCTCACGGACGGTCACCCGGCACGCTCGCGGGGGTCCGCCTGACGTGGGCACGAATCCGACGGTCAGCTCTCCCTCCCCGGTCAGGGCGGAGAGCACCTTGGCGTGCACGGCCAGCAGGAGCGTGCCGAGCGGCACCCCGAGGCGCCCGGCCACGGCGGCGGCCGGCTCACGCAGGTCGTGGACGTGGCCGGCGACGCCGGGTTGGGGATGCGGGGTCCAGAAGGGCAGCCTCGTTACCGCGATGGGTGACACAGAGGGCAGCGTAGGCGCGCGACGCGGGCGCGGTCCTGGGCTTGCGTGTCAGGATTTCCACGACATTGTCTGCCTTTTGCGGGAGTGCCTACTATCCACGCCATGATGGGGGAAAGCGCTGGCCAGAGGTCCATCGGGGGTCACCTCCCCCGCCCGGCGGCCGTCTCGTACGGCCCCGCGCGGGACATACCCGCCCGCACGCTCGCCGGGGTGTTCGCGGAGCAGGTCGCACGGGCCCCGGCCGCCGAGGCGGTGGTCTTCGAGGACACCGTGCTCGACTACGCGACGCTGAACGAACGCGCCAACCGGCTGGCGCACCTGCTGCTCGGACATGGCGCGGGCCCCGAGCGCGTCGTGGCCGTCGCGCTGCAGCGCTCCCCCGAACTGATCGTCGCCGTCCTGGCCATCCTGAAGGCCGGAGCGGCGTACCTGCCGCTGGACCCGGCTTACCCGGCCGATCGGGTCGCGTTCATGCTCGCCGACTGCCGCCCGCCCGTGCTGGTCACCGACCGTGGCCACGCGGCCCGCGTGGCCGGGACGCCGGGCGTCCGCACCATCCTGCTGGACGAGGTGGCTGAGGACGGGACGTTGGCCGCGCAACCGGCGCGGGAGCCGCGGGACGAGGACCGCGATCACCCGCTGTCGCCCGCGCACCCGGCGTACGTGATCTACACGTCGGGGTCGACCGGCACCCCCAAGGGCGTGCTCATGCCCGGCGCGACGCTGACCAACCTGTTCGCCTGGCACGCTGCCCACCTGCCTACGGGAAGCGGCGTGCGCACGGCGCAGTTCTCCGCGCTGGGCTTCGACGTCTCGCTGCACGAGATCCTGTCCACGCTGGTGCTGGGCAAGTGCCTGGTCATCCCGACGGAGGAGATCCGGCGCGACCCGGCCGCACTGGTGGACTGGCTGGAGCGGTACCGGGTGCACCAGCTGTTCCTGCCCAACGTGGTGCTGGAGTCGATTGCCACCACGGTGGGCGACGACGGTTCGCGCCTCGGCGAGTTGCGCCACATCCTGCAGTCCGGCGAGCCGCTCGCGCTCCGCGGCCCGATCGCGGCCTTCCATCGGGCGCGTCCCCGTCTGCGAATCCTCAACCAGTACGGCTCGGCGGAGATGCAGGACGTCACGAGCCACCAGGTGGAACCGCCGCCTTCGGAGACGCCGCCCGCGCACCCGTCGTCCGGGGAGCCGCCTGCCTTCGCACCCGTCGGACGGCCGCTGTGGAACACCCGCGTCTACGTCCTGGACGAGGACCTGCGGCCGACGCCCGACGGAGCGACGGGTGAGTTGTACGTCGCCGGCGCCGGACTCGCCCGCGGCTATCTGGACCGGCCCGGCCTCACCGCCGAGCGATTCCTGCCCGACCCTCACGGCCGGCCAGGGGAGCGGATGTACCGCACCAGAGACCTGGCCCGGTGGGGCGCCGACGGACTGCTGGAGCTCATGGGCCGGGCCGACCGGCAGGTCAAGATCCGGGGGTACCGGGTCGAGGTGGGCGAGGTGGAAGCGGCGCTGCTGGCCCACCCGAGGGTGGCGCACGCGGTGGTCGAGGTTCGCGCGGTCCCGGACGGCGGCCGGCAACTGGTCGGGTACGTGGTGCCGATGGGCGGGACGGCCCTCGATCCGACAGAGGTACGCGCGCGGCTGGGCAAGGTTCTTCCGGAGTACATGGTGCCGGGCGTGGTCATCGTGCTCGACCGGCTGCCGGTGACCCCGAGCGGGAAGGTCGACCGTGGTGCGCTGCCCGCGCCGCGGCCTGCCTCCGGCTCGGGCGCGCCGCGCACGCCGGTGGAGGAGATCCTGTGCGCGGCCTTCGCCGAGGCACTGGGACTGCTGTCGGCCGGGCCGCACGACGGCTTCTTCGAACTCGGCGGCGACAGCATCGCCGCGGCGCGGCTGGTCGGCCGGGTCCGGCGGGCCGGACTGGCGTTGTCGGTCGGCGACGTCTTCGAGCACCCGACGGTGCGGGCGCTGGCCGCCGCGGCCGTCCACGGCGAGGCCGCCGCCCCCTCTTCCGCCGCCCCCTCTTCCGGCGGACCGCTGCTCGTGCTGAGCGAGGCGCAGCTCGCCGCGGTTCAGGCGGCCGAGCCCGCACTGGAGGCGATCTTGCCCGTGACGCCCCTCCAGCAGGGTCTGCTCTTCCACGCCATGCAGAAGGGACAGGGCGAGAGCGGTGCCCGCGACCCGTACATCGAGCAGGTGGTGGTGCGGATGCGGGGCCAGCTCGACGCCGACGCCGTCCAGGCCGCGACACGGCTGCTGCTGGTCCGCCACCCGAGTCTGCGCGCGGGTTTCCTGGTCGAAGGCCAGGCCCGTCCCGTGCAGTTCGTTCCGGAGGCCGCCGAGGCGGCCTGGCGGGTGCACGACCTCGGCGAGCTGGACGAAGAGGGGTTCGCCCAGCTCGTCCGGCAGGAGCGCGAACGCGGGTTCACGGCGGACCGGCCGCCGCTGCTGCGTTTCCTGCTGGTTCGGCTGGGCGCCGCCGACTGGCGGCTCGTCCTGACCTACCATCACATCCTGTTCGACGGCTGGTCGACGGGTCTGATCATGCGGGACCTGCTCGCCCTGTACCGCTCGCCCGGCGAACCCGGGCTGCCGGCGGTGCCGCCGATGGCGACGCACCTGCGCTGGCTCGCGGCCCGCGACGGCACGGCGGCGGCCGAGGCGTGGCGGCGAACGCTGGCCGGGACGTCCGGGCCGACCGTGATCGCGCGACATCGGGACGAGCCGGACCCGGACGGCGGGCCGCCCCGGCAGTGCATGGCGGCGCTGACCGAGGAGCAGACCGCGCTGCTGGAACGGATGGCGCGCCGCCACGACCTGACACTCGGCTCGGTGGTGCTCGGCGCGTGGGGCGCGGTGCTCGGCGGCGTGACCGGCACGGGCGACGTGGTCTTCGGCACCACTGTCTCCGGACGCCCGGCGGAGATCCCGGGCGTGGACGACACGGTCGGGATGCTGATCAACACCGTGCCGGTGCGCTTCCGGTTCCGTGCGGACGAACCCCTGGTGGGGGCGCTGCGGCGGTTCCAGGCGGAGCAGGCGCGGCTCCTCCCCCACCAGCACCTCGGGCTGGGCGAGATCCAGCGGCACGCCGGGTGGAGCACGTCCTTCGACTCGCTCGTCGTCTTTGAGAACCAGGCACTGCGTCCGGGCAGGCTGGTCGGGCCGGCCCCCGGGGTCGTCGTGACCGGCGTCGAGGCGACCGACCACACGCACTATCCCATCAGCTTGATGGTCATCCCTGGTCCCCGGCTGGAGCTGCGCCTGGGACACCGGCCGGGTCTGGTGGACGAGGAGCGGGCGAGGACCCTCAACGAGGGGCTGCGCCAGCTGCTGCTCGCCTTCTGCGCCGAGCCGGAGGCGAAGGTCACCGCCGCGCTCGTGGTGGGGGCGCACCAGATCCCGGCCTGAGTCGGAGCAGGCCGGCGCCCCCTCAGGAGGAGCCGAGCAGCGCGGGGAGCGCGGTGAGCGCGCTGCACAGCACGGCGATACCGGAGCGGAACTCCGTCAGGGAGATGTGCTCGTCGTCGGCGTGGTCGAGTCTGCTGTCCCCCGGGCCGTAGGTCGCCATCGGCACGCTCCAGACTTCGGCCAGGGTGTTCATGTCGGAGGTCGCCGTCTTCAGCTTGGCGCAGGGCCGCCCGCCGCGCTCCTCGATCGCGCGGTACAGGGCGCGTACCACCGGGTCGGTCCGGCGTGAGCGGCAGGCCGGCACGGAGTTGAGCAGCCTCAGCTCTCCACCCGTCAGCCTGGCGCGCAACCCGGCCATGAGGGCCGCGGTGTCGAAGCCAGGCGGCGTACGGACGTCGAAGCGGGCCCGCGCCGAGATCATGTCCCCGGTGAAGGAGATGAGCGTCGCGCCCGGCAGGTCGAAGGAGGCGTGCGTGGCGTCGGGTCCGAGCAGCTCGACCAGGGCTGACCAGGCGCCCGCGCACAACTCCGCCGCCTTGGGCACCGGGTTGCTCGAATGAGTGGCGGGAACCTCCACGGAGTACTCGATGTCCGCCTTGCCGCGGTAGCCCAGCACCACGCCGGACCAGCCGCTGGGCTCACCGACGACGAGGGCGTCCGGCCGGTCGTGAGCGGCGCGGATCTCCATCGCTCCGCGCGAGCTCGGCGTCTCCTCCTCGACCACGCCGATGACGGCCACCGTGCCGCGGAAGCCGGTGGCGGCCGCGGCGGCGCAGATCATGGCCGCGAGCGGGCCCTTTGCGTCGACGGCACCGCGGCCGTACTGGACGTCGCCCGCGCACCGGACGTCGAGCGCGCCGGGCACGGTGTCGAGGTGCCCGAGCAGCATGACGGTCGGGCCGGGGCCGCGGTCGATCGTCCCGACCACGTTGCCTGCCGCGTCGAGGCCGGCGGCGAAGCCGAGCTCGCGCATCTCGCCGAGCAGGTAGCGGGCGAGCGCCGCCTCCTCCCGCGAGGGGGACGGGATGGCGAGCATCGTGCTCAGCAGCCGCTCGGCGTAGCCGTCGGGGAGTGAGGAGGTCATGACCGCTCGTCAGATCGGGTGAAGGCCGGGGAACTCCAGGCCGAGCCGCTCGGGCCAGCCCAGGCGTACGTTGAGGCACTGCACGGCACTGCCGGCGCCTCCCTTCATCAGGTTGTCCAGCGCGGCGACGGCGAGGACCGTGCGGGACTCCTCGTCCACGGCGAAGCCGACGTCGCACAGGTTCGAGCCCGACAGGATCTTGTGCTCGGGCAGCCGGTACGGCCCTCGCCGGTGCGCGACCACCCGGACGAACGGCTCGTCGCGGTACCGTTCGCGATAGGCCCGGCGCACGTCCCGCTCGCCGGCCCCGCCGGTCAGCGTGGCCCGGCACAGCACCTGCACGCCGCGCACCGCTTCCACGCCGGTGGCGGTCATACGCACGTCCCGCCCGGTGGCCTGCGAGATCTCCGCCTCATGGCGATGGTGCAGCGGGGCGAACACCCGCAGCACCCCGCTGCGCTCGGCGTGCAAGTTCACCTCCCCGGCCGCCGCCCCGGCGCCGCTCGACCCGGTACGCGCGTCCACTGTCAGATCACCTGTCACCAGTCCCGCCTCGGTGAGGGGATGGAGGGCGAGGATCGCCGCGACCGCCATGCAGCCGGGCACGCTCACGCGATCGGCGGTCGTCAGTCGCTCCCGGTTCAGCTCGGGCAGGCCCATGGCGAAGGTGGGGATGAGGCCGGGGTCGGCGTGCGGGACGCCGTAGTAGCGCTCGTAGACGGCGGGATCGCGCAGGCGGAAGTCCCCGGACAGGTCGATTACCTGCTTGCCGATCTCCAGCAGCCTTGGCATGAGCTCCATGGTCTGGGTGTGAGGCCTGGCCACGAACGCCACGTCGCACGCCTCCAGGGCGTCCAAGGGAGAGAAGCAGAGGTCGGTCAGGCCCCGCAGATTCGGGTGGACGCCGTCGACGCGGCGGCCCGCCAGCCGGTCGGAGGTCACCGCCGCCACCCGGACCTTCGGATGGCACAGCAGGAGCCGCAGCAGTTCTCCCCCGATGTATCCCGACCCGCCCACGACCGCGACGCTCAGCACGAGATCACGCCCTCTTCTCCCACGCCCAGCAGGTGCTCGACGACGAGCCTGGCCATGTCGGCGCGCGGCCCCATGGCCTCCTGGAACCCGGCGAACTCCACGCGGTCGTTAACCTCCAGGACGAACATGGCGTCGGAAACGTCCTGTATGAGGTCGACGCCGGCGATCTCGGCGCCCACGGCCTCCGCCGCGGTCACGGCCAGCTTGGTGATCTCCGGCGTGACCGGGCAGAACTCGCTGCTTCCGCCGAGCGCCACGTTGGCCCGCCAGGCCCCGCGGCTGCGGTAGGTCGCACCTGCCACCTGGCCCCCCACGACGACGACGCGGATGTCCCTGCCGCCGTCCGCGACCAGTTCCTGGACGTACACCAGGTTGGAGCGCGGGTCTGGCAGCGCCGCCACGTACTCCATCAGGGTCTCGGCCATCTCGGGGTCGCGGACGCGGGCGACTCTGCGCCCCCATGATCCATTCAGCGGCTTGACCACCGCCGGGTAGCCGACGGCCTCGATGACGCCGAGCGCGGCCTCCGGGGAGAGCGCAAGCGCCGTACGCGGCACCGGCAGCCCGGCCTCGCGCAGCGCCAGCGTGGTGCGCCATTTGTCGCCGCAGACGTCAGTGGCGGCGGCGGTGTTGACGACCCGTACCCCCCGCGACTCCAACGTCACGGCCGCATACAGGGCACGGGTGTGCGCGATCTCCCGATTGAGCACCACAGACCACGGAGGGATCGCATCGTCGTCGGCGAACCGCCAGAGCGTCCTGGTGTCCAGGTGTTCGTAGGGTGCGGCGCGGCGCTCCAGTGCCTCCATGATCCACTTTTCCTCCCGGCGGACGCGGGAGGCGAGGACCGCGACCGGGGCGCCGTGCCTCCGGCCGCTCACTCTCCCCAGTCCTCCTCGATCTCCGGTGCCAGCGCGACGAGCAGCGGATTCAGGCTCACGACCTCCAGTTCGGCGCGGCACTCGGCGCACTCGATGATCTCGTGGACGCGCAGCGACCCTTCGGCGCGAAGTCCACTCTCGCATTCGGGGCAGTCGGCGATTCTCAGCTCAGTCTCCCTTTCTGACGAGCCCCGGCCATGCCGAGGCTGAAACCGCGCGTACGGATGTCCAGTCGCGCAACGCCAGGCGGACGCGATCGACGATGCCCTCCACCGACAGGCCAGCGCCGTCGAGCAGCTCCTCCTGCGTGCCGACCACCGGCGCGAATACGTCCGGCACCCCGATGCGCAGGATCCGCCTGGGCTCGCTCTCGGCCAGCGCCTCGGCGATCGCGGAGCCGAGCCCGCCGGTCCGCCAGTGCTCCTCCACCGTGACCACCAACTCCGCGCCGGAGACGTACCGCAGAAGTCCCGCGACGTCGAACGGCTTGAGCGTGTGCGCCTGCAGCACGAGCGCCGGAATGCCGTCCGCCTCCAGCGCGCCGGCCGCGTGGCAGGCCCGCAGGGTGGGCAGCGGCCCGGTGGCGACGATCGTCACCCGCGCCGGCTCGCCGCCGCGCACCGTCTGGAGCCGTCCGAGCGCGGCCGGCGGGGTCCCGGCCGGCAGGGGCGGGGTGGCCTTGCGGCCCAGTCGTACGTACGCCGGCCCCGGCCGGTCGGCGAGTTGTGTGAGCAGCGACACCGTCGCCTCGGAGTCGCCGGGCACCACCACGGTCATGTTGGGCATGGCCCGGATGACCGACAGGTCCTCCAGCGCGTGGTGAGTGGGGCCGAGGTGGCCGGCGGACAGGCCGGCGTGCGTGGCGACGATGCGGACGCCGAGCGCCGCGTACGCGATGTCGATCTTGATGGACTCGGCGGCGCGCGTGGTGGCGAAGGTGGCCATGGTGTTGACGTACGGCACCATGCCGGAGGCGGCCAGGCCGGCGGCGACGCCCATGAGATTCTGCTCGGCGATGCCGACGTTGACGTAGCGCTCGCGGGCGGCCCCGAAGTCGACCCCGGCGAACAGCCCGGTGTCGGAGTCCAGGCACACGACCCTGGGATCGGCGGCCATCAATTCGACCAGGTGATCCCGGTACGCCTGGCGGGTCTCCCGCTGATCGCTCATGACGCGCCGTCCCGGAACGAGCGGTCCAGGGTGTGGCGTGCCCTGGCGAGCGTGCGCTCGGTCAGCCGGGCGTAGTGGCTTCCGGGTTTGCCCGCCGCGAACGGCAGGCCGTGGGCCTTGACCGTGCGGGCGATCACCACCACGGGGCGGCCGGGCTCCCGGGGCGGGGCGGTGAAGGCGTCCAGCAGCGAGGCGTGGCCGTGGCCGTCCACCTCGCGCGCCTCCCAGCCGAAGGCGCGCCAGCGCTCGGCGAGCGGTTCCAGCGGCGTGATCCGCTCGGTCTCGCCGGTCAACTGCAGGCCGTTGCGGTCGACGACGGCCACCAGGTTGTCCGTGCCGGCGGCCGCGGCGCCCGCCGCCGCCTCCCAGCACGACCCTTCCTGCAGCTCGCCGTCGCCGAGGAGGACGAAGACCCGGCGCGGACGCCCGGTCAGCCGCGCCGCCAGGGCGAACCCGGATCCGGCGGCCAAGCCGTGGCCGAGCGAGCCGGAGGGCATCTCCACGCCCGGCACGGCAGTGACCGGGTGCCCCATCAGCCTCCCGGCCGACGTGCCGTAGCCGCGCAGCTCGCCGGTGGGGAAGAAGCCGCGTTCGGCCAGCGTGGCGTACAGCGCGATGGCCGCGTGCCCCTTGCTGAGCAGGAAGACGTCGCGATCCGGGTCGCGCGGGACGACGGGATCCAGACGCAGGACGGCGAAGTAGAGCACCGTGAGGATGTCGACGCAGGACAGGGAGCCGCCGAGGTGGCCGCCCTCCGGCCCGGCGCACATCTCGACGATGTGGTGGCGTACGCGCAGCGCGACGCGGGCCAGCGCCTCGGAGTCGGTGACGGGAGCGGTGAGCAGGGTCATCAGCGTGCCCTCGCCATGTGCGCGACCAGGTCGAGGTTCTCCCAGACCTTCTCGAAGCCGTCGGCGTAGCGCTGCAGCGCGGGGCCGGCTTCGGGATGCAGATGCCGTTTCTGCAGGGTCAGCGAGTCCTCGATCACGGCGCGAGCCACCGCGTCCTCGGGCTCGGGCGGCGGGCCGGCCGACACGACCCATGGGTAGCCGCGGCCGAACCCCTCACGGTCGGTGAACACCTTCTGCTGGGGCAACGTCATCACCTGGTACCGGGAGACGGGAACACCTTCGGCGCGCAGCAGCCGGTGCAGCGCCCGGCGGAAGGCGCCGGGCGTGACATCCGGCAGGCCGGCCCGCCCGGGGTCGAAGCGCAGGCGGATGATGTGCATGACGTGGGTACTTCCGGGCACGGCCCGCGGCACGACGACCCCGGGAAGCATGGCCAGCCGGTCGAGCAGGGCGCTGACGTTGCGGTGGCGGGCGACCTCGTACTCGTCGAACCGGTCGAGCTGGGACAGCGTGAACGCCGCCTGGACGGCGCTCATCTTGTGGTTCCAGCCGAGGGTGTAGGAGACGTAGTCGCGGTCCCGCCCGGGCCTGATTACCTCGCCGAACTCCCGTATCAACCGGGCCCGTTCCGCTACCCCCTCGCCGGCCAGGGTGAGCAGGCCGCCCTCGCCGCAGGTGGGCAGGTTCTTGGTGACCTGCAGGCTGAACGCCGCAGCGTCGCCGAGCCCGCCGACGGGCCGCCCGCGCCAGATCGCGCCGTGGGCCTGGGCCGCGTCCTCGATCAGAGCCAGCCCCCGGCGGCGGGCGATCTCTCCCAGCACGTCCATGTCGGCGGGCTGCCCGTGCAGGTGCACCGGCATGATCGCCGCGGTCCGGGCGGTGACGAGGCGCTCGACCGAGGCCGGGTCCAGCGTGAACGTGACGGGGTCGACGTCCGCGAACACCGGCACAGCCATCTGGTGCAACGGCGCCAGGCCGGTCGCGATGAAGCTGAGCGCGGGGACGATGACCTCGTCCCCGGGCCCGACGCCGAGCGCGGCCAGGGCGAGGGCGAGGGCGGTCGTACCGTTGGAGGTGGCGACGCAGTACGGTGTGCCGCACCGTCGCCCCCATCGCTCCTCCAGCTCGCTGACCGGCGTGGCGCGGTCCATGTCGGAGACCAGGAGGCCGGAGTCCAGCGCCCGCCGCACCGCCTCGTGGTCGGCCTCTGTAACCACCGGCCAGGGAAATCTACGCATGTCCTCCGGAACCGCGGGCGGGCCGCCGAACGCGGCGAGCCGCCGGTCCTGCCGCTGGCGGGCCAGGGGTGCCGTGGCATCGGTCGTCATGCTCGGCTCTTTCTCGCCGGACGCATCACCACGGGGAGGCTGGTGATGCCGTTGAGGAAGTTGGACTCCAGGTGCTTGACCTCGCCGGCGGGCTCGAACCCCGCCACCCGGGAGGCGAGCTCCCCCAGCAGGACCGACAGCCCCGTCCTGGCCGGCGGGTTGCCGATGCAGCGATGTGGCCCGCCGCCGAAGGCGATGTGCGGATTCGGCCGGCGGACCGGATCGAAGACGTACGGATCGGCGAAGACGTCCTCGTCCCGGTTGGCCGAGGCCACCCACGCGGCCACCAACCCGCCCTCGGGAATCACCTCGTCGCCCAGCCGCACCTCCTCCGTGGCGAGGCGGACCAGGTGGTTGACCGGGCTCGCCCAGCGCAGGGCCTCCTCGATCGCGGTCGGCTGGATCTCCGGCTCGCTCACAAGCCGCCGCCACAGCGCCTCGTCCTCCAGCGCCGCCAGCACCAGGTGCGAGGCGACCTGCGGGACCGTCGGGTTGGCACCCATGATGAAGGCGTAACAGTTGACCAGCACGTCGTCGTCGGTCGGCTCCCGGCCGTCGATCCGCAGCGCGAGGAGTGCCGAGACGAGGTCGTCGGCGGGGCGCTTCCTGCGTTCGGCGATCAGGTCACCGAACATCGCGAACAGCGAGACGTGCGCCTCCAGCAGGGCCTCCTGGGGCGCGGACCCGCCGTACACCGGATCCCCGGGGGCCATGCTGGTGATCGTCCAGCGGGCCACGTCGTTCCAGTACTCCTCGGGGATGCCGATCACCGCGCCGCTGGCGGCCATGGGCACGGCCGTGGCCAGGGCGGCGAAGTCGGTGACGCCCTCGGCGAGCGCGGCCTCCACCAGCGCCGCGATCCGCCCGCGGATGCGCGACTCGTGTCCGCGCATCACCTTGGTCGACATGGTCGCGACCGTCGAGCTGCGCAGGGATGTGTGCCGGGGCGGATCGGTCACGTGGATCGCCCTGCCCCGGGCGCTGTCCCCGGACAGCTCGCTCAGCATCGTGGTGTACTCCGAGCTGAACCTGCCGGTGTCGCCCAGGACGGCCACGACGTCGCGGTAGCGCGTGAGCGACCAGAACTCCATGCCGTCGGGTGCCTGCTGCCGCCATACAGGCGCCTTCTCCCGCAACACGCGCCAGACGGCGTGCGGATCACCGGTCCGGTAGAACTCGGCCGGGTAGAGGTCCACCTCCTCCAGCACGACCGCCTGCTCCGCACTGCTGATCATTCGCATTCGGGAAGCCTTTCCGCCAGCCGGCGGGCGCCGGCCTCGCACCAGAGCGCCCCGGGCTGGCCGAACCGGGCCGTCTCGGACCGCAGCGCCTCGTAGAAGACGTGCACCGCCGCCTGGCGGGACATGCCGCGCGCCCCGTGCACCTGCACGGCGTGCCGGATCGTGCGTGTCGCCGTCTCCGCCGCCATGGCCAGGCACTGGGCCGCCTGCCTGGCGAACTCCATGCCGTGGTCGGCCGACCAGGCGGCGCGCAGCACGGACAGGCGGACGGCCGACAAGGCGATCGACGCCTGCGCCAGCGGGAAGGAAACGGCCTGGAATTCCGTGATCGGCCGGTCGAACTGCCGTCGGGACCGGGCGTGTGCGACCGCCAGCTCGTACCCGCCCTGCGCGAGGCCCAGCAGGTAGGCGGCCTGGCGCACCCGCGCTCTGGCGAGCACGAGACCGGGGTCGGATAGTGGCCACCCCGAGCCGAGGCTGCCGACCAGGTCGGCCGGGGTCACCACCACCCCGGTCAGGTCGGCGACCGGCGAGCCGCCGGGGGCCGGCCGCGCCCGATCGGCCACGACATCCGAGGCCAGCAGGGCGAGGAGCGTCTCGTCTCCGTCGACGACCGGCACGCAGAGGTGCGCCTTCTCGTCGCGGACCGCGTCGATCGTGACCCGTCCCGCCAGCTCCCAGCCCACGGTGACCCGGCGAGCCACCGGCGCGCCGTGCCGGCCGCTCCTCGCCGGCACCCGATCCAGGCCGGCGACGGTGACCGTCAGCTCGCCGCGGGCGAGCATCGCCGCCGGCTCCGGCCCGGCGTCGCCGGCGCGGAGGGCATCGGCGACCAGCGCCCCGCCGGCGTACACGTCCGGCAGCGCGCAGCGGCCGAGTTCGGCGCAGACCGCCGTGCCCGTGGCCAGGCCCAGATCAAGGCCACCGCTGGCGACGGGAGACTCAAACGCGGGAGCCTCGCTCTCGCGCCACACCGCGAGCGCGCCGTCCAGCGCGTCGGCGTCGCGGGACGGCGGCACCTGGGCCAGCCGGGAACGCAGCGTGCGGCCGAGCCGCTCCAGCAGAGGATCGGGGGTCAGGTCCATCGTCGCGCCTCAGTTCCCTTCGACCGCTGCGAATGCCGTGCTCGCCACCAGTTCGAGCATGATCTGGGAAGTTCCGGCCGACAGCGTCAGCCCGGGGGCCTCCCGGTAGGCCGCCTCCAGCACGGTGGCCTGCTCGTCGGCCAGGGCGCGGAGCGTGTAGCCAAGCCCGTGCACCTCCGCGGCCCACAGCGCCACTTCCTGCGCCGTCTCACTGGTGTGGTACTTCGCCGCCGCCGCCGCGGCCGGATCGACCTCTCCGTGGTCCAGGCGGTCGACGATCTGCCAGGCCATCAACCGGCCCGCGTCCACGGCCGCGCCGTACCGGCCGACCTGCTCCAGAAACCGGTCATCGGCGGCGTCCGGCTCGATGCCGGCCAGCGCGGCCCGGTACCACCGCTCGGCCTTGAGCGAGTAGTCGAGCCCGGTCCGCTCGATCGCCAGGCACCGGGTGAGCAGGGACCAGCCCTCCCCTTCGGTGCCGAGCACGGACTCGGGGCCGAGCCGCACCCGGTCGAATTCCACGTGGTCGAACTGCTCGTCGGCGATGCTCCCGATGTGCGAGCGGCGCACGCCCTGCGCGTCCAGGTCGACGAGGAACAGGCTGATCCCGTCGTACTTGCTGGGGCCCCGGCCGGTACGGGCGGCGCACAGGCCGATGTCGCTCATGGCGCTCTTCAGCCCGTACACCTTCACGCCGGACAGTAGATATCCCTTGCCGTCGCGTGTCGCGGCGGTGATCAACCCGGCCAGATCGGACCCCACCTCGGGCTCGGTGTAGAGCACCGTGGCGAACCGCTCGCCGCGGGCCATCGCGGGCAGGAGCCGAGCCTTCTGCTCGGGGGAGCCCGCCTGGAGCAGGAACAGGCCGACGATCTGGATGCTGAGCACGTGCAGCATGTCAGGCACACCGCCGTGGACCAGTTCCTCGATCACGGCCGCGGCCTCGGCATGGCTGGCGCCACGCCCGCCGTACTCCTCGGGCCAGCTGACCGCCAGCAGGCCGCGGCGGCCCAGGGCCCAGTACAGCGGGCGGACGTCGGGTTCCCGCTCGCCGCGCAACGCGTCCAGCGCCGCGCGCACCTCGGGCTCGCCCAGCGCGGCGCGCACCTCGCCGCGCAACTCCTGCTCGCGACTCGTACGACCGAAGTCCATCAGCCGATCCCCTCCCCGGTACGGTCGTCCATGATCCGCTCCACCTCTTCCTCGGACATCGCCTCGATCACGGCCAGAAGATCGTCGTCGGCGGACGGGGCCCGCTGGGCGTCCACCACGGTGGCCAAGCCCCGGATCGTCGGGTCGTGGAAGAAGTCCGCCACCGTGATCTGCACGCCGAACCGCCGGCGGATCCCCGAGATGAGCTGCGCCGCCTGCAGGCTGCTGCCGCCGGACTCGAAGAAGTTCGCGGTGGCGTCCACCACGTCCGCGCGCAGAACGGGGCCCACCAGTTCCTCGGCGAGGATCCGCTCCGTCTCGGTGGCCGGCGGCTCCGCCCCGGCACCGCCTTCCCGCAGGCCGGTGTCCGGCGGGGGCAGCGCCGAGGTGTCCACCTTGCCGCTGCTCGTCAGCGGCAGCTCGGTCAGGACGACGACGTACTGCGGCACCATCGCGGCGGGGAGCTTCTCGGCCACCGCGGCCCGCAGCGCCGCCTCGATTCCCGGGGCGCCAGACACGCACGCCACGTACGCCACCAGATGGCGCTGACCGTGCGCGTCGCTCCACGGGATCACCTGGGCCTGCCGCACCTCGGAATGGGCGGCGAGCACCGCCTCGATCTCGCCGGGCTCGATGCGCACGCCGCGGATCTTGATCTGCCGGTCCACCCGGCCGAGGAAGACGATCGCGCCGTCCCTGCGCCGCTTGACCAGGTCACCGGTGCGGTAGAGCCGCCCGCCGGGAGCCGTGCCGAACGGGTCGGGCACGAACTTCTCCCGGGTGAGCTCCGGCCGGTTCAGGTATCCGTCGGCGAGTCCCTCGCCGCCGATGACCAGCTCGCCCGGCACCCCGTACGGCACCAGCCGCAGATCGTCGTCCAGCACGTGAGCCACGTGGTTGGCCATCGGCAGCCCGATCGGGGGCGAGCCGTCCCACTCGCCCTCGCACTCCTGCACGATCATGGTCACGGTGCATTCGGTGGGGCCGTAGCCGTTGAAGAAGCGCGAGACCTTGTTCCACCGGTTGACCAGGTCGCCGGGGAACGCCTCGCCGCCCGCGAAGGAGATGCGCAACCGGTCCAGTCGCGCGGGGTCCAGGAGCGCCATCACGGCGGGCGGCAGGTCGATGACCGTGATCCCCGCCTCCTCCAGCAGGTCCTGTAGGCGGTCGAGGTCCAGGCGTTCGGCCTCCAGCGCCACGTGCAGCCGCGCCCCGGCGAGCAGGGCGGCGAACATCTCGAAGACCGACACGTCGAAGGTGTGGGCGGCGTAGCCGAGGACGCTGTCGTCGGGGGTCAGATCGAACAGCTCGCGGACCGAGGCGACGAAGTTGACGACGCTACGGTGCCGGATCCGCACGCCCTTCGGCGTGCCCGCGCTGCCGGAGGTGTACAGGACGTACGCGAGATCTTGCGGGCCGGACAGCGGCGGCGAGTCGCCGTCCGCACGGGCGGCCAGATCGTCGGCGAGGTCGTCCAAGACGAGTTCGACCGGGCCGCCGAACGGCAGGCCGGGATGAGCCGACCGGGTGACGACCGCGCACGGCTCCGCGTCGGCCAGCAGCTTGGCGATGCGGTCGGCGGGCGCCTCGGGGTCGATCGGGACGAAGGCGGCGCCCGACTTGAGCACGGCCAAGGCGGCGACCGGGTAGTCCAGACCGCGCGGCAGGCACAGGGCGACCAGCCGGCCAGGGCCCGCACCGTGCTCGCGGAGCAGCGCGGCCAGGCGGTCGGCGGCGGCGTTCAGCTCGCCATAGGTCAGCCGGTCATCGCCGGCGACGACGGCCACCGCACCGGGCGTCTTCGCCGCGCGCGCGGCGAAGACCTCATGGACGGTGGCGTCCTCGACCGAGCGGACGGGCCCGTTCCACCGTTCAAGCAGCTCCACCTGCTCCTGGCCTGCGGGGATGTCGACCTCGGCAGCCCGCCGGTCGGGGTCCGCAACCAGCGCGGCGAGCAGCTCGCAGTAGTGGCCGACCATGGAGTCCACGGTGGCCTGGTCGAACAGGTCGGTGCTGTACTCCACGTTCAGCGAGGACTCGTCACCAGCC
This sequence comes from Nonomuraea sp. NPDC052116, assembly GCF_040680035.1. Classification (NCBI taxonomy): domain Bacteria; kingdom Bacillati; phylum Actinomycetota; class Actinomycetes; order Streptosporangiales; family Streptosporangiaceae; genus Nonomuraea; species Nonomuraea sp. NPDC052116. Next base: position 92,532 of record NZ_JBFAWA010000008.1, on the reverse strand, counting down.
TCCGTGAGCTGCCAGGTCATGTCGAACTTGGTGGTGTTGGTGTCGGGCTCCTCGAACTCGACCCGCAGCCCTTCCAGCTCCATCGTCCGGGCCTGGTCGGGCATCAGGAAGGCGACCTGCACCAGCGGGGAACGCGAAGGGTCGCGGATCGGGGCGACCTCCTGCACGACCCGCTCGAACGGCAGGTCCACGCGGGCGAAGGAGTCCCGCAGGACGGCGTCGGTGCGGCGCACCAGCTCACGGAAGGTCGGCGCGCCACCGGCGTCGACGCGCAACGCCAGCATGTTCACGAAGAATCCGATGAGGGGCTGCAGCTCCAGCCGGCCACGTACGCTCGTCGAGCACCCGATGAGCAGGTCGTCCTGGCGGGCGTAACGGCGCAGCAGTTCGGCGAAGGCGGCGACGTAGACGGGATAGAGCGTCACCCCCATCTCGCGCGCCAGCCGGTGCGCGCCCTCGATCAACCGGCCTTCCACTGGATTCAGCGCGTTCGCGCCGCGGTAGCTGAACTCGGTCGGCCGCGGTCGGTCCGTGGGCAGTTCGAGCACCGGCGCGTCGCGCAGCCGCTCGCGCCAGAAGCGCAGCAGGTCGTCCAGGCGAGCCCCGGAGAGCCATTCGCGCTGCCAGATGGCGAAGTCAGCGAACTGCACGGGCAGATCGGGCAGATCGGGCGCGCGGCCCTGCCGGTGCGCGGCATACAGCTCGACGATCTCGGCCAGGAACACCTGGGCCGACACCGCGTCGAAGACGACGTGATGGACGACGAAGACGAACAGGTGCTCCTCCGGAGCGACCCGCAACAGCTCGGCCCGCCACAGCGGCCCGTCGCCGAGATCGAACGGCCGCTGAGCCGCCCGCTCGGCCAGCTCGCGGGCCCGCTCATGCACCTCGCGCCCGTCGACGCCGGTGACCGGGACGACCGGCAGCCGCACGGGCACCTCGGAGGCGATCACCTGCACCGGGCCCTCCGCCGAGTCCCGCAGGGACGTGCGCAGCGTCTCGTGGCGGGCCACAACCTCGGCCAGCGCCGCCTCCAGCGCCGCAGCGTCGAGCGGGCCGCTCAGCCACATGCCGAAGACGAGGTTGTACGCAGGCACGCCGGGGGTCAGCCGGTCCAAGAACCACAGCAGGTTCTGCGAGTACGACAGAGGGGCCGTGAGTCCGCGCCGCCGCCGGACCGGGCGGTCGGGCACGGTGCCATCGCCGCTGGTGCGCAGCAGGTCCAGGAATCGCATCCGACGGTCGAGTGGCACGCGCGCCAGGCGGCTCTTCAGGTCGGTCATCTCGCCGCTCCCTTCACCGCAGCGGACACGCCCGGCCGGTGGGCCTCGGCCATGGCCACGGCGATCTGCCGCGGCCCGGTGAACGGCTCACGACCGTGTGCGGCCAGCATGTTGTCCACCACCAGCACGTCGTCCTGGCACCAGTCGAAACGCACGGAGGCGGCCCGATAGCACTCGCGCAGGTGCGCCACCACGTCGTCGTCGATCCGGCCGCCGTCGCCGTAGTAGGTGTTGGCCGGCAGATCCTCCTCGTCCACCAGCGCGAGCAGCCCCTCGCGCACATCTGCGGGCAGCGTGGTGTGGTGGAAGAAGGTGATGTGGTTGAACCAGACGCTCTCACCGGTCTCGTGGTGGGTGTGCACGGCCCGCCGGACGGCGGTAGTGCGCAGCCGGCCCTCCGACCATTCGCAGGTCAGGCCGTGGTTCCGGCAGTGCCGCTCGACCTCTGCGCGGTCCTCGGTGCCGAAGACGTACCTCCAGTCCACGCCGAACCCGTCGTGGAAGTTGCGCACGACCGACCAGCCGCGCCGGTCGAGCTCCTCCCGCACTTGCGGATCGACGGCGGCCAGCACGCGGCGAACGTCCGCGAGCGGCGTGGCGCCGAGGGTCTCCGGGGGCCGCCGGCAGAAGAAGTAGAGGGTGCGCGGCCAGGAGTCCTGGTAGGAGTTCTCGTTGTGCAGGAAGATCTCCTGATCGGGCGGGTAGTCCGTGGAGGTGTAGACGCGGTCCTCGATGACGCTGCGCGGCGAGGAGCGCTCGGAGTAGGCCAGCGGCTCGCCGGACAGCGCGCACACCACCTCGTTGAAGCCTCCGACGTCTCCGCCGCCCGCGCCCACGGCGAACCCCCGAAACAACAATGCCCCGTCCCGGTGGAGCCGGCGGCGCAGTTCCGGGCGGCGCGCGGCGACCAGCTCCGCGAGTGGCTCTCCCTCGGCCCCGGCCTCCATGACGTGTGGCAGAGCCCGTTCATCGGGCAGGCTCGCGACCATGGTCGACGTCCCCCTTCGTCCGTCCTTCATTTGGCGAGCGGCTCTTCGCCGAGGGCACCGAAGCACCACTCGAGGACCGCCATCGCACTGTGCATCTTGTTCTCGGCCTGGCGGAGGGCGATGCTGCGCGGGCCGTCGAGCACCTCCGCCGTGACCTCCTCCCCCCGGTGCGCGGGAAGGTCGTGCATGAACACGGAGTCCGGGCTCCGCTCCCACATTGCGCCGGTGACCTGGAACGGGGCGAACGTGCGCCGCCAGTTGGCGTCGGGCTTGACCGACCCCGTCGTCTGCCACCGGGTGGTGTAGATGACGTCGCACCCCGGCGGCAGGTCGTCCAGGTCGTGCCGCTCGGCCAGCGTCGCGCCGCAGCGCTTGGCGTGCGTCAGAGCGCGTTCCCACACGCCGGGGTCCACCCCGTATCCGGGAGGCGTACGGAATTCCAGCATGACATCCGGGTATCTCGCGAGCGCGAGCGCCAACGCGGCCGCGGTGTTGTTGCCCTCCCCCACGTACAGCAGCCGCAGCCCCGAGATCCGCGCGAAGTGCTGACGCAAGGTGGCCAGATCGGCGAGCGCCTGCGTCGGGTGTTCGTCCGAGGTCATGGCGTTGATCACGGACATGGTCCGCTGGCCGGTCCACTCACGCAGTTCGGCCGGGTCGGCGGCGGTGCGGACCACGATCGCGTCCAGCATCCTGGACAGCACGTCACCGGTGTCCTGCCAGGACTCGCCGGTGTTGGTCTGCAGGTCGCCGGGTCCGAGGGTGATCACCTGTGCCCCCAGGCGCAGCGCGGCGCCGGAGAAGGCCACCCGCGTGCGGGTGGAGGTTTTGCGGAAGTACGTTCCGACGACCTTGTCGCGGAGTGGACGCTCCGCGCCCAGTCCCGACACGGCCAGGTGGGTGCCGCGCTGGACGATCGCGTGCAGGGCGGCGTCAGGCAGATCGTCGAGCGAGAGCAGATGCCGAGCAACACTTTCCACGGCTTCATCCTCAAAGTCGGCAGGGAGGGTCGGCCTTCACGAGCATTGGGACTGAGGTTCTGACTTCGGTGGCCGTGAGCCTAGGCGAGGCCCCGCCGCCTGAGGCGTCGGGAATCTCCCCGACTGCCCTGATCCGCCGGTCCGGTGCCAGCCTGCGATCAAACTCTGGCAGGCCTAGTGCTGCTTTTCGCCCCATGGGAACGGATACCTCGACATGCGCAGCGAGCACCTTTCCACCGACCAGCGCAAGCTTCTGGACCGGCTGCTGGGAGAGCGTCCGGCGGCCGCCGGGCTGCCTCCCATCACGCCCTCCGGAGCCTCCCGCGATCGCCTGCCTCTCTCGTTCGCCCAGCAGCGCATCTGGTTCTTCGATCAGCTGGAGCCCGGCTCGCCGCTGTACAACATGGCGGGCGGCGCCCGGTTGCGCGGAGCGGTGGACGTCGAGGTGCTGCGGCGCTCCCTTTCCGAGGTGGTCCGGCGGCACGAGATCCTCCGCACGTCCTTCCACCAGGACGACGGCGTGCCCTGGGCGAGTGTCAGGGAGGAGGCCGAGGTAGAGCTGCCCGTCATAGACCTGTCAGGGATGCCGCCGGCCGACCGTGCGGCGGCGGTGGCCGAGTACCGACGCGCGGAAGCCAACCGGCCCTTCGGCCTCGACCGTGACGTGCTGCTGCACGCGCTCCTGCTGCGTGTCGCGGCCGACGAGCACCTTCTCCTGGTCGGCCTGCACCACATCGCAGCCGACGGCTGGTCGCTGGGCATCCTGTTCGGAGAGCTCGCCGAGCTGTACCGCGCCTACAGCGCCGGTGCCGCCTCGCCCTTGCCCGAGCCCGCCCTGCAGTACGCCGACCTCACCGACTGGCAGCAGCGCCACCTGGCCGGGCCGGTGCTACGGGAGCACGTTGACCACTGGGTGGCGAAGCTGGCGGACGCGCCGCTGGTCGAGCTGCCCACCGACCGGACGGCGGCGCAGGACTCCTTCGACGGGGCGACCCTGGACTTCGAGCTGCCGGCCGGCCTGGTCTCCGCGCTGCGCGCGCTCGGCGGCGCGGAGCGAGCGACACCGTACATGGTGCTGCTGGCGGGATTCGCCACTTTGCTGCACCGCTGGAGCGGTCAAGACGACCTCGTGGTCGGCGCGTCGGTCGCCTGCCGGAACCGTCCGGAGGTGGCCGACCTCGTCGGCTGCCTGGTCAACATGCTGCCGCTGCGGGTGGACGCCGCCGACCGCCCGACCTTCCGCCGGCTGCTGCGCCGGGTGCGGCAGACCTGCCTGGACGGGTATGCCCACCAGGACGCGCCGTTCGAGCAGGTCGTCGAGGAACTTCAGCCGGACAGGAAGGCGACCCGCACGCCCCTGGTGCGGCACTCGCTCGTGGTGCACGACGCGCCGAGTCTCAGCGTCGAGCTGCCGGGATTGTCGATCGAGGTCATGCCGGTGTTCACCGACACCGCGAAATTCGACTTGAAGCTGGAGCTCGCGCCCGACGGGGCGGGCGGGATGGTCGGCACCGCCGAGTACGCGGTGGCGCTGTTCGACCCGCCCACTGTGGCGCGCCTGGTGGAGTCCCTGCACACGCTGCTGGAGGATGCCGCCGCCGACCCCGACCGGCCGATCGACAGCCTGCGTCTGTTCGGCGTGGCCGAACGGGACCGGCTGCTGCGTGCCGGCCACGGCCGCGCCGCGCAGGACGCCGCCTGCCTGCACGAGCTGGTCGAGCGCGCCGCCGACGCCACGCCGGACGTGGTCGCCGTGGTGGACGAGGAGGAACGGCTGACCTACCGCCAGTTGGACCATCGAGCCAACGCGGTGGCCTGGCTGCTGCGTGACATGGGCGTGCGGGCCGAGAACCGCGTGGCGGTGTGCCTGAACCGCTCGGCCGAGCTGGTGGCCGCGTCGCTCGGCGTGTTGAAGGCCGGCGCCGCGATCGTGCCTCTGGACCCGGCCTACCCGAAGGCCCGGCTCGATTTCATGATCGCCGACTGCGGGGCGCGGGTCGTGCTCACCCGGTCGGGCCTGTTGCCGGTCGAGGGCGCGGGTGCCGGCGACGGCCCGCAGGTAGTCCTGCTCGACGAGGTCGCCGACGGGGTGGCCGCGTCCCGTACCGACCGCCCACGCCTGCTCGCGGACCCGCGGCAGGCCATGTACGTGATCTACACCTCCGGCTCCACCGGCACTCCCAAGGGCGTGGTCGTCGAGCATCGCGCGCTGGTGAACCGGCTACGCGAGATGCGGGACGGATACGGGTTCGGCGCGGACGACGTCGCGCTCTGCAAGACGCCCCTCGGCTTCGACGTATCCATCGGGGAGTGGACGCTGCCCCTGGTGAACGGCGCCCGGGTCGTCATGGCGTCCGCCCAGGACGGGCACCTCGACCCCGCCTACCTGCTGCGGCTGGTGCGGAAGGAGGGCTGCACGACGATCAACGTCGTGCCATCGCTGCTCGGCGCGTTGCTGGACGAGCGGGACGTGGCCGACTGCGCCACGACACTGCGCCGGGTGCTGTCCGGAGGCGAGGAGCTGCCCCGCGAGCTGGCGGCCCGCTGCCACCGGACGCTCCCGGCGGTGGACCTGTTCAACCTGTACGGCCCCACCGAGGCGGCCATCGACGCGACCACCTGGCCGGTCGCGGACACCGGACCGGACGGCGCGAAGGTGCCCATCGGTCGGCCGGTCTCGGGGGCCCGGTTGTACGTGCTGGACGCGAACCTCGAACCGACGCCCGTGGGCGTGCCCGGCGAGTTGTACATCGGCGGCCTGCCGGTGGCACGTGGCTACCACGACCGGCCGGCGCTCACCGCGGCACGTTTCGTGCCCGACCCCTTCAGCGCGGGCGGCCGACTGTACCGCACCGGCGACCGGGTGCGCTGGCGCGACGGCGACGTGCTGGAGTTCCTCGGGCGGCTGGACCACCAGGTGAAGCTGCGCGGGCAGCGGATCGAGCCGGGCGAGATCGAGGCCGCGCTGCGGGAGCACCCGCGGGTGGCGCGAGCCGTGGTCACGACCTACGCGGGGGCGGACGACGGCGCGCTGCTCGTCGGCTACGTCAGCCTCGCGCCGCGAACGGGGGAGCCGGAGGCCGGGCTCGCCAAGGAGATCACGGCCATGCTGGAGAAGCGGTTGCCCGCGCACATGGTGCCGTCGACCATCGTGATCGTGGACGAATGGCCGGTCGGCCCGAGCGGCAAGCTCGATCGGGCCGCGCTGCCCGCGCCGCAGGCGACCGCCACCGCGGGCGGGGCGCCGCGCACGGAGACCGAGCGCAAGGTGCTGTCCATCTGGCGGGAGATCCTGCAGTCCGACGCCGTCGGGGTGCACGACGACTTCTTCGCCTTCGGCGGGCACTCCCTGCTGGCCGCGCGGCTGGCGGCCCGGATGCGCGCGGAGTTCGGCGCCGGTCTGCCGCTGAACGTACTGCTGCGCGAGCCGACGGTGGCCGCGGTCGCGGCGTACCTGGACGCGGCCGGCCCGGCCGGCCCCGCGCCGGCGCCGATCCCGAAGATCGAGCGCCGCCCCCCGACGGGCTGAGGGCCGTCACCCGCCTTCAGCCGTCGTGGACCGTCTCCCCGGCGGCCAGGAGGTGGTCCAGGATCTCGGGCAGCCGTTTGAGCACGGCGGGGCCGGGCAGGTGGCCGCGGTCGTACGCCAGCCGCAGCCGCAGGCTTCCGCCCGGTTCCACTCCCGCGATGAGATGCACCTCGTCCGGCGGGTACGACTCCAGCATGGACACGCGGCCACGCCGGCCGAGCAGTTCGGCGGGGGTGAAGTCGTAATAGTTGAAGGTGAAGCGCACTCCGCCCGACGGCAGCAGCATGCGTTGCCGCTGCACCGACAGGTAGGCGCGGCGGCCGAGCGCGCGGCGGTAGCCTCTGACACGGCCGAGCAACCCTGCCGGCTCCGCCGTGTCGGGGTCGAAGACGTACGGCAGCACGTGGAAGAAGCAGCCCATCAGGTGCCGCGAGCGGGCGTCGCGCCCGCCCAGCAGGGTGTACACCGGGAACGGCCCGGCGGGCGCGCACACGCACGCGATCGCGGCGGCGTAGGCGGCCAGCAGCGCCGACGGCACCGAGACACCGAGTTCGGCGCACCGGACGGCCATCGCGCCGAGGCGGCCCGCCGGCAGGACCAGGTCCTCCGTCTCGGCGCCGCCTTCTCCCTCCTCCGCCCGCACGGCGACCAGGCCGGCGCCGACGGACTTCCAGTGGGCGAGCGTGTCCGGCTCGTCGAACCGTGCGGCGATCCCGGCGGCCAGGTCGAGGAAGCCGGGAGAGGCCGGGTCATTCGCCGGAGCGCCGCGGTAGGCGGCGCACACCCGGTCCAGGAACACCCGCCCTGAGGAGCCGTCGAGCAGCAGGTGGGGCGCGGCCAGGACCGCGGTGACCCCGTCGCCGCCTCGGCACAGGAACGTGCTCACCAGCGGCGGCTCCGCCAGGTCGTACGACCGCAGCACACGTTCGGCGACGAACCGGGTGAAGGCGGTCTCGGGGCTCCCCGTGAGCTCCACGACCTCGAACGGCGGCGAGCCGGCCGCGGCCGTCGTCGTGTGTCGCACCTCCGCGCCCGAGACGCGGAAAGAGGTCGCGGCGAGCGGTTCGGCGGCCCACACGTGTGCGACCGCGTCCGCCCACCGGCCGGTGTCGACGTCCGGCGGCAGCCGGCCCGTCATCCCCAGGCTGTAGTTGGTGTCGCGGGGAAAGCGCAGGTGGTGCAGGAACAGGTCGCGCTGGGTCGGCGTCACCGGGTAGCCGTCGGTCACGTGTCCCTCCGTTCGATGCGAAACGCTTCAGGAGCCGGAGGCCGCGGCCGGCGAGGTCAGGGAGGGCAGTGGCAGCCGGCTGAGCGGGACGCCGCGATCCCGCCCCACGTGCGCCAGCACGTCGCAGAACGCGCCGCCCAGCGCCGCAACCGTCTCGGGGCGATACTTGGCGGGGTCACCCACCAGGTAGCCGTACAGCCCGCCGCCGGGATCCTCGGCCAGCTCGGCGAAGATGTCGAACCCCCCGGTGATCGGCGGCTCCTCGACGAGCTCTACTGCGGCGCCCGGGATCTGGTCGAAGGACGGCGTCCACTGGGTACGCAGCGAGATCATGACCGGTGACAGTGGCACACCGCGCCGGCTGCGGTCCGGCTCCACGGCCGCGACGATCTTGTCGAACGGCACGTCCTGGTGGTCGTACGCCTCAAAGCAGCCGTCCCTGGCCCGCCGGACGAGGGCGCGGAAGTCCGGATCGCCCGAGGCGTCCACCCGCAAGGGCAGGGTGCCGGCGAACAGGCCCACGGTCGCGTCCAGTTCGGGCCGGGGCCGGCCAGCCACTGGCGTGCAGACGACGATGTCGTCCTGGCCCGTCCACCGGACGAGCGCGGCTGCCAGCGCGCTGAGCACCACGACGAACAGCGTGGCCCGCTCCTCCCTGGCCAGGCGGCCCAGCGCCGCGGTCCGATCCGGCGTCAGCCTGATCGGATGGGCGGCGGATGCCCCGCAGCTCTCCGGCGGGTCGGGCGGCAGCCGCAGGACGGGGGCGCCGGCCAGCCTGTCGCGCCAGTAGTCCAGTTGCCGCTCCATGACCCCGGAGCCGAGCCACTCGCGCTGCCAGGCCGCGAAGTCCGCGTACTGGAGGTCCGGCTCCGGCAGGTCGGGCACGCCACCGCCGACCAGCTCCCGGTATATCGCGCCGAGTTCGTCCAGCAGGATGGACATCGACCACCCATCGGCCGCGACATGGTGCGCCACCAGCGTCAGCACGTGGTCGTCGGGCCCGAGCCGGGCCAGCGCGGCCCTGATCAGCGGACCCCGTGCCAGGTCGAAGGGCCGGTCGGAGAACTCCGTCACCCAGGCGGACACGGCGGCGCCGCTCGCCCGGCCGTCGGCGGCCGGCTCGCCGGGGAGTTCGACGATCGGCAGATCCACGGCCTCGGCCGAGCACACGATCTGGTTCAGCACGCCGCTCGGCTCCAGGCGGAAGGTGGTCCGCAGCGACTCGTGCCGCTCCACCAGCAGGTTCGCGCCCGTGCGCAGCGCGGCGGCGTCGACCGGCCCGCGTATGCGCAGCGCAGCGCCGACGTGGTACGGCCTCTGCCCGCGCTGCACGTGATGGACCAGCCACATCCATTCCTGCCCATGTGACGCGGGCAGGACGTACAGGTCTTCGGCCATTCTGGAGGCTCGCTCTCGGTCGAAGGAGGTGTTCGGCGCGCGGACGATCCGCGTCGAGGATATCCAGCGGCCCGGTGCCGCAGAAGACGGGCGGGAGCAGGGGTTTTCCCCTACACGCGCGAAGTTCCGCGCCACCGTACGGTGGCCTGTGCACCTCCATCGCAACGAGCGGATGATGCCATGTCACCGACCATCGCGAGACGATCGTGGATCTTGTTCCTGCTGATCGTCCTGGGCATCGGATGCGCGGCTGCGGCGGCCGTGCCGCTGTCCCCGAAACCCGCTGGAGCTGGGGCCCCGGCCGGCGACTTCTCGGCCGCCCGCGCGCTGGCCCACCTTCCCGGCATCGCCGCGGCGCCGCACCCGGCGGGGTCGGCCGCCCAGGTGCGGGTGCGCGAATACCTCGTGGAGCGGCTGCGTGGGCTCGGCCTGTCGCCCACGGCCACGACGACGCGGGTCGCCCGTGCCTTCCCTGACCGCACGCACGTGGCCGGCGTGGTGTCCAACATCCACGCCGTCATCCCGGGACGCGCCCCCACGGGACGCGTCCTGCTCGTGGCGCACTACGACTCCGTGCCGATCGGCCCGGGCGCCTCGGACGACGGCGTCAACGTCGCCACCGTGCTGGAGGTGATCCGCGCGCTCAAGACCGGGCCCGCGCCGGCCAACGACGTGCACGTGCTCATCACCGACGCGGAGGAGCCGGGCTCGCTCGGTGCCCAGGCGTTCACCGGCTCCCCCACCCCCGGCGAGCCCGCCCGCACCGTGGTGCTCAACCTGGAGGCGCGCGGCACGACGGGGCCGGCGGTCATGTTCCAGACAGTGGGCGGGAACGGCGATCTGATGGCGGCCGTGCGCGCCGCAGGAGCGGCCGCCAGCTCGGTGTCGGACACCGTCTACCGGCTGCTGCCGAACGACACCGACCTCAGCGTCTTCGCCGAGGCGGGGTTCCGCGGCCTGAACTTCGCCTTCTTCGGCGGATCCGCGCATTATCACACCGCGCACGACGACATCGCCCACACGGATCCCGCGAGCGTGCAGGGCATGGGTACGGCCGCGCTCGGCGCGCTGCGCTCGCTGGCGTCGGTGGACCTGTCCCGGAGCAACGCGGCGGACGCCACGTACTTCACGCTCTTCGGGCTTCTGGTGCACTACCCGGACTGGCTGGTGCTCCCGCTCGGCGCCGCCGCCGTGGTGGCCTACGGGGTGCTGCTGTGGTTTTGCCGCCGCGACCTCCGGCTACGTCGCGTCCCGATGGCGGCCGCCGCGTTCACCCTGCCGCCGTTGGCGGCGATCGGGCTCGGCCTCGGCGTCTGGGAGGCCCTGACCGCGCTGCGCCCCGAGTACGCGAGCTTCGACGTGGGCGACACCTACCGTTCCGCGCTGTACGGCTGGGGCCTGGCCGCGCTGCTCGCTGCGGTGCTCGTGTGCTGGTACGGGCTGCTGCGGCGGTTCTGCTCGCCGCTGGAGATTTGGCTGGGAGTGCTCGGCTGGCTCGCGGTGCTCGGCCTGATCACCGCGATCGCCGTGCCCGGCGGCTCCTACCCGTTCGCGTTGCCGTGCCTGGCCGGATGCGCGGCGCTGGCCGCGGCCCGGAGGTGGGCCGCGGACACCTCACCCTGGCGCACGGCGGCGGCCGCGGTCGCCGCGATCCCGGTGACCGCGCTGCTGCTGCCGCTGGTCCTGCTGCTGTTCCCAGCCCTCGGCGTCGCGATGGCCGCCGTCCCGCTGGTGCTCGGCGTCTTCGTACTCGGCACCGCCCTGCCGTTGCTGGAGCCGGCGCGGGGACGGCGGGCCGTCCTGTCCGCAGGAACGGCCGCCGCCGTGCTGCTCGGCACCGTGCTGATCGGTACCGGGTTGTCCGTGGACCGCTACGACGCCGCGCACCCCCGCCCGTTGAGCATCGGCTACGCGTTCGACGCCGACGCCGGCCGCGCATACTGGCTCAGCGCCGCCCGGCACGCCGATCCCGCGGTCGCGGCGATGCTCTCAGGGACGCCCGTGAACCCGGCGAACCTGTTCCCCAACCTGCCCACGGGCCAGTACCTTTCCGGCGCCGCGCCCTCCGCGGGAGCGCCTCCGGCGCCGACCCTGGAGGTCCTCGGCTCCACGACGCGCGGAGCCGAGCGGGAGGTCCGGCTGCGGCTGCGCGGCGGCGCGGACCTGCACACCCTGTCGGTCTACGCCGACACGACCGCCCACGAGGTGATCTCCGCGACCGTGGACGGCGCCGCGCTCACCGGCGGGCGCAACCGCGTCTTCGCGACCGGCGTGTGGAAGTGGGGACTGGCGTACGTGGGGCTGCCCGCGCAAGGCACGGAGCTGGTGCTGCGGGTGCGCGGCGCCGGGCCGCTCCCGGTGCGGGTGGTGGCGCAACACGCGGGCGTGCCGGGCTTCCGGCCGCCCGCCGGCGCTGCCTTCTCCGCCTGGCCGTCGGTGTCCGGACAGAGCTTCACCACTCGCGTCTTCCGGGTCTGAACGGCCCCCGTGCGGGGAGGCGGCACCCGCCGCCGCCCCTAGCCGCCGGTGACCTGGTCCTTGGCTTCCTGGTCCTTGGTCTTCTTGGCCTTGGCTTCCTTGGCGGCGGTGACCGCCCGCTCGGAGAGCAGCGGCACCGCCGCGAGGACGGTGACGGTCAGCAGAGCGCCGCCGAGCAGGAACGGCGCGTGCAACCCGAACCGGTCGGCCAGAACCCCGGCGCAGGCCCCGCCGAGCGGGCCAAGACCGAGGGCGAGCAGCCGGTAGAAGCTGTTGACCCGCCCGAACATCTCCGCCGGGACGAGTTCCTGCCGCAGCGAGATGCTGACGACGTTGCCCAGCGAGATGCTCGCGCCGACGAAGAAGAACGAGAACGCGGCCACCAGCGGCGTCGCGGTGAGCCCGGTGGCGAAGAACGGCACCGGCATGAGCGCGAACGTGACCCGCAGGACGCCTCCGTAGCCGAGCCGCTTCGACAACCACGGAGCGGTGACCAGACCGGCCAGTCCCCCGACCGCGACGATGACCATCAGCAGGCCGTACGTCGTGCGGTCGACGCGCAGCACCTCCAGCGCGTACAGCACCGCGATGGCCGTGACGCCGACGACGGCGAAGTTGCTCACCGCGATGAGCCCGCACAGTGTCCGCAGCAGCCGGTGCCGCAGCAGCCACCGCATGCCCTCCGCGAGGTCGGCGCGCACGACGGCGAGCGTGACCTTCGGCACCGCCTCCGTGGGCTTGCCGGACCGCCCCATGGCCAGCAGCAGGAGCGCCGCCACCGCGAAGGTCACCGAGTCCACGGCGAACGGAAGCAGCGGCGCGAAACCGAACAGGACCGCGCCGATCGACAACCCGACGAAATCGCTCATGACGAACTGCCCGCCCTGCACCCAGCTGTTGGCGGACGACAGCCGCCGCTCGTCCACCAGCTCGGGGATCAAGGCCGCGGACAGGTTGAGGCTGAGCGTCTCCGAGGAGGCCAGCAGGAACGCCGCCACGGCGATGACCGCGACACCGGCCGCTCCGCCGGCCACTGAGACGGCGAAGACGCCCATCAGCACGGCTTGGAACACCGCGACCTGCCAGACCAGCCTTCGCCGGTTGAGCCGGTCGGTCAGCACACCCGTCACCGGTCCGACGACGACCCATGGCAGCTGGCCCGCGACGGTCACCGACGCGATCAGCACGGGGTCGCGGGTCACGGTGGCGGCCAGCAGCGGCAGCGCGACGAAGCGCACGCCGTCGCCGAGGCCGGAGATCAGCGTGGCGAGCCAGAGCAGCCAGAACCCCCGGCGGTGGCGGGCCTTGTCACCCGGGGTCTCCGCTGTCGTCGCTTCACCGGACGGCCTGCTCACGGCGCGCTCAGTCCTTCCTGTCCAGGTCGGCCCTGTCCAGGTCGGCGAGGTACCGGCGCGTCTCCTCGTCCGACATCCCGGCCACCATGGCGAGGACGGCCTCCAGTTCGTTGGGCGCGGCCTGTTCGAACTGCAGGGACTCCACGAGCTCGGCGAGGCGCTCGATCGTGGACCGGCCGCCGAGCAGCTGGGCGACGGGGAGCCGCACGCCGAACTCGGCGCCCACGCGGCCCGCCACCCGGATCGCCATCAGGGAGTGCCCACCCAGTTCGAAGAAGTCGTGCCGCACCCCCACCGAGTCGAGGCCGAGCACCTCCGACCAGATCTCGCTGAGCACCCGCTCGACCGGGGTTCGCGGCGCCACGAACGTGGTGACGGCGCCGTCCGGCGGGTCCACCGGCGGCAGCGCGGACCGGTCTATCTTGCCGTTGGGCAGCCGGGGCAGCGTCTCCATCCGGCGGTAGACCACCGGGACCATGTGCCCGGGCAGCCGGGCGCCGAGGAAGGCGCGGATCTCCGTGTCGGCTGGCCCCTGCCCCGCTGGGACGAGGTAAGCCACCAGGAATGGCCCGCCGTGACGGTCCGGGCGGGGCACGACGACCGCGGCGGCGACACCGTCGTGTGTGAGGAGCGTCGCTTCGATCTCTCCGGGTTCGACCCGGTTTCCACGGATCTTGAGCTGGTGGTCCAGCCGGCCGAGGTACTGCAGCGTGCCGTCCGGCCGCCACCTGGCCACGTCGCCGGTGGCGTACATGCGCTGCCCGGGCGCGAAGGGATCCGGAACGAAACGTTCGGCGGTCAACGCCGGCCTGCCGTGGTAGCCGCGGGCGAGCTGCGCTCCGCCGATGAACAGCTGTCCTGGCACGCCGATCGGCTGCGGCCGGTACCCGTCGTCCAGCACGTACAGGGTGCTGCCCGGGACTGGGACGCCGATGGGCACGCGCGACGGCACGGGCGCGGTCACCGGGTGGACGGTCACGTCGATCGCGGCCTCCGTCGGCCCGTACAGATTGAGCAGCGCCACGCCGGGGAAGCGGTCGAGGAACTCCTTGGCCAGCACGGCCGGCAACTCCTCGCCGCTGCACAGGACCCGCCTGACACCAGCGAGGCTCGCGTCCGGATCGTCGAGGAACGCCTGCAGCATCGAGGGCACAAAGTGGCACGTGGTCACCCGATGGCCGGCGATGACCTCGCCGAGATAGGCCGCGTCCTGATGCCCGCCGGGCCGGGCGAACACCAGCGTCGCGCCGGTGACCAGCGGGAGCAGCAGCTCCCAGACCGACACGTCGAAGCCGATCGGGGTCTTCTGCAGGACCCGGTCCCCGGCGGTCAGCGGGTAGGCCGCCTGAGCCCAGCGCAGCCGGTTGGCCAGCGCTCCGTGGGTGTTCACCGCGCCCTTCGGCACACCCGTCGACCCGGACGTGTAGAGGACGTACGCGGCGTTGCCCGGCGGCACCGCCACACCGGGGCGGCCGCCGTCCGCCACCGGGCCAGCGGCGACATCATCCAGCAGCAGCACCCCGTCAGGGTCGCCGCCGAGGCCATCGGCCAGGTCGGCGCGGGTGAGGGTGAGCGAGGCGGCGCCGTCGGCGAGCATGTGCCGCAGCCGCGCGGGCGCGTCGCCGGGGTCGAGAGGCAGGTAGGCCGCGCCAGCCTTGAGCACGGCGAGGATCGCGACGATCAGGTCCACCCCGCGATGCAGGTGTACGGCGACGCGGTCCTCCGTCCCGACGCCGAGTCCGCGCAGGTGGTTGGCCAGCCGGTTGGCCCGGAGGTCCAGCTCGGCGTAGGTGAGGACGAGGCCGTCTGGGGCGAGGACGGCGGGAGCGTGTGGCGAGCGGTCCACCTGGGCCTCGAACCAGGCCGGCACCGCCGGTTCGAGCGTCGGGCCGCCGGCGAAGCCGCCGTATCCGCGCACGATCCGGTCCACGGCGGCCGGGCTCAGCACCGGCAGGTCGGCGACGGTCCGATCCGGCTCGGCCGCCGCCGCCTGGAGCACCAGGCCCAGGCCGTCGGCGATGCGGCGGGCGGTGTCCTCGCCGACCGGCTCGGTGGCGTACACCAGCGTGCCGTCCAGGCCCCCGTCCGCGGTGGGGACGAGTTCGAGCTCCAGGTCGGTCTTGGCGCCGCCGGGCAGGACTGTCACCTCCGCCGGGCCGACCCCGAGGTCGATCGCCGGCCGCGCCTCCTGCAGCACGAGCAGGTGCCGGACGAGAGGCCGATGTCCGGCCGCGGCATGGGATGCGCGCTGGTTCAGCAGCTCCAGCGGGGCGGCGCCGTGGTCGTAGGCATCCAGGCAGACTGTCCGGGCGCGGCGCAGCAGCTCGCGGAACGTCGGCTCGCCGCCGCAGTCGACGCGCAGCGGCAGCGTCCCGGCGAACAGGCCCACCAGGTCTGCCAGCTCCGGCAGGTCGCGGCCGGCCAACGCGGTGCCGAAGAGCACGTCGGACCGTCCCGACCAGCGGGCCAGCACGGCGGCGAACCCGGTGGCCAGGGCCATGAAGAGGGTGGCGCCCTCGTCCGCCGCGACCCGCCGCAGCCCGGCCACCGTCTCCTCGGACAGCCGCAGCGACAACGCCGCCCCGGCGAACGCCGTGTCGCCCGGCCCGGCGCCGCCCGCCCGGGCGACGCCGACGCCGATCTCGGGCGGGGCGGCGCCTTCCAGCACGTCGAGCCAGTACGACGTACCGTCCGTCTCGCCGGGATCATCGTCGCCGTCGTCCAGCCAGGCGGCGTAGTCACGGTAGGTGATGGCGGGAGCGGGTGCGGCGGGTGCCCGGCCGGCGGCGAGTGCCGCGTACGCCTCGGCGAAGTCCCGCGCCAGCACTGTGAAGGACCAGCCGTCGACGGCGATGTGGTGCGCGCACAGCGCCAGTGCCCACTCCGGCCGCTCGTCGCCGGTCTGGACGAGCATGGCGCGCACCAGCGGCGGCCGGGACAGATCGAACGGACACGCCGCCCACTCCCGGACCATCTCGTCGCGCTCCGCGCGATCGGCGGCCGTCAAGAGTGGAACCTCGATCCGGATGTCGCTCCAGACACCGTCCGGCACGTCCAGCACCAGGCCGTCCGCCCCGGGGGTCACGGCGGTGCGCAGGCTCTCATGCCGCTCCACCAGCAACCGGACGCAGGCCTCGACCAGGTCCCGGTGCGGCTGCGCGGCGAGCTGTACCAGGCCGGTGACGTGATAGGCCGCGCCCGCGCCCAGCTCGTGCAGCAACCACAGCCGTCGCTGCTCCGGCGTGGCCGGCACCGGCCCGGCACGCCCCGCCCGCGGCACGATCGCGGCCGCCCCGCTCCCCCGAGCGGCCGTACCGTGATCGCCGGGCCGTTCCGCGGCTGAGGCGAGCGGGCCGGCGGCCATCGTCGCGGCCAGGGTGGCCACGCTCGCCCCGTCCAGCAGGGAAGTCAGGTCGACGGCCAGGTCCAGCTCGGTCTGCAGCGCCGCCCGCAGCCGAGCGGCGCCGAGGGAGTCCAGGCCTTGCGCGACGAGTGGCCGCGCCGGATCGACGGCGGACGGTTCGCGCTCCAGGACGGCGGCGACGATGTCACGCATCCGGCCGGTCGAGCCCTGCGGGTCGTCCGGCACGGGCACCTGCGGGGCCGTGCCGGGGTGGCCCGGGGCCGAGGCGAAGGGGAGAACGCCGCGCAGGTAGCGGTCGCGGCACTCCCTGCGGCGGATCTTGCCGCTGGACGTACGGGGGATGCCTCCGGGCCGGACGAAGACGACCTCTGCCAGGGCCAGACCATGCACGTGCGACACTGCCGCCCGGATGGCGTCCCCAGCGGCGGCGAGGTCCTCGCCGGGTGCGGCCTCCTGCACGAGCACCACTCCCTCGCGCCGGCCGTCGTCGAGGGCGAACGCCGCGCCGCGCCCGCGCGGCAGCGACGGGCGAGCCTGCTCCGCCGTCGTCTCGATGTCCTGCGGGTAATGGTTGGCCCCCCGGACGACGATGAGGTCCTTGACGCGTCCGGCCACGTACAGCTCGCCGCGGTCCAGGAAGCCGAGGTCGCCGGTGCGTAGCCAGGCGCGCTCGTCGCCGGGGACGCGCGCCTCGAAGGTGTCCTTGGTCGCCTGCTCGTCGGACCAGTAGCCGGCCGCCACAGTGGGGCCGGTGACCCAGATCTCGCCGACCGTGCCGGGGGCGCAGGGGCGCCTGGTGAGCGGGTCGACCACCGCGACCCGGCCCGGCTCGTGGTCGTGCCCGCAGCCGACGAGTTCCACGCCGTCCCCGTCGCCGTCCCGTACGATGCCGCCGGCCAACGCATCCCTGGCCAGCGTCCGGGTCGCCGCGCCCGCCCCCGACGGCGAGCCGGTGACCATCAGCGTGGCCTCCGCGAGCCCGTAACACGGCAGGAGAGACTCCCGGCGGAAGCCCGCCGGGCCGAACCGCTCGCTGAAGGCGGCCAGCGTGCTCGGGCGCACCGGCTCGGCGCCCACGAGGGCGGCCTGCCACGCGCTCAGGTCCAGGGTCGCCAGTTCGTCGTCCGTCACCCTCTTGACGCACTCCGCGTAGGCGAAGTCGGGTGCCGCGCTCACCGTGCCGCCGAACCGGCTGAGCGCCTCCAGCCAGCGGAACGGGCGGTGGAGGAAGGTGAGCGGAGACATCAGCAGGCAGGGAAAACCACTGTAGAGCGGCTGCAGGATGCCGCCGATCAACCCCATGTCGTGGTAGGGCGGCAGCCAGCTCACGCCACGGGTGTGCTCGCCGGCCCTCAGAACCCCGGCGATGACGGCGGAGTTGTGCAGCAGGTTGCCGTGCCCCACCATCACTCCCTTCGGAGCGGCCGTGGAGCCCGAGGTGTACTGGAGGAACGCCACCGAGTCCCCGGTGGCTGCCGGAGGCCGCCACTCGCCGGCCAGGGCCTGGTCCAGCCCCTCCGTGGCCTCCCACCGCAGGGAGCGCACCTGGTCGAGGGTGGCGAACCTGGCTCGTACGTCGGCCAGGACAGCGGCGTCGGTCAGCGCGACGGAGGCGTCGGCGTCGGCGGCGATGGCCTGGATGCGTTCGAAGTGACGGCTCTGCCTGGGCGGGAACATGGGGACGGCGACGACGCCGGCGTACAGGCAGCCGAGGAAGCCGGCGATGTACTCCAGGCTCGGCGTGTAGAGCAGGAGCGCGCGGTCGCCGGGCGCGACCCCGGAGGCACGCAGGTGTGCGGCGACGGCCCGTGCCCTGGTGTCCAGCTCGCCACGGCTCACCGGAGTCCCATCGTCACCGTCGGCGAAGACGAACGCGACGGCCTCGGGGCGCTCCTGCGCCCGCGCGCGGAGCAGCTCCACGAAGTCGGTGAACCCGGTTCGAGACATCGGCACCTTCCCTAGCGGTTACGCGGTGACAACTCTTGCGTGGGCGGTACGGTCCGCCGGCGCGGCGCGGCGGGAGCGGGCCGGTCGGCAGGCAGGTCGACGGGCGGATGAACGCGCGTGCCGGCCCCGGCGAGCGCGGACAGCGCCGGACGCTCGGCCCGGCCGTCGGCGATCACGACGAGTTCCACGCCCGCCGCGAGCGCCTCGCCCGCGGCGATCAGCTTCGCCGCCATGCCGCCCTTGACGTGGCCGGGGGTGCCGCCTTCCCCGGGAAGCCGGAAATCGGTCAGCAGGCTGCCCTCGTCCGCCGGGTCGGCGAGTACGCCGGGAGCCGCGGTGAGCATGATCAGGACGTCCGCGCGCAGCTCGGCCGCGGCTCGCGCGGCGACGCGGTCGGCGTTGACGTTCACCGGCCGGCCGTCCTCGGCGACCGCCGGAGGCGAGATCACCGGCACGAGGCCGGCGTCGAGCAGGGTGGTCAGCAGGCCACCGTCCAACGAGGCGATCCGCCCGCTGTGGTCGTCGCGCACCACCACGGTGCGCCCGTCGATTACCGCGCGCAGGGCCTTCTTGCGCCGGGCCCTGATCAGCCCGGCGTCCAGGCCGGACAGCCCGACGGCCCGCACCCCCACCCGGCCCAGTTCCGCCAGGATCTCTCCCTTCACCTTGCCGAGCAGCGCCAGCAGCACGATCTCCATCGTGGCCGGGTCGGTGTGCCTGGCGGTGACCTCGCCGGGCGAGACGAGCTCCCGCAGCGGCACGCCGAGGCGTCCGGCGAGATCGCCGATGGCGGCGGACCCACCATGTACGAGGACCACCCGGTCACCGGCCGCGACCAGCGCGGCGACGTCACGGCACACCCTCGCCTCGTCGATCCCGGCGGCCCCGCCGCACTTGACCACCACAACGCGCTGTGTCACTGTGCCGCCTTCCATGGTGGGGCGTGCCCCGCAGTCCGGCCGAGCCGAGCCACGCCAGGTGCGCCGGCCCGCTCCGGCCTCGTCTCATCCTCGTTCTCCGTGGCACGGGCGGTAGTCGGGAACTCCCCTGACACCGCCCCGCAGGGCGGCGAGTCAGAACTTTTCCTGACTCGTGAAGGCCCGGTCGCCGGCCGGAGAATCGGCCGCCAGGCCCCGCGGTGTCCGCACCCGCGCCGGCCCTTCCGACTCGGACGGACGAGAGGCTACAGCTGAGGTGTTTGCTATCAGTCCCACCCGGCGACCGCCGGTCGCCGACGGTGCGTGCCCATGACCGGGTCCCCAGCCGCCCCCGGTGAACCGGACGCCCCCCGCCGGGCGGGCGTGGAGTTGTCCCCCGAGAAGCGGGCCCTGGTCGTCATGGAGCTGGCGCGCAGGCACGCGGCCCGGCGCCCATCGATCCCAGCGCTGCCGCGCGCGGCGGGCGAAACCCGGCTGGCGGCCTCCCCTGCCCAGGAGCGGATGTTCTTCCTTCAGGAGCTGGACGCGGACGCGGTGACCTACCACGTGCCGATCGCCATGCGGCTGCGCGGCCACCTCGACGCCGGAGCGCTGAGCCGGTCGGTGGCCGTGCTGGTCGACCGGCACGAGGCGTTGCGTACCGGTTTCGCCGTCGATCCCGTCCGCGGCCTGGAGCAGGTGGTGTGCCCGGCGGGAGAGGTGCCTGTCGACGTGGCGGGCGGGGACGTGACGGCGGCCGAGGTGCCGTCGCGGCTGGACGAGTTCATGATCGCGCCGTTCGACCTGTCGAAGCCGCCGCTGCTGCGCGCCGGCCTGTGGCGAGTGGCCGACGCCCCCGGCGAGGAGTGGATCCTCGCCTTGTGCGTGCACCACATCGTGGTGGACGGATGGTCGCTGGGCGTGCTGGTGGACGAGCTGTCGGCCGCGTACGGGGCCGACATTGCCGGGCGGGATCCCGGCCTGCCTGCCGTCTCGCCGCAGTACGCCGACTTCGCGGCCTGGCAGCGCGAGCGGCTGGCGACCCCGGAGTTCGAAGAGCACGAGGCCTACTGGCGGGCGCGGCCGTTCGCGGCCGACGCCGCCGCGATCCCGGCGGACCGGCCCCGCCCGCCCGGCACGTCGTCACCGGCGAGGTCGGTGCCGGTGGAGCTGCCGGCGGACCTGGTCGCCGCGCTGCGGCAGGTCGGCGAGGCCGCGGAGGCGACACCGTTCATGGTGCTGGCGGCGGGACTCGCGGCGACGCTGTGCCGGTGGGCCGGTGAGAGCGGCGCGCTGATCGGCACTCCGGTGGCCGGGCGCCCGCTACCGGAGCTGGAGCGGGTGGTCGGCTGCTTCGTCAACACGCTGCCCCTGCTCGTCGAGGTCGACGGAGCGGAGACCTGCACGCGGCTCCTCCGGCGAGTGCGCGCGACCTGCCTGGACGCCTACGCGCACCAGGACGTGCCGTTCGAGCGGATCGTCCAGGACGCGGGCAGCGGCCGGCGCGCGGGCCGGTCCCCGCTCCGCACCGTCCTCGCGCTGGGTGACATCCCGCTGCGGCCGCTGGAGTTGCCGGGCCTGGAGATCGAGCGGCTCGAACCGCCGCGGGCCACCACCGACCTGGACCTCAGTCTCGAGCTGATGCCGGCCGCGGATGGATCGCTCACAGGCGTGGCGGTGTTCGCCGCGGACGTCTTCGACCGTGCCACCGCGGAGCGCTTCGTGGCCGGTCTGCTCTCGGTGTACGCCGGGGCAGCGGCCCACCCGGAGGGGACCGTGGCGGCGCTGCCCCTGATGGCCCCGGCCGAGCGCGACCTGCTGGTCGAGCGGTTCAGCGGTGCGGCCGCGCCCGCGTACCCGGCGGGGAGCTTCCAGGAGCGCTTCTCCAAGCAGGCCGCGGAGCACCCGCACACCGTCGCGGTGATGGCCGACCGCGACGGCGGGACCGGCCCGGAGCTGACCTATGGCGAGCTGGAGCGGCGTTCGACCGCGCTAGCCGGGTGGCTGCGCCGCCGTGGCGTCGCGGCCGAGGACCGGATCGGGGTGCACCTTGAGCGCGGCCCGGACCTGCTGGTCGCGTTCCTCGCGGTGCTCAAGGCCGGCGGGACGTACGTGCCGTTGGACCCGGGCCAGCCGGCCGGACGGATCGAGCACGTCCTGCGTGACTCCCTGCCCCGGCTGGTCCTGTCCAGTTCGGACATGATCGACCGCCTTCCCGGAGGCGGCCCGGAGACGGTGGCCGTGGACAGGTTGACCGACCTGCCCTCCGAGGAGCCCGCGGCCCCCGCCGCTCTCGACGGCGCGGCCTACGTGCTCTACACCTCCGGCTCGACGGGCACGCCCAAGGGTGTGGTGATCACGCATCGTGGACTGCACAACCGACTGCGGTGGATGTGTGACACGTTCGGCTTCGGCCCGGACGACGTCGTCCTGCACCGGACCACGATCGGTTTCGACGCGTCCCTCTGGGAGTTGTGCGTGCCGCTCATGACCGGCGGGCGCCTCGTGCTAGCCGAGCCCGGGCGCCACGGTGACCCCCGCTACCTGCTCGACGTGGTCGGCCGCCACCGTGTCACGGCCTGTGACTTCGTGCCGTCGCTGATGCGGCCGGTCCTCGACGAGCCCGGTGTCACCGAGCGAATGGCCACGCTGCGAGCCGTGGTCTCCGGCGGCGAGGAGCTGACCCCGGAGTTGGCGCGCCGCTTCCACGAGGCGATCCCGCAGGCCGCGCTGTACAACTTCTACGGACCGACCGAGGCCGCCATCGACGTCAGCACATACCGCGTGACCGCGCCTGTGACGGCGCCAGTGCCCATCGGGACGCCCATCGCGGGGACTGAGCTGTACGTCCTGGACGAGCGGCTCGAACCCCAACCCGTCGGGGTGCCGGGCGAGCTCCACGTCGGCGGGGTGCAGCTCGCCCGCGGCTATCTCGGGCGTCCCGGCCAGACCGCCGACCGGTTCGTCCCGCACCCGTTCCGGGCCGGACAGCGGCTCTATCGCACCGGTGACCGCGCGCGGTTCCGCGCCGACGGGAGCCTGGAGTACCTCGGCCGGCTCGACGCCCAGGTGAAGATCCGCGGCACCAGGATCGAGCCCGCCGAGGTGGAGTCCGCCCTGCGCGGCCATCCGGATGTGCGCGAGGCCGTGGTGCTGGCCAGGCCGGGCGTCAGGGGTGATCTGGAGCTGGCGGCCTTCCTCGTCCTGGCCGCCGGCACGCCGCCGCCCGCCGCCGAGGAGCTGCGCCGCTTCCTCGGCCGGGTCCTGTCCCCGGCGATGATCCCCGCCTCGTTCACGTGCCTGGCCGCTTTCCCGCTCACGGCGAACGGCAAGGTCGACGCCGCCCGCCTGCTGGCCGGCAACGAGGGCGCGGCGCTACGGAACCGCCCTCCGGTGCCGCCGCAGGACGCCCTGCAGGAGGTGCTGCTCGGCATGTGGGCCGGTCAGCTGGACGGCGGCGACCTCGGCGTTCAGGACGACTTCTTCGAACTGGGCGGCCATTCGATCATGGCCACCCTCATCGTGGCACAGCTGCGAGACCTGTTCGGGGTGGATCTCCCGCTGCACTTGTTCCTGGACGCCACGACGGTGGCGCGGCTGGCCGAGCTCGTGCGCACGCGGGCGGCCGAACAGGGGATCGACGCCGATCGCATCGCCGACGTCATCCTTGAAGTACGACGCATGCCGGATGCCGAGGTCGCGACGCAGTTGCTGAACTGACGCCGCGGCCGATTCCGGCGACCCACCCACGTTTTCGTCCAGGGAGACAGATGAGTTCGACAGTCCGTCACATCGCGGTTGACTGCGCCGATCCCTATCGGCTGGCCACGTGGTGGAGCCAGGTGACCGGCCGACCGATCAGCGACGACGACAAGCCCGGGGATCCGGAGGCCACTGTGATGCTGCCCGACGGTCCCACCTTGTTCTTCCACCAGGTGCCGGAGCCGAAGACGATCAAGAACAGGCTGCACGTGTGCCTCCAGCCGGACGGCCCGCGCGACCAGGAGGTCGAGCGGCTGCTCGGCATCGGGGCGACGATGGTCAGCGACCGGCGCCGGCCGGACGGAACCGGGTGGGCGGTGCTGGGCGATCCGGAGGGCAACGAGTTCTGCGTCCTGCGCAGCGCCGCGGAGCGCCGCGCGACGGCGAAGGCCCCTTCGTGACGGCCCTCGGCGGCGACGCGCGCGGCCGCCCTGCCGCCGACGTGTTCCCGCTCACCGACGCCCAGCTCGCCGGATGGGTCGCGCGCTCGCTGCCCAGTGCGGCAGGCGGCCGCCACTACGCCGAGTGGCGGCTGGCCGAGCTGGACGCCGCCCGGCTGGAGCGCGCGTGCGCACGGTTGGCCGAGCGGCACGGCGCCCTGCGCGCCGTCGTCCTCCCGGAGGGACGGCAGCGGGTGCCCGAGCGGCCCACCGAGTTACGGGTCTCCCTCCTGGACCTGCGTGGTGCGGCCCCCGAGGAGGCGGCACAGGAAGCGGCGGCCGTGCGGGCGCGGATGTCTGCGGCTGAGCCACCCTCGACGCCCGGCCCGCCGGTGGAGGTGCGGGTGACGCTGATGCCGGGTGGAGCGGCTCTGCTTCACCTGGCCGTCGACCGGCACCTGGCGGACTGGTGGCGGTTCGCGCACATCCTGGTGGGCGACCTGGCCGCGCTCTACGCCGACCCGGACGGCGACCCGGCTGCCCTCCACACCGACCCGAACGGCGGCTCCGCCCTCGGGGCGGCACCGCCGCAGGCGTATCACGAGGCCGTACTGGCGACGCCCGCCGGGACCGAGTCGACGGGCTATCCGGCGGCGCGGAATTACTGGCTCGGCCGCCTGGCCGACCTGCCGCCCGCTCCGGATCTGCCGCGCGCGCAGTCCGGCCGCCCACGGTTCGGCCGCAGGTCGGGCCGCCTCGACGCGCGGCGGTGGTCTCGATTCACGGCCGCGGCGGCACGGCACGACCTCACGCCGTCCGCCGCGCTGCTCGCCGCGTTCGCCGAGGTCCTGCGCACCTGGGCCAAGTCCGGCCGGTTCACCGTGCGCCGTCCGCTGGCCCCATCGCCGGGGGATGCCCTCGTGCTCGGCGACTTCACCGTGTCCTCGCTGCTGAGTGTGGAGGACGGCGGCGGCACGTTCGCCGAGCGCGCCCGCGAGCTGATGGACCGGATGTCCGAGGACGAGCGACACGCGGACTTCGACGCGGTGCGGGTAGCGCGCGAGCTGTACCGCGGCCGCCCGCTGGACGAGCGGACCGCCTTCCCCGTGGTGTTCGCCGACCTCACCAACCGGCCGTGGCCGGTCGGGTTCGGCCGCCCGGCTCACGCCCTGTCCAGCGACCCCTGCGCCCTCCTGGAGGTGCAGGTCTGGGCGGATGCTCAGGGGCTCGACCACCACTGGGACGCGCGTGAGGACCTGTTCCCGCCGGGCGTGCCCGACGACATGCGCGACGCGTACGCCGAGCTGCTCGGCGAGCTGGCCGACCGGGACGAGGCGTGGTCAGCGGAGCGGTTCGTGCTTGTGCCCGCCGCCCAGCTCGCCCGGCGCGCCCAGATCAACGAGACGGCGGCGCCGCACCCCGGCGGGCTGCTGCACACGCCGGTCGCCGGGCACGCGCGGCTGCGTCCGGACGCCCCCGCGGTGATCACCTCTGATCGCACACTGACGTACCGGGAGTTCTCCACTCGGGTCAACCAAGTGGGCAGGCGGCTGCGCGAACTCGGTGCCCGGCCGAACCGGCTGGTCGCCGTGATCATGGAGAAGGGCTGGGAGCAGATCGTCGCCGCCCACGGCGTCCTGGCCTCGGGCGCGGCGTACCTCCCCATCGACCCGGCGGTTCCGTCCGCGCGGCTGCGCCACCTGCTGGAATACGGTGAGGTGGAGCTGGTGCTGACCCAGGACCGGCTGGACGCCTCCCTCGGCTGGCCCGGCGACGTGCGGCGGCTGCGGGTCGACGCGGACGCTGACTTCGGCGAGGTGTCCGGCGCGGCGCTGGAGGCCGTCCAGCGCCCGTCCGACCTGGCGTACGTCATCTTCACCTCCGGCTCCACCGGGACGCCCAAGGGGGTCATGGTCGACCACAGGGGTGCGCTGAACACCATCGAGGACGTCAACCGGCGCTTCGCGGTCGGCCCGGGCGATCGGTGCCTGGCCGTCTCGGGCCTGCACTTCGACCTGTCGGTCTACGACGTGTTCGGCATACCGGCCGCGGGAGGCGCGGTCGTCGTGCCCGACGCCTCGGCCGCGCCCGACCCGGCGCACTGGGCCAAACTCATGGAGTCCCACGGGGTCACGTTCTGGAACTCGGTCCCCGCGCTGGCGGAGATGATGGTGACCTGGGTCGAGCTGGCCCGCCGCCCGGAGACCGCGGCCTCGATGCAGCTGATGATCCTGGCCGGCGACTGGATCCCGGTCACGCTGCCCGACCGCGTACGCGCGCTCAGCCCCGGCACCCAAGTGATCGCGAGCGGCGGGCCGGCCGAGACCTGCGTGTGGTCGGTCATCTATCCCGTGGGCGAGGTGGACCCGTCCTGGACCAGCATCCCGTACGGTCGGCCGATGACCAATCAGCGCTACCACGTGCTGGACGGACGGCGGCGGCCGCGCCCGGTATGGGTGCCGGGCGAGATCCACATCAGCAGCGAGGTCGGCCTGGCCAGAGGGTACTGGCGGGACCCGGAGCGCACGGCCCGGCAGTTCGTCACCCTGCCGGAGACCGGCGAACGGGCCTACGCCTCCGGCGACATCGGACGCTACCTGCCGAGCGGTGACATCGAGATCCTCGGTCGTGCGGACTTCCAGGTGAAGATCCAGGGCATCCGGATCGAGCTCGGGGAGATCGAGGCGGTGCTGGCGCAGCATCCCCAGGTGCGCGCCGCTGTGGTCGTGGCCTCCAGGAAGGTGCGCGACCTGCCGACGCTGCACGGGTACGTGGTGTGCGACGACGCAGCGCCGTCGCCGGAGCAGCTACGCACGTTCGTGGCGGAGAGGCTGCCGACGGCCATGGTGCCGTCGCGGATCGTCCTGCTCGACCGGCTGCCGCTGACGGGGAACGGGAAGATCGACCGGCTGGCGCTGGCGGCCGGCCCGTCGGGCGCCCAGCCGGGCGGCGGCCCGGGCTGTGGTTTCGTGCCGCCCGCGTCGGCCCTGGACAGGAGGGTGTGCGAGCTGTGCGCCGAGGTGCTCGGCGCACAGCGGGTGGGGATGCAGGACGACTTCTTCCTGCTCGGCGGCGACTCCCTGGGCGCTGTGGAGCTGGCGGTCAGAGTGAACGCGGAGCTCGGAGCCGACCTGACGGTGGCCACGGTCCTCGCCACCCCGGTGGTCGGTGACCTTTGCGCGGCACTCGTGGAAGTGAGCGGCTAGAAGCGGGCCTGGCCGGTGCCCTCAATCTGGGCACCGGCCAGGCCCGATGGCCAGGCGGTTGTCGTACAGCTTGCGATAGTAGGGCAGGTGATGGCGCAGGTAGCCGGCCAGCACGGAGTTGTTGTCGACCGTGTCCCGGTAGTCGGTGCCACCGTCCCGTGTGAAGCCGGTGGTGCGGCTGGTCAGCTCGTGCCATCGGCGCGTCTGCCGCCAGTCGGGCAGCAGCTCCGCCTGCCATGACAGCGCGTGCTCGACGAACGGGATGCCGACCGCCGCGCAGTACGCCTTTACGGCGGGGCCCGGTGCGCCGGCCAGCTCGTCGGAGTCGATGACGACGGAGGGCTTCCCGCCCGTCGATTCAACCACCGCGTCATAGATCTCGCTCAACCGCTCGAAGCCGACCTCTTCGCAGCTCAGGTTGGCGTTCAGGGCGAAGTGCGACGCGATGGCCGCCGCGGGCTCGCGCACGATGAAGGTGTGCACCCCCTCGCGCAGGAACGCGGAGTCGGCCAGCAGGTGCGGGTACCGGAAGTCGGTGGTGTCCTTGAAGAAGACCGGAGTGCGCTCGGCGAGTCGGCGGATCGCCGAGATCAGCTCCCGCTCGCCGGTCACCTCCGCGCCGTCCACGACGTACCGCCCGAAGTCGGTCACCTGGGAGAACGGCTCATGCAAGATCTCGAAGTCGCCGCGTTCCTTCATCATCCGCAGAAACGCCGTGGACCGGGAGCGGGGCGCGCTCCACAGGGCCAGGATGCGTGGTGAGGCGGACATCTAGTCGGCCAGCTCGGCCAGTTGCTCTGCGTAGAGCTGTTCCACCAGCTCCGCCTGGGCGGCGATGGTGGTGCGCTCGAACAGGTCGGCGACCGGGACCGTAAGCCGGAACGCCTCCTGCAGTTGGGCGGCGACCCGCATCAGACCGAGCGAGTATCCCCCGAGGTTGAAGAACGTCACGTCGGCGGGAGGATCCTCCACGCCGAGAAGTTCCGACCAGATGTCGGCGATGATCTTCTCCGCCTCGGTCTCCGGCGGCCGCCCGGTCTCGGCCTCGTCCTCCAGCATGGTCGCGGCTTCCACCGGCGCGTCCTCCGGCACCGGCTCGGGCAGCCGGTCACTCGCTCCTTCTCGGGCCCACATGTCCGTGGCCGCTCGCTCAGCAGACATTCCGTCCTTCCTTGGCGGTCATCGCGTCGTGCACGAGCCCGGCGAGCTCGTCGACGACGGGCGGTCGCAGCAAGCTGTAGTGGTCGGCCGGCAGGCCGGTCCCGGACACCAGGCGGCCGGTCACGCCACGCCACCATGGCGTCAGGTCGGCCGCCGTCCCCGTGGCCCACACCAGGCGCAGCGGTGGCCCGTCCGGCGCGGGGTGGTGCCGCCGCAGCGCCTGGGCGGCGTTGACGTAGACGCGCAGGCGCGCGGCCAGTTCGTCACCGGTCATGTCCAGGGGTATGTCGCGTTCCCGGAACTCCTGGCGCAGCCGATCGAGCGCGGAGGGGACGCGCGGGTCCCATTCCGGCGAACCGGCCTCCTCGGGGCGGCGGCCCGCCGAGCGGATCAGATCCGCGGCGAAATCGCGCATCAGCTCCGCCTCGTCGTCGACGCCCGCGCCGGTGGCCTGCGGCATGGCGTCGATCACCAGCACGGGACATGGTTCCCCGCCCGTCTCGCGCATCCTGGCCATCTCGTAGGCCACCATGCCGCCGAAGGACCAGCCGGCCAGCATGGCGGGGCGGATCCCGGCGCGGGCGAGGCGGTCGAGGTAGTGGAGGGCCAACTCGGTCAACACGGGAGGGGTCTCGCGGAGCAGGTCGTCGGCCGCCAGCCCCCACACGGGATAGCCAGGACGCAGCCGCCGGACGAGCTCGCCATAACAGAACAGCTCGCCACCGACAGGGTGGACGAGGACGAGCGGGGCGCCTGTTCCCGGCCTGAGCAGCTCGACGCCCGGCACCGCGGCGGTGCCCGGCGGGAAAGCACTCGCGTCCGCCGGTGTCGCGCGCGCGTCCCGCTGCCGGCGTAGCGCCGCGAACAGCGCCTGCTTGGACGGGGAGAGCCCCGCCAGCCGTTCCTCGATGCCGGCGTCCGACCGCTCCCACCCAGGCAGGACGTCACCGGCCTCAGAGAAAGGATCACCCATCGCCCGGCTCCCCCGACGTCGCCCACGGTTGGCGGCCTCCTGATGAAGGCCACGACTTCGGTCCTTTGTAGGCGAGCTGAGTCACCCGATTCAATGCGGGGTTCTCCCTGACTGACCGCGATGTGCGGCTCTTCCCCGCCGGCCCTCGTGGCCGGGTTATCCCTGACTTGCCAAGTGGCGGATATGTGGTAACTGAAGACGTTTACCGCACGATCAACTGTTGAGTTAGGGCCACAATGACAGGGTTTCAGTAATTTTGTGGGATTCTCGTCAACAATGCCGTTTAGATGGCGATCTTGCTGGTAGCGTCGCCTGGATGACCAACGACCCAGTAGCAGAGCATGCGCTCTAAAACAGTGTATGGTTGACCACGTCCCGCTGAGCCGGGAGTCAGGAATCCCTAGCGTTTCGCACACCTCTGCGGTCGCCGCTCCGGCTCGTGATGATCACGGCGTTCTACTTCGCCACACCACGTCGGGGACGGCGACATAAGCGGAAGGATGAGTAGTTGATCAGCAAACTGGCGGCCGTTGTGGGGAGCGTACTGATCACAGGCGGCCTGCTCATCGGCCTTGCCGCCCCGGCCAGTGCCGCTGGGTCGTAAAGATGCGGCATCGGGGGCAGGTCCCCCACGCTCACCCACGTGACCCCGGGAGCCGATCCTGCTCGCGCCGGTGGCGCACACAACCACCAGTGTCGCGACGCTCCCTGGCGCATGCGTGTGTCGCTCGTCGAACACACCCTGTGCGCGGGTCGCGGTGGGACGATCAGCCCGCCTACCCGGCGACCACGACAAAGAGCGACCAGACGAAGACCACGCTCCGCGATCCCGTGACAACACAATCCCGCCTGACGGGAAAAGCTCATTGCCGCCGACTGTACGCCAAAAGCGAATACGGACAAAGATCAAGAAAATTTGAACCGTTGGCATCACCGCTTCGCGCCTGGTTGGTGTGAATAAACCGACGGGCGCGTACAACAAAACGAAATCGTTCTCCACCGGGGGTAGGGGTACGGCGAGTGATTGGACCATTTCCGCTGGTCGGCCGCGCGGCCGAACTGGCCTGGCTTGAAGGAATCTGCGAGAACAAGTCTGACGGGGCACGCATTGTCGAGATCAGCGGCGAGCCGTGGATGGGGAAGACCCGGCTGCTCTCGGAACTCAAGGAACGCGTGAGCGGACGAGGCTGGACCGTGGCCTCGGGCGCAGCCGATTCCTTACCCCCCGACCTTCCGTTCAGCGTCTTCACCGACGCACTCGACGACCTGCTCGCCGTGCGGGGCGCCAGCGTAATGGAACGCATCGCCCCCAGCCATGCGCGGTGGCTGGCCGGCATCTTCCCCTCCCTCGCGGCCGGCGTCCCCGAGGCGGCCGTCCCGGCCGACGCCTCGGATGTCCATCACGCCTGCCGGGCCGTCCAGACCCTGCTGCAGGCCCTGGACGCGACCGGCCCGCTGCTGCTCATCCTCGACGACGTCCACTGGGCCGACGACGCCTCGCTCTACCTTCTCCGCCACCTGCTGAGACACTCCATGGCGGCGAACACGGTCATCGCGGTCGTCCACCGGCCGCGGCAGCTCAACGCCCGCCTGCGCAAGGACTTCGGCGAGCCGTGGTCGACCGGCCACGTGCACCATCTGGACCTGACCGCGCTCAGCGAGCGCGAGGCCGCAGCCCTGTTACCCGGAGACATCAACGAATACCGCTTCGACGTGCTCTACCATGCCTCCGGCGGCAACCCGGGGCTGCTCCGCGCGCTGGCCGCCCTCGACGACCCCGCGCCCGAGCCGCATCACGAGAAGGCGGCGGCGCTGCTGGCGAACGCCCCGATCAACCTGCTCCGCGAGTTCCGGGGCCTGTCAGCGGTCGGCCGGGTCACGCTGAAGTCGGCCGCGTTGCTGCCGGAGCCCGTCGACACCGGCTTGCTGGTCGAGGTCACCCGGCTCGGCATGATCGAGACGTGGACCGGCATCGACGAGCTGCTCAACCTCGACGTCGTAGAATTGGACGAGAGCACGCGCACCCTGCGGTTCCGCAACCCGGTCGTACGCCTGGCGGCCTACCAGTCGGCCGGCGCGGGATGGCGGCTCGGCATGCACGCGCACACGGCCGACGCCCTGAACCGCCGTAAGAGCCCGGTCTGGGCGATCGCCCCGCACCTGGTCAAAAGCATCCGCGCCGGGGAAGCCAGCGGTGTGCGACTGCTGCTCGACGCGGCGTGGACACGCCTGTGGCAGCGGCCGGACCAGGCACTGCAGTGGGCCGAAACCGCGCTGAGCATCAAGAAACAGGTGGCGCAGGAAGACAAGGGCCCGGCGGGCGTGAACGGCGACGAGGCCCCGGAGCCGGAGCTGCTCCGGGCCGCCGCCACCGCGCTCACCGGCCGACTGTTCGAGGGCCTCACCCTGCTGGCCGCGCATCGGCCTGCCACGCTGAAGGGCCGGTGCGCGGCCGCCCTGTGGCGGGCCAGGATCCTGCACCTGCTGGGCCGCCACGACGAGGCGCTGGACGACCTGCGGCGGTTCTCCGCGACCGTGCCGGACTCGGCGGTGGAAGAGCACCTCGAACTCGCCATCGCCCGGGCCACGGCCACGCTGGAGATCGGCGGCCCGGTGGACCCCACCGACAAGGAGATCCTGCGAGAGGGCAGGGCCTGGGCAGGGCAGGCCGTGGTGACCCACCTGCTCGCGCTCCTCGGACTCGACGAGGCCGCGCGAGGCGACCCCGAGGCGGCCGGGAAGCTGGTCGACGAGGCGCAGCAGCTGGCGAGCGAGCTGCCCGACGACGCGGCCGCCGGCCGGTTGGAGTCGCTGTACTGGCTCGGGAAGGCCCTCAGCCTGCTCGACCGGGACAAATGCGCTCTGGCCCAGCTCGAACGGGCCTTGACCATGGCCGAGCAGCGACGGCTGCACGCGCTGGAACCCCGCCTGGCTGTCGAGCTCGGCGAGCTGCTGCTCGGTTCGGGCGACCTCGCGCAGGCCGCGTATCGCGCGTCGCACGCCGAGTACGCCGCCCGGCACAGCACGGGCGCCTCCCAGCCCGCCGCCGTCACCCGCCTGCGCCAGCAGATCGCCCGTCACGACCGCCGTCTCGCGTCCGCGGGCGGCGACGACGACCTCGGCCACGCCGCCGCCCCGGAGAATCGGCCACCCGAGAGTGAGGACCAGGCCGAGCTGGATCAGCTGAGCACCCGGGAGATGCAGATCGCGCTGCTGGTGAGCGGCGGCTCGACCAACCGGCAGATCGCACGGTCGCTCGGCCTCAGTCACAAGACGGTGGAGACCTACCTGGCCCGCATGTTCAAGAAGCTCAGCGTCTACTCGCGGGCCCAGGTCGCCGCGATGGTAGGCCGCTCCAGCGGCTCCGACACCGGCACGGCTCAGGCTCAGTCAGGGGAAGTCCCGACATTCGGGGAGCAAGCGATCTAGGTCAAGCTCGCTTTCGTATCCGTTCGCGACGTCCAACGGCTGGCGAGGAGATCACACATGCCCGGCAACACCATCGATTCCCGACCTGCCGAGTTGCTCGCCGACACGGCATACGCCCTCGTATCCGCGGGAGCGACCGCAGACGATCTGTTCACCGAGCACTTGTCCGAGGTTCCGCCCCACCTCTCCGAAGCCCTGGCGCCCGTGGTGCGGCTGCCCGACCGCACCAGCGGCCGACGGGTCATCCCCGACCTGCTGTCCGCGTTCGGCGACCCCGGCCCCACCCCCGCACACTGGAAAGAAGCCCAGTCGGAACGGACCCGCGCGATCGACCTCGCGGTGATCCTGGTCGGCTCCGTGCTGGGCCAGGTCTTCGGCTGGACAGGGCAGCAGGACGGCCGGCTCCTGCACAACATCGTGCCGAGCAAGGGCCAGGAGGACATGCAGGTGGGGGCGAGCAGCAGCACGCCGCTCGAATGGCACACCGAGGACTCTTTCCACCCGCGGCGCGCCGAGCTGCTCCTCCTGGCGTGCGTGCGCAACCATGACCTGGTCGGCAGCCGGGTGGCGAGCATCCGGCGGGCCGGCCTGTCCGACGGGCAGATCGACGTACTCGGCCAGCCCGAAGTGATGATCTTCCCGGACGCGTCCTATCCGGACGACTGGCGTGCGCACGCCGGGCCCCGGCGCGGCATCCGTACGATCTGGCTTGCCGAGGACGGGCCGTGCCTGCGCTACGACCCTTTCTACAGCGACTTCACCGGCGCGAGCCCCGAGTTCATGGCCGCTTACGCGGCGCTGGCCGAGGCGCTGGATTCCTGCGCCGAGGACGTGGTGGCGCACGAAGGCGACATCCTGCTGCTCGACAACGACGTGGCGGTTCACGGGCGCGCCGCGTACCGGCCGCGCTTCGACGGCACGGACCGGTGGCTCAAACGCATCCTGGTGCGCCTTGACCGGCCGCGGCCCCGCGAGGAGGCAGCGGAGGAGGACTTCGGCCAGACAGTGGTGGAGCCCTGGCCTTCGGAGGCCCCATGACGAGCCCGCTCGACACGCTGCTCGGTATGTCCCCCACGAAACTGCTGAGCCTGCCGATGGCCGAGCAGTTCCCCGGCCTGCGGCCCGATGCGCATCGCTTCGACGGGCCGGGCGGGACACTCGTACACACGGTCGTCGGCCGGGCCGTCGCCGCCTACCTCGGCAGCGAGCACGTGGCCAACGACCATGGGGCCTTTCGCGCGAGCGCCTTCTCCGACGAACTGGTCGCCTGGGCCGCCGACCGCGTACGCGCCCTGCTCGGCGCTCCGGCTGGGCACGTGCTGTTCGCCTCGAACATGACGACGCTGACCACCATGTTCGTGCGTGCTCTCGAGCCGGGGATCCGACCAGGCGACGAGATCGTGTGCACAGAGCTGGACCATGAGGCCAACGTCGCCCCCTGGCACGCTTTGGCCGCCCGGACCGGGGCGCGGATCCGCACGGCCCGGATCGGTGCGGACGGCACCCTGCCCGCCTCGGCGGTGACGGAGCTCATCGGGCCGCGAACGCGGTGGGTCGCGGTCACCGCGGCGTCCAACGCGCTCGGCTCGATGCCCAATCTGCCGCAGATCTGTGCGACCGCGCACGCCGCGGGCGCCCAGGTCTTCGCCGACGGCGTCCAGGCGGTGGCGCACACACGGGTGGATCTGCCGGCCTGGGGATGTGATGCCTTCGTCACCTCCGCCTACAAGTGGTACGGCCCGCACTGCGGCGTGTTGTGGACGACCGGTGCGACGGCGAGCGCGCTGCGCCTGGCCGAGCAGGTGCCGTCGGCGGACGACGACCTCCCCGGCCGCCTGCAGCTCGGTACGACCGACTTCGAGGCCGTGCTGGGCACCGGCGCGGCCGCCGAGGCACTTCTGGGCTGGGACCGCAAGGAGATCTTCGAACGTGAGCGGAAGCTCACCGACCTGCTCATCACGCGGCTGGAGGAGCTGCCCGGCTGCCGCATCCTGGGCCCCACGACGTCCACAGAGCGGGTGCCCGTGGTGTCCTTCCAGCTCCGCGGCCGAGCTCCGGCGGACGTGGCCCGGCACCTGGCCGATTCCGGCGTCGCGGTCTGGCACGGCTCCTTCTACGCCTCCGGCACGCTGCGTGCGGTGGCGCCGGAGGATCCGCAGGCCGTACGGGCCGGCATCACCTGCTACTCGACCGAGAAGGACGTGCATGCGCTCGTGAAGGCACTCGGCGAGCTGACCGGGGAGCCGGCATGAACCCAGAACCCCGGGGGATCCTGGCCGCCATCGGCAACACACCGCTGGTCGAGCTGGAGAAGATCATCCCGGGCTTCCCCGGCCGGATCTTCGCCAAGCTGGAGAAGTTCAACCCCGGAGGCAGCATCAAGGACCGGCCCGCGCTGACCATGCTGCACCACAAGATCGTCAGCGGCGAGCTGCAACCGGGCCGCTCCGTGGTGATCGAGTCCAGTTCGGGCAACCTGGCCATCGGGATCGCGCAGATCTGCAAGTACTACGGGCTGCGTTTCATCTGCGTCGTGGACGCCAAGACCACCGGCCAGAACATCGCGCTCCTGCGCGCGTACGGAGCCACGATCGAGCAGGTGACCGATCGGGACCCCGAGACCGGCGAGTACCTGCCCGTCCGCATCCGGCGGGTGCGCGAGCTGGTCGAGCAGACACCGCACGGCTACTGGCCCAACCAGTACGCCAACCTGCTCAACGCGCGGGCCCACGAGCGCACCGTGAAAGAGATCATCGATGCCCTGGACGGGCGGGTCGACTACCTCTTCTGCGCGACCAGCTCGTTCGGCACGCTGCGCGGCTGCGCCGACCACATCAGGGCACGTGGCCTGCCGACCAAGGTGATCGCTGTGGACGCCGTCGGCAGCGCTATCTTCGACGGGCAGTGCCCCGCTCCCCGCATCATCCCCGGGCACGGGTCGTCGGTCCGCCCGCCGTTGATGGATCCCGGCGCGGCGACCGAGGTGGTCCACGTCACCGACCTGGAGTGCATCGTGGCGTGCCGGCAGCTCATGGAGCGCGAATCGATCCTGGTGGGGGGCTCGTCCGGCGCCACGATCAGCGCGTTGACCCGCACAGGCCCCAGGATCCCGGACGGAGCCACGTGCGTGGCCATCTTCCCCGACGGCGGGGAGCGATACCTCGACACGATCTTCTCCGACGCCTGGATCCTCGCCCACTTCGGCGAGGTCACCCACCTGTGGAAGTCGTCCTCCGACGGAAGGATCTGAATCTTGTTCGTCATCCGACACACCGATGTCGAGAAGGTGCTGTCCGGCAGGGAAGGCTCCGTGATCGACGTCGTGGCCGACGCGTACGCGCGGTTCGACGCGGGCGCCGCCGCCGTGCCGCACTCGGTGTTCCTGCGTTTCCCCGGCGACACCAGCAACCGCATCATCGGCCTTCCCGCGTACATCGGCGGTGCGGGCGCCGCGGCCGGGATGAAGTGGGTCGCCTCCTTCCCTGGCAACCTCACCGCCGGGATGCCGCGGGCCCACGCGGTCATCGTGCTGAACTCGCTGCGTACCGGCCGGCCGGAGGTGCTGCTCGAAGGATCCATGATCTCCGCCTGGCGGACAGCGGCCAGTGCCGCGCTGGCGGCCCGCGAACTGACCGCCACCGCACCGGACGGCGTCACGTTTGTCGGCTGCGGCGTGATCAACGCCGAGGTGCTGCGGTTCCTGGTGACGATCTGGCCCGGCCTCGGCCGGGTGATGCTGTACGACACCGACCCGGGCCGCGCGACGGCCTTCGCGGGCCGCTGCCGTGAGCTCCTGCCCCGCGCCCAGGTCGAGATCGCCGCCACTCGGGACGACGCGCTGGCCGCGCACGGCCTGGTCTCCGTCGCGACCACCGCCACGACCCCGCACATGGGGCTCGACGCCTGCCGGCCGGGCGCGGTGGTCCTGCACGTGTCCCTGCGGGACCTCGTCGTACCGGCCATGCTGGAGAGCATCAACGTCGTGGACGACGCCGACCACGTGTCCCGGGAGAACACCTCTGTCCACCTGGCCGAGCGTGAGAGCGGCGGGCGGGATTTCATCCACGCCTCGATCGGGGCGCTCCTGCGCGGCCGCGTCACCCTGC
Organism: Nonomuraea sp. NPDC052116; assembly: GCF_040680035.1. Lineage (NCBI taxonomy): Bacteria > Bacillati > Actinomycetota > Actinomycetes > Streptosporangiales > Streptosporangiaceae > Nonomuraea > Nonomuraea sp. NPDC052116. Next base: position 56,047 of record NZ_JBFAWA010000008.1, on the reverse strand, counting down.
CGCGCCATTCCGGACGGCGCGTCGTCTTCTCACCGTTCGGGCTGGGCTCGCTGGACATCGCGCTCGCCTCCTACGTCGCCAGGATCGCGCAGGACCTGGGCCTGTGCGTGCCCGTCGACGACTTCTTCCCGGCGCCGGGCTCCTGACCGGCCCACCGGCCCACGGCTCACCCCTCGCCCGGAACCCTCGCCCAGGAAAGGAGACGACATGACGGACGAAGAGAACGACGAGCACACCTACGTCGTGGTGCGCAACGACGAGGAGCAGTACTCGATCTGGCGGGCCGACCGCGCCCTGCCTCCCGGCTGGCACGCCGAGGGCACGTCGGGCACCCGGCGGCACTGCCTAGACCACATCGACGAGGTATGGCAGGACATGCGCCCGCGCAGCCTGCGCCTGCTCATGGAAGCACGCGACGCCTGACCCGGCCGGCCCCCGCAGGGGGCCGGCCGCTACAGGCCTTCGGCCACCCGATCGATTGTCTCCAGCGCCCGCTCGTACGCCGCGACCAGCAGAGCCGCGTGCCGCGCCAGTTCGCGGGCACACCCGGCCGGGTCGGCACGGCCGTGGGCGCTCTGCACCCGCACGCCGCTCCAGAGGTGCGCGACCAGCTCGGCGTGCCGTCCTGCCTCCGCCAGCTCCCGCATACCCCATCCCGCGCCGCACCGCCGCAGCAACTCACCGTGCAAAGCGGCCTGGGCCTGCATCCCCCATCCGAAGGTGTACGCGGATACCAGCGCCTCACTGCCACCGTCGCGGGAGCGCTCGACCAGATCATCGGTGAAGCCGCGCAGCCCTTCCAGTCCTACCTGGTGCGTTCCGTCGCGTTCCGCGGGGTTGGTGAACCCCCGCACGTTCGCGCGCAACACCGTGCCCAGCTGGCCGGGGTCGAGTTCCGGCCCCGGCTCGTCCAGGCGGACCTCCAGCCAGCGGCGCGCGGCCGTCTCGCCCTTGCCGCTGAAGAAGACGTCCTGGTCGTCGTGCGGGCTGGCGTCGTCCCAGCTCCGCAGCAGATCCGCCACGGGGATCGGACCCAGGAACGCGGGCGGCTGCGCGTCCGACACGCCTACCGTGCCCGCCTCCCGATCGACCTCGTACACCACGAGCAGGTGCGCCGCGTGCACGTCGTGGTAGGCAGGCCGGAACGGCAGGTGGAAGTTGTCCACGGCGATCACCGGCAGGAGGCCCGCCGCGAGGGCGTCCTCCAGCACGGCCAGCGGGTCCTCGCCGGCGACGGTGCGCCACCGTGAGACGGCGGCGCGGTGCGGCAGCAGGCTCCGTACGACGTCGCCGGGGTGGCGGCACGGCCAGTAGTACTCCTCCGGCCGGACGTCACCGGGGATGTGGCGGAACTCCCAGTCGAGACCGAGCTCGACCAGCGGATCCTCGCCCGCCTTCAGCAGCAGTGTCGCCAGCGTCGACTGCAGGCAGCTGACCGGGTCGCGGTACCACTGCTCCAGCGGGCCACGTGTGATCGGCATGGTCCCCTCCTCTATCGCCGCAGCGATGCCGCGAACACGTGCACCGCCACGTTGTCCGGGAATCGCACGGCGAGCAGGACCGCGCGACGGGTGACCGGGACCCGCTGACAGAAGATCTTCCCCGACACGCGCTCCTGGACGTGGTGCGGGTAGTGCATCACCGAGGTGGCGAACGCCTCGTCCTCTCCGAACACCGCCGGAGCATGCCAGAAGTCCGACACCCGCAGCGGCTCGAAGTCGACCGCGCCGTCCTCGAAGTGGAACGCCATCACGTCCTCGGTCCGCCGCTCGGCGGCGGCCAGCAGGTACAGCCAGTCGTAACGGCCGGGGGGCACGGGGACGAACTGGCCCGTACACCGCACGTTGTCGGGCTCGCCGGGCAGCGTGCCGGGAAACTGGAATGGCACGTCGTTCACCACGATGGCCTCACCGCCCGGCAGCTCTTCCGCGGGCAGAGAGTTCCCCCACACGTTCAGCCGGCCGGCCTTGGTGCTCCAGGCAGGGGTGATGCCGATGTTGTTGCGGTACGGCCCCAGGTCGAGCGCGCTGTAGTCGTCCGGCCACGGTGCCGCCCCGGGGGTGTCCTCGAAGGTTCTTCGCTGGATCGTCATCGGCCTTTCCTCAGACGTCTAGACGTGTCATGACGTGCTTCACGCGGGTGTAGGCCTCCAGACCGTGCATCGACAGGTCCACGCCGTATCCGGAGTGGCGGTACCCGCCGTGCGGCATCTCGGAGACGATGGGGATGTGGGTGTTGATCCACACGCACCCGAAGTCCAGCCTCTTGGCCATCCGCATGGCCCGGCCGTGGTCGTGCGTCCAGACCGACGAGGCCAGCCCGTACTTGACGCCATTGGCCAGGTTCACCGCCTGGTCCTCGCCGCTGAACGGCTGCACCGTAATGATTGGGCCGAAGATCTCCTCCTGGCTCATCTCGTCGTCGTGCCGCAGGCCGGTGACGACCGTGGGACCGAAGAAGTAACCGCGCTCGCCCACCCGCCCGCCGCCGGTCACCACCTCGGTGTGCGCGGGCCTGCGGTCGAGGAACCCGGCGACCCGGGCCAGCTGCACCGCGTTGTTCAGCGGGCCGTAGTCCGCGTCGTCCGAGCCGCCGGTCCTGGTCTTCTCGGCCCTCCGCACCAGGGCCGCCACGAAGTCGTCGTGGACACGCTCGTCGACCAGCACCCGGGTGGCGGCCACGCAGTCCTGCCCGGCGTTGAAGTATCCGGCCTCGGCGATGCCCGCCGCGGCCGCCTCCAGGTCAGCGTCCGCGAACACCAGGACAGGAGCCTTGCCGCCGAGTTCGAGGTGCACCCGCTTGAGGTCCGCGGCGGCCGCGGCGGCGACCTCCCTGCCCGCGCGTACGGATCCGGTGATCGCCACCAGCTGCGGGATCGGATGCGCGACCAGCGCCCGCCCGGTGTCGCGACCGCCGCACACGACGTTGAGAACGCCGGCCGGCAGAAACTCGGCTGCGATCTCGGCGAGGAGCAACGTGGAGGCGGGCGTGGTGTCGGAGGGCTTGAGCACCACCGTGTTGCCCGCCGCCAGCGCCGGCGCGATCTTCCACACCGCCATCATGAGGGGGTAGTTCCATGGCGTGATCTGGGCGCAGACGCCGATCGGCTCGCGTCGGACGCTCGACGTGTGCCCGTCGAGGTACTCACCGGTGGCGAGGCCTGGCAGGCATCGCCCGGCACCCGCGAAGAACCTGAGCTGGTCGATGGTCGCCGGGAGCTCCTCGGCGGCCGTGGCGGCACGGATCTTGCCGGTGTCGCGGCACTCCGCCTCGATGAGCTCGTCGCCTCTGGCCTCCACGGCGTCGGCGAGCCTCAGCAGCGCCGTACCTCGCTCGCCTGGGGACAGGTCACCCCACGCGGGGAAGGCCGCCGCTGCGGCGCGGCAGGCGGTGTCCACGTCCGGGGCCCCCGACAGCGGGGCCTTCGCGTACACCTCTCCGGTGGCGGGGTCGATGACGTCGTAGGTCACCCCCTCGATCGACGGCACGCATCGCCCGTCGACGAAGTTGGACCACGTGGGCACACCGTTCCCCGTCAGTTCCATGAGCTGTCACCTTCCAGCAGGCTCGCGCCGCGCGCGTTCCCGGCTCGTCCTCTGTGATCACTCAAGGTTCGCACCGGGAGCTGTCGAGCGGCCGTCGGGAACATCCCTGACTGTCTCCACCGCCGGTTCGTGCCGCCGCAGGGGCACGAACGAAAGATCACCTCTGCCGCTGACCATCGAGGCCGACGGCGCGCACGGTGGCGTGGCCGTGCCCGGCGTCCGCCGGCTTATCTGGTGGTGCACAGTGCCCGGTTGACAAGCCGGTCGGCAGCGGCCTCAAGCTGGAGAGCGTGCTTCACCGAATCGGCGTGCTCGGTCGAAACGGAGATCACAATGCTGTGTTTTCCGTCGGAGGTGACTCCCGTTCTGGCCATGAAGCCGAGGATGTCCCCGCCGTGCCCCAAGTACGTGCCGCCACAAGGCAGCGGGCGTTATATCAGGCCGAGTCCGTAGCGGGCACCGGGCCAGACCCGCCGCAGTTCCGTGGCGACGGGAACGGTTTTGCGCATCTCAGCGAGCTGCGCGGGCCGCAGGAGTTCGCCGCCGAGCAGGGCTGTGAAGAAGCGATCGAGGTCCGCCGTGGTGGAGATGAGCCCGCCCGAGGCGTCAGCGTCGCGATGCCGGGTGGTGTCGACGAACCCTCGCTGGTCCTGAACACGCTGTACCCGCGCGCGTGGGGCTGCGGCGGCTCGGCCGATCCCGCAGACCAACGTGTGCTCTGACCGGCTGGAACTGCGCCTGCCGATAACCACATCCGCCCGGGTCATAACCCTGCGATGGCTTCGCGTGGCGACGCGAGCTCCAGCCGGAGACGGTGAATGGATCATGGCGTGTGCGGGGTTGGTGCGCGCGAGCACTTGGGGAGCACACAAGCGCTAGACGAATATTCTAAAACGCATCCGATCCCGCAAAATCGCAGGTCAGAACATGATCAAAGCGCGCCCTGCAGGATTCGAACCTGCGACCGTCGAATTAGAAGCAAGATCCTTTAGTATCACGCTGTGCCGTTGGGTGATGGTTCGTGCCACCTCAGCGCGTTTTGCGTGTCAGGCGGTGCCGGGTCCTGACGGCGTGTGACGGGGCGTACGAGCACGCACCGAGCACAGTCACCCTATTCGATTAATGTATTGCCAGGCTCCCCGGAATGGATCCCGCGCTCCGGCCACGCCGGCACCATCTATAGATGACGGTCGCAGTGCTCGGCACGTGCTCCAACCGTACTCAACTCAATGATTTCCGCGGCGCAAGGTCCCCGCTCGAATCGAAGTCGTCGCTGATTCCAACTGTCACCCCCTGCGCTGTCCGCGTGGGGCAAACCAGACGGACGTCGCCGGAAGCGACGCGCTTTCAGGACGCCGCGGCGATTCTGATGTGATCGGCCAGTGGCGACAGCGACGACAGCGACAGTTCCCGATGCGTCCATGCCTGCCTGAGATCCTCGGGGGTGTAGCGGGGAAGCAGGTGAAGGTGGAAGTGGAACACGGTCTGCCAGGCCGTAGGGCCGGTAGCGTGCCAGATGTTCATCCCGCCCGGTTCCAGCGCGCGCCGCAGCAGGGCGGCGGTGTGCACAGCACCCTGCATCAGCCGGCCCGCGCGGTCCGGACCGATGTCGGTCAGGTCGCGACAGTGCTCGCGGGGGACGACCAGAGTGTGACCGCGAGTCGCCTGCGAGATGTCAAGGAAGGCGACCACGTGCTCGTCGGAGTAGACGATCTCCGCGGGGATCTCCCCAGCAACGATGCCGCAGAATGTACAGGTCCCGGTCATGGCCGCCTTTCCTCCACTTGATCGAACCAGAGCGTAGCGACGCCGGATCAGGCTTGGGAGAGCGGGGCGCATCCAGAGCCTACCGTCTGGGCAAAGAAGCCACCGTACGCGAGCCCGTAGCCCCGCCACGCACGCTGCCGGTTCGCGATCTCGGCGAAGGAGATCAGGGAGGGTCGCCGCTCGGCCATGGCGATCCTCCTTTTCGGTAGTCATCTGCGGTTGCGATCATCACGGTGCATCCACTCCCGGTTTCGCCCAGGACAAATGTTGATAAGGGGGGTTATCGGCATGAATTCAGCGCTCGTCAAGAACCCTGAGACACAGTTCTCTCATCAATCCCTTCGGGCTCGAAGTCCGACCGCGAGAGGACTCGACATGACCAACCACAGCCCCGGCACGGGCGCCTATCCGCAGCCGCCGTACCAGCAGCCCTTCACCCAGCCCCGCTGGCAGCCTGCCGCCCCCGTGGTGCGCCCGGCCCGTCCCGGCCGGCGTTTCCTGGCCCACGGCCTGACCGCGATCGTCTCGTTGATCATCGGCGTTGGGATCGGCGCGGGTAGCGACGCCGAGACCTCAGCCTCCCCACGCCCCATCGTTACAGTCACCGAGACCGCGCAGGCCGCGTCCGCGCCTGCCGCAACCGAGACGATCACCGCTGAGCCCGTAGTGAACCCGGAGGAAGAAGGCGGCCCGCAGACCACCTTTCCCGGTGACGGTCAGTACCTCGTCGGCGAGGACATCAAGCCCGGCACCTACAAGACGGCCGGGGCCGACAGCTCCAACTGCTACTGGGCCCGCCTGAAGAACGCCTCCGGCGAGTTCGACGCCATCATCGCCAACGACAACATCAAGGGCCAGACCAGGGTGACCCTCAAGAAGGGCGAGTTCTTCGAGACCAACGGGTGCCAGGACTGGAAGCGGGTGGGCTGAGATGACTTCCTTCTACCTTGTCGTGCTGGCGATCGCACTCACTCTGGTCAGCGCCACGATCGCCTATCTGATCGCCCGTGGCCGCGCGGCGGACGAACGTGTCGCGTTGAAGCTCGCCCAGGAACAGCGAACCCAGGCTGCCGAGCAAGCGGATGCGCTGCGTGCCGAACGAGACCGGGCCCAGAGACAACTGGCCGATTTGAGTCAGGCACACACCGCCGCGCTGACCGAGCGCAGGACACTGGACGAGCAACTCGGTCGGCTCAGCGCTGAGTTGGAGGCGACTCGGAGCAGCCTCCGGCGGGAGGAAGCCGATGCACAGCGTCTGCAGCTAGAACTGCAGTCGGAGCAGGTGCGGGGAGCGGAAGCTGGTCGTCGTCTCCGCCAGACCGAGCTCTCGATCGCTGAACTGAAGGCGAAGGAGTCGGTTCTTCGCGCGGAGATCCAGGACTTGAAGACGCAACTCGCCGAGCTGGTCATGCAGAAGCAGGCACTGCTGGAGCAGGCCGCGACGGTGCATGCCGTCCGCCAGGAACTCGATCAGACCCGCTCGGACAACAACCGGCTCCTGGAGGAGACGCTGCGCGCGGCGACCGCCGAGATGCTGAAGAAGTCCCAGGCCGAGCTGGTGACCAAGGCCGAGGCAACTCTGAACGCGGCCAGCAAGCCGGTCCATGATCAGTTGGCGGCGATGGACCGGCAGCTCAAGGAGTTCTCCACCACCCGCATTGCGGCCGAGGCCACGATGAGCCAGCAGCTCATCGTCCTGACCGAGGAGGGACAGCGGACCCGGAAAGAAACCCGGGCGCTCGTCGAGGCGCTCAAGAAGCCGCAGGTGCGCGGATCTTGGGGCGAGATGCACCTCAAGAGGGCAGTCGAACAGGCGGGCTTGGTCGAGCGGTGCGACTTCGACACTCAGGTGCACTTCGCCGACAGCGAGGGTTCGCTCCGGCCTGACATGGTGATCCACCTGTCGGGCGGCAAACATGTCGTCGTGGACTCCAAGGTTCCGATGGCCGCGTTCATGTCCGCGATCGAGGCCGTCGATGAGACTGATGCGGACAAGCACTGGGCCGACCACGCCCGGCAGCTACGGCAGCACGTAGATGCGCTCGGGAGCAAGGAGTACTTCCGGAAGGTCGCCGCTTCGCCGGAGTTCGTCGTGCTCTTCGTGCCCAGCGACGCCTTCCTCCAGCCGGCGCTGGTGAAGGACCCAACCTTGCACGAGTATGCGATCGCCAAGAACGTCCTGATCGTCACGCCGACCTCGCTAATCGCCCTGCTCCGCACCGTGGCATTCGCGTGGACACAGGCGGCGCTACAGGACAACCTCAAGGAAGTCTACGATCTCGGTCGCGAACTGTACGAGCGGCTTTCGGTCATGGGTGGGCATCTGAACACCCTGGGCAAGTCCCTCGACCGGTCGGTCAAGGCATACAACGACACAGTCGGGTCGATGGAGGGCCGGGTCATGGTGACCGCGCGCAAGTTTCACACACTCAAGGTTGTGGAAAGCCAACTGGTCGAGCTCAAGGCGGCCGAGCAGGGTACGCGACCGCTAGGTAGCCCAGAGCTCGTGGAATCGGCTAACGCCACGGCAGGCGTCCGAGCGATCCCGCCAGCACCTGGCACGGAAAACGGGATCGCCGGTTGATGAAGGATCATCGCGGCGTCGGGCCACCCCCGATGCTCCACCACGTAGCCGCGGACCTCGTCACCCAACACGTCGGCGTCCCATTTGGCGCCGGCCAGCAGGTGCTCGAACCGGTTGGCCTTGGGGTGGCCGATGTGACCCGACATCTGCCAGGAGTTCTTGCGCGGCGCCTCGCCGAGGAAGGCCCGGACCAGTTCACCAAAGACAGCGCGTGGTTCCGAGCGTTTGCACAGCATGTCCGCGATCCGCTCGGCCAGGGACCTGAGCTCGCACGGACGTGCCCAGGTCCTGCGCGCCCACCGGCAGGAGCGCCTGGCCATGGACGAGGCATGGACGAACGCCGCGTTCGTCGTCACCCAGCCCAACGGCAGCCGCCTGCACCCCCAGCACGTCTCCGACCAGTTTCTCTGGCTCGCCTATCTGGCGGGTCTGCCACCGATCCGGCCGCACGACCTGCGCTGCTTACCACCTGCCGCCAGTAGGCCTCGCTCCTGCAACGCAGCCAGCAGCAGATCGAGTGGCTTCTCCTCCAACTCGTGCGCGATCACCCGGGAGCGGAACTCACTCGGCACGCCGGCGTCAAAGCCCGGGTCATCCAAGTCCAGGCCGAGCGCGTACTTCCAGGTCAGATCGGTGGCCACCGCCTCGGCGGCCTGCCGGTCGGTAAGGTTACCCACCCGCTGCAACACCGTGACCAGCGCCAGCCGTCCCAGCGACCAGCCCTCCCGCCCGAAAGCGCCCGCGAACACCTCGCCCAACTCATCACGCACCTGAGCCGGTAACGGCACCTGCCTCTAACCTCGATAGATCGCCCGAATCGCCGCAGCGACCTCGGGCGTCTGACCCTGACCGAGGGCAAGGGCGGCCGGCTGCTGCTGAAGGGCAAGGACAAGAAGCTGGCCGCCAACGGGACCCGGCCTACCGTGTCGGACGGCGCAGGCAAGGACCGTCCCGCGTCGATCAACCGTGGCGAGGCCGACACCGACGTGGTCACCAAGGGCGGCCGCACGGAGCTGCTGGTCAAGCCGGACCAGGCGTTCCTGGCCGACGCCGGCACCATGTACCCGGTACGGGTGGCGGCGGCGGTCACGCTGCCGGTGAACGCCGATGTGGAGGTGACCTCCGACAACGACGCCGACTTCCCGGGTGACCCGACGACGGCGTACATGATGGCCGGCACCAGGACCGGCGGGTTCAAGCACCGGGTGCACTTGAAGTTCGACACCCCGAACCTGACCGGCTCCACCGTCACCGACGCCAAGCTGTCGATGAACACCATTGACGCCCAGAGTTGCGGCGCCGCGCTCGCCAACGGCATCCAGGTCGCCCGTCTCACCGGCGCCTGGGACCCCGGCAACGTGTACTGGGCCAACAAGCCCGCCTTCACCACCGAGGACGCCTCGACCAACTTCAAGGGCGTCACCATGGACTGCGCCACCTGGCCGGACAGCATGGAGTGGAACGTCACCGGCATCGCCCAGGACTGGGCCGCCGGTGCCGCCGACCACGGCCTGGTGCTCAAGTCCCCCGGCGAGGCCAACGTCAACAACTACCGCGTCTTCACCTCGGCGGAGAACACCGACGAGTTCGGCAGCCCGCCGAAGCTGACCCTCACCACCAGCGGGCCGGCGTCCGCGCCGACCGTTTCCGCCCCGGCGATCAGCCCGGCGCAGACCGTGAACGGCGCGACGGTGACGACCTCGCTCACCCCGCAACTCGCCGCGACCGTCGCCGACACCGCCGGCGGCGGCAGCCTCACGGGCGAGTTCGAGGTCGAGCACGACCCGTCCGCGACCGGGCAGGGCAGCGGCCAGATCTGGACCGGCGCCTCGCAGGCGGTCACCTCCGGCGGACAGGCCACCCTGGGCGTCCCCGCTGGGAGGCTGGCCGACGGCTGGAAGATCCGCTGGCGGGTCCGCGCGGCCAACGCCGCCGCCTCGACCACGTCGGCGTGGTCGGACTGGCAGAAGGCCACGGTGGACGTGCCGAACCCCACCGTCGGTGCTTTCCAGGTCACCCCCTCCCAGGTGGTGGATGGTGTCACCGTGGCCACCAGCCTGACCCCGGCCCTGCGCGCCACGGTCACCGACCCGGCCGCCCAGCCGCTGCGGGCCGAGGCCGAGATCGAGCACGACCCAGCCGCGACCGGACAGGGCACCGGACAGATCTGGACCGGCAGCGCCGACAACGTGCCAGCCGGCGGCCAGGCGAGCATCGCCGTCCCGGCCGACAAGCTGGCCGACGGATGGAAGGTGCGCTGGCGCGCCCGCGCCGTCTCCGCCACCGCCACCTCTGCCTGGTCGGACTGGCAGTCCTTCACCGTGAGTCTGCCCAAGCTCACCGCCACCGGCCTGACCGTCACCCCGTCGAAGGTGGTGGACGGCGTGACGGTGACCGACACGCTCACCCCCGCGCTCCAGGCCACCCTCACTCACCCCACCGGCCAGGCGCTACGGGCCGAAGCCGAGATCGAGCACGACCCGGCCGCGACCGGCCAGGGCACCGGACAGATCTGGGCCGGCGGAGTCGATGGCGTCGCCTCCGGCGCCCAAGCCTCGTTGACCGTCCCCGGCGGCAAGCTGGCCGATGGGTGGAAGGTGCGCTGGCGGCTGCGCGCGGTCGCCGGCGACGCCTCCTCGGCCTGGTCGGACTGGCAGCAGGTGACCGTGGACGTCGTCCAGCCGGGTGAGGAGCCGTTGGCGCAGACCGCCGGACCGGTGATCCGTACCGACCAGAGCTTCACCGCCGCCGCCTGGGTGCGCTGGAGCGACAAGGACGGCGACTACACGATCATCGAGCAGAAGGGCGCCCAGCAGGCGCCGTTCAAGCTCGGCAACAGTGCTGAGCATGGACTCGAATTCACCTTCACCAGCGCCGATGTCGCGGGCGCGACCGTCGAAGGCGTGCTGTCCGGTGTCGAGGCGCCGGTCGGCCAATGGTTCCATATCGCGGGCGTGTATGACGCGACCACGAAGACGGTGACGCTGTACCTGAACGGTGCGGTCGTCAACTCCGCCGTGCTCTCCTCTTCCACATGGAACGCCGATGCCCCCATGACCCTCGGCAGCAGGATGCGCGGTGATCTCGACGATACCCAGATACATCAGGCGGTGCTGTCTCCTGTCCAGATCCGCACGCTGGCAGGGCTCGCGAACGGCGAGGCGCAGGCTGCACGGAGCGCGCCCGCCGTCGCCAACAGTCCGATGACCGCGTTGGACAACCCCGATCCCTTTCCATACTTCGACTACGACCACTACACGGTCGATAGCTGCCGGAAGGAGTCGGAAAAGGAGTCCGACAAGGACGACGACAGCATCTGGACGGCGGTTCGCCCGTACGGTGGTTGCATCGTTGCCTGGCATGGCGTCAGCCAGTGGGAGCCCGACTGGGACGGCCCGAGCGGCAAGAAGAAGCGGGTCGGCACCTACTCCGACGGTAAGTCGATCCAGATCTCCGAGGTGCAGAGCGACATTACGTTCCGCAGCACCATGGTGGTGAACACCTATCTGGGCAATGCGAACGGAACCGGTGTGGTGCCGAGCAAGGACGGTGTCACGGGGCAGCAGCCTCGCTATATCTCGATGTGGATGGCCATCGATAAAATAGATTACGATGGAATCTTCACTCCTAACGGCCTGCACAGGATGACGCTGGAGGTCACATCGACCGCGGGCGAGCCCAGTTCGACGTGTCTGACCGAGTTCGGTCAGAATAAAACGGCGCTCCTCAAAGAATGGGACGACGTCGGATCGCTGTTCTACTCGTTCGAGTCCTATCCCACGCAGGATTTCGGGCGCGGACAGGCTTGCAGCATCCGCCCCTGGGTCACCCTGCCGACCGTGTTCCAAGACGGCAGCGGGACCGCCACGCACGTCCCACTGTGGGATCGCAAGGTCACCGCTGGAACTGGCAGCATTCTCAAGAGGGACAACGCGCTCACGGTCAGGTGCGACAGCAAGAAGTTCGGGCCTGGGGCACCCCTGCCGAACACGCCGCCGGAGAAGGTGGTCAACTACAAGGGAGCATGCATCTTCCCCAAGGCCGCACGGGTCTACACCATGAGCATGAGTCATGTGCGAATGGGCGAGGTGGCCAAGCACGTGAACACGGCCTTCACCACGCCAGATCTCACCATACCCACGAGAACGAATCCGTCCAAGGTGTTCCCGGGCAACTGGAATGCGCAACCCGGTAGCCCGCAACGCGTGCGTCTGGAGCGGCTTTACAAGGGGGCGAAGGCGCCTGACGGCAGGACGTGGTATTCGAAGAACGTCGCCGAGAAGGAGCGCATCTGCGAACAGGCTTTCCCGAATGCAGCGGCGCAGGGCAAAGAATGTGATGAGTTCCCGTTCGCGGTGACATATGAAGGCGCAGGGAAGGGAGACGGAAACTACTCCATTCTTGCCCTCGACAGCAGCCACAACTCTAGTGAAGGCTGGCATCGCGTCGTCTTCTTCGCTCGATACCGGGTAGGCGGTGGAAACCCCTTCTGGGTTTCCGTCCAGCCGTAGCAAACATGCCGCCCGGCGCAACGCCGGGCGGCTCTTCCCAGGAATGGATTCAATGGCCGATCGTGAGCATCTCTACGAACTGCTGTGCTCCTATGATGAAGCGGAGGACCCCCTCCCCGCCTTCTACGCCGTCTGGTGCCAGGGCCCTGAGGAAAAGGAAGTCGCACGCCGCCTGGGCGCCGATCTGGGCTCGGCTACTGCAGCCAGGTTCGCCGACTGCGCCGGTATTGCCATGAATGTCTATGGCGATCGAGCCTTCCTCGCCGGGAGGGCGGGCACGTGGATCGCCGTCATTGGAGACCGCGTGTGCGCGAGCGACGCGGCTCTTCGAGTGATCTCCAGCGGTGGGGCCAAGGCCATCAGCATGGGGTGGGGCACGAGCGGTCCAGGTGTCCTCACCTATGCGAGCGATGGGGAGATCATCACCCAGTTCAAGATCACGAATCCCCGGGTGTGCTCCGGCGCGGATCCAGGTGCGCTGGATTCGTACATGACGGGGCTGCGTTTCGCGCTCAATGATGATCAAGAAGGAGCGTTGGGGCCCGTTGAGGTGGCCGAGAGCATCACTTCGTCATTGGTCCTCATCGGACGGGTCACTGGGGTGGAAATCAGCAGGAGATGGTTGAACGCCAGCCATACCCTCTATGTGATTCCGGAAGGTGACGCGGGGTGATCAAGGTCGGTCGCCTTGAGCGGGGTAAGTTGGCTCGCCATGCTGTGTCGTGGTCGTGGACGCGTCGACCTGACTAAGAGCCTGCTGACAAGGGCTTAAACAGCGCGTGGGTATGGGCCTGTAGAGGGCTGGTCCATCTTGTTGATGTAGCCCTGCTGGGACCATTGGGGCAGTTGAACACGGAAGCTGTTGACGTTCTCGATTCCGAGGATGGCGGCCAGTTCGCCGCTTTTCCACGCTCCCCTGTGGGCTCGAGAACTCGAATCGCTTCCAGCGCAGTGCCCTTCGTCCGTCGGGAGGAAGGGCTCAGCTGCGCGTCCGGGTGAATTCGGACCCTATTCGGAGGGACGGCGGCTCAGCGCCTACAATGACAAGCTGGAGCAGGCCGAGATCGGGTTCAGTGTCGAATTCGAGTCACTCAGCGGGAAGCCCGTGCCGAATCCAGACAGGCAGCGAAAAGGTCCGGACGATAGAAACCTGACGGAACAGTGACGCCCCTTCATGATCGACGCGGACACTGACGCGTGCGGCGTCCAGGCTAGAGACGGCAGCAGAAGCGCGGACGCCCGCTCATGGCCGGCGTCCAGGTGTGCCTGGGCCGCCTGTTGGAAGGCGGCCTCCAGTGCCGCGGGCTCCGGCGGGGCGTCACCATACGTGGTCTTCTGCCACCGGCCGAGGGCGGCGACAGCCCCTCGGGATCGCGCTCGCGCAACGCGGCGAACGCCGGCGCGACCGTGGCCGCCGAGACAGCGCTTGCATGCGCGTTCGCAACCAGCGACAACATCGCCAGCCCCAGTCTGGAGTCGGCACGGTACATGCGGCTCAGCCGGGAAATCGCCAGCTCGATCCACCCCATCCGCTCGTAGACCTCCACGAGGAGCGGCCCGGCCAGCTCATGCCGGGGAACGAGTAGACAGGCGGTGGACAGGTCGGAGTGGGCGGCGTCCAGCTCATCGTCCGCGAGGCGCACCCTCGCCCGGCGGCAGTGCAGCTCCGCAAGATAGCCGTCGAAGTCGAACGATGCGAGCCGAGCGCCGTCGACCGGCTTGAGCAAGACGGCGCGACGGGCCCACCGCACCATCACGATCGCCTCCTCCAGCACGGCGAGCGCCTCGGCAGCCGCTCCTCGCGCGAGCGGTTCGTGCGCGGTAGCCGGCGTCTCATCCGCGTGGATCACGATGCCTTCGGGCGGCAGACCGACACCGTCGTGGAACATCTCATCGAACGTACCCGGGCCCGCCGGCACGTGCCGTCTCGACCAGATGCGCCATGGACAGCGGGAGACGGATTTCACGATAGGTCGCCGCTTTCCAGATCGCGTCCGCCGCCACGAGCTCGTCGGGATGCTCCACCTTGTCTCGTGCGTGCCGGGCACGCGCGAGGGTGATCGAGTGGTTCTGGTCGAGGTAGACGATCGGTGGCATGTCCGTCCTGAAGGTGTGATGGCGGGGCGGGTGAAGCGAGTGTTCGAGCGGCTTGTAGGCGGTCAAGCCCTCACCCGCTACCTGGCGCACCACAACACGGCCTGGCCTCACCGCGGCATCGGGCCGTTGTCCCCATCACAAGCCGAAACAGGACCGCCAGCCCCCATCGGCCTCGCCAACCAACGAGTCCACCGCACAGCCATCCTCGGCGGCCTCGTCAACGAGCACCGGATCGCCGGCTGAACAGGTGACCGGCTGACATCACCCAAGAACCGGCAGTTCAGACACCGCATCCTATTGATGAGCCCCACAGGATCGGCTGGTCAATCGGTCGCCGCCGATGGCCATATCGGGCTGTAGCCTCGAAACGGGCGCACCACCGCGGCTTGGCGCGACGTTTTTTGGGGTGGGACATGGAGCTGTTCGGGCGGCTCGCTGAGACGGCTGCCCTCGACGGGCTGCTGGATCGGGCGGCGGATGGCGCGGGTTCCGGGCTCGTGCTGTGGGGCGAGCCGGGTATCGGCAAGACCGCCCTGCTCGAGTACGCCATCGCGGCGGCGTCCGACGCCGTCGTGCTCCGGTGCCGGGGCACCCGGATGGAAGCAGGGCTCGCATTCGCCACGCTGCACGAGCTGCTGTGGCCGGTCATGGACCGGCTGGAGACGCTCGCCGCCCCGCAGGCCGCGGCGTTGCGCGGCGCGCTGGGGATGAGCCAGGGCCCGACCAACCGCTTCCTCATCGGCGCGGCCGTGCTGTCGCTGGTCAGCGGACTTGCTCGGGAACGACCGGTGCTCGTCGTGGTGGACGACGCCCAGTGGGTCGACGAGGCGAGCGCGGAGTGTCTTGGCTTCCTGGCGCGGCGTGTGGCGGCGGACCGGGTCGTGGTGCTGCTCACCGGGCACGAGGATCCCGCCTCGGGACCGTGGGAAGGGTTACCGGCGCTGGAGGTGGTGGGCCTGGCCGACGACGACGCCCGGAAGCTCGTGGCCGCCGCCGTTCCGGGGGCCGACGAGGCGCTGGTCGACCACACGATCCGGACCGCGGGGGGCAACCCGTTGGCGCTGTACGAGCTGCCCACCCTCGAGGACGAGCCGAATGGTGACGCGGCGCTCGGGCGATTCGGGGATCTGATGCCGGTGGGGCCGCGGTTGCGGCGGGCGTTCGCTGCCCGGGCCGCGGCCATGACTCCGCCGGCTCGGGCGTTGTTGCTGCTGGCCGCGGCCGAGGACCGAGGTGACCGGCACGTCGTGCACCGCGCCGGAGCCGGCTGGGGCGTCGACACGATCGCCTGGGAGGAGGTCCTGCGTTCCGGGCTGCTCCGCGTCTCAGGGGCCCGGCTGGAGTTCCGGCACCCGCTGATCCGGGCGGCGGTCTATGACGGCGCCCCCTTCCTGGACCGGCAGGCCATGCACCGGGCGCTGGCCGCCGCCCTGCCGACGGATGCCACCGCGGAACGGGCCTGGCACCTGGCCGCCGCCGCCGACGGGCCGGACGAGGACGTCGCCACCCTGCTGGAGCAGGCCGCCGAGCAGTGCCTGCGACGCAGCGCGGGTCCGATGGCGGCTCGCATGCTGCGTCGAGCCGCGGAGCTCTCGCCGACGCCGGCCGCGGCTGCGCCCCGGCTGGCCGCCGCCGCCCGTGCCGCGTGGGACGCCGGCCGCGCGGAGACAGCGCGGCAGTTGCTCGAGGACGCCGAACGCCTGTGCGGTGAGCTTCCCGTCGCGCGGCTGAGCGGCGGATTGCGCGGGATCCTCGAGTTCGCCAACGGCATGCCCGAGCGTGCCCATCGCTACTTGGTCTGCGACATGGCCGTGGTCCCCGAGGCCCACCGCGCGGTGGAGCTGGGAACGGTGGCGGTCCGCGCCGCGTGGTCGGCCGGTCGGCCCGACCTCCAGCAGGAGGCGCTACAGCAAGTGCGGGCCGTGAACACCGACGGTGACCCCGCTCTGTCGGAGCTGTTGCCCGTGCTGCGGACCTGGTGGTCCTGCTATGACCAAACCGTTGAGGTCACCCCGACCTCCCTGGCCATGGCCAGCGGCACGGTCGGCCGGCTCGGTACGGCCGCGTGTGAGCTGCTCCCGCCCGTGCCATTGGTCCAGGCCTGGGGCATCGAGGGCGGGCTGCTCGATGTGCTGCGTGTGCAGGCCGCACAGCTGCGGCGCCGGCACGAGCTCACCGCACTGGCAGTGGTGTGCTCGCAGACCGCGATCCTCGACCTCGGTGCGGGCCGGTGGGATGCCGCCGAGGCCGCAGCGACCGAGGGGCTGCAGCTGGCCGAGGAGATCGGAGCGGATCACGTGGCGACGCAGTGCCACTCGTCTCTCGGGTCGTTGGCCGCCGCCCGGGGCGACAGCCGCGCCGTCGCCGAGCACACCACCCGGATCCTGCAGGTCTCGGTTCCGCGTGGGGTGCGAGCGCTCAGCGCATCGGCGTACTGGCACCGTGGACGGGCGGCGTTGTTGAGCGGTCGTCCCCAGGAGGCGCTGAGCGACCTGCTGTGTCTCGCCGAGCCCGGCCACGAGGCCGCTCACCCTACCTTCGCGTTGTTCGCCGCCGTGGACACCGTCGAGGCGGCGGTGCAGGTCGGGAACACTGACGTCGTCGAGGCTCAGGTCGTCATGGTGGAGGAGTGGGCACAGCGTACGGGCGCGACTTGGGCCCGCACGGCCGGCCACCGTCTCCGCGCCCTCGTCCCGGGTGGATCGGCGGCCGAGGCCTCGTTCCGAGCCGCTCTGGACGTCGTGGGGGCGGCGGGTAATCCGTTCGAGTACGCCCGCACCCGGCTGCTGTACGGGGAGTGGTTACGGCGGGCGCGCCGTCGGGCCGATGCCGGGCTCCAACTCGCCGGGGCCGCCGAGGTCTTCGACCGTCTGGGAGCGGGCCCGCTGCGGGCGCGGGCGCTGCGCGAGCAGGCCCTGACCCAACGACCGACCGCCCCCCGCGTACCCGATCCCGCAACGGCAGCCGGGCTGACCGCGCAGGAGCTGCGGGTCGCGCGGCTGGCCGCGGATGGTCTGACCAACCGGGAGATCGCGGCGCAACTGTTGATCAGCCCTCGCACGGTCGGCCACCACCTCGCCAATGTCTACCCCAAGCTGGGCATCACCTCTCGCGCCGACCTGGCCCGGATCGGCTTCGCGGGGGGCCTACGGTTCAGTACGGCCGGTGACTGACCCGGCGGTGGTCCTTGTTTCCTTGAGGTGCAGGGGTTCGGTGCCACCGGAAGGGGTCGTCTTCCAGAGCGGGGCGGTCCCATTGTCCGCGGTTCGCGGCTGCTTCATAGGTGGTGTGGAGGAATTCGGCGACCGCGCGGTCGGGGTCGGGTGCGGCGCGGGCGGCCTCGTAGGGCAGCAGGAACTGCTGGAACTCGGTGCTGAAGTAGGCTCCTTCGGGGCCGATCGGCTGATCGGCGAACCCATCGGGCTCGGGGTAGGCGTAGGAGTAGAAGGCGCCTTCCTCTCCACCGCCGGGCCAGAACCCGCAGCTGGACAGTTCCCGGGAGTAGCCCTCGACCATGACCCAGTCCCCGCAGTTGGGTACTCCACCAGGGTGCGGCGGAGCCGCCCTTCCGGAGAAACGGGTGCAGGCGAGGTCCATCCCTCCCCAGAAGAAGTGCACCGGGCTGACCTTGCCGACGAAGTGCGAACGGAACTCGCCGATCACCCGGTTCGCCTGCAGCAGCTGTCGCCAGAACAGGGTGGCCGCCTCGCCGTCGTAGGAGGCGTGGACGTGGTCTTCGGCGAAGGGGATCGCCGACTCGACCTCGTTGGGGTGCGGCCGGATCGGTGCCTCGATCCCGAGCTGGTCGAGCATGTCCAGGACCCGGGTGTAGAACTCGGCGACCGGCATCGGCCGGAGCGGGAGGCTCCGCGTGCCTCCGTCGCTGCTGCGGACCTCGAGCCGGTGGCCGACGAAGTCGAACTCGATCTCGAAGGCGCCTGTGCGGTGCGGGATGGCCGACGTCGTCAACCCGCGCGGGCTGACGTACAGGGTCACCTGCCACCAGTGGTTGAGCAGCGGAGCGTGGGCCATGCGAATCTTGCCCACGATCTGGGTCCACATGTGCAGGGTCTCGCGGGTGGGGGTCCAGTCCGAGACCCGCAGGCTCGGCCAGCTCGTCGTGGCAGGGCTGGTCATCGGTTATCACGTCCTTCGCGGCGCCACGAGAGAGTGGCGGTCGTGGTGTTCATGTCCCCGCGGACGGGCTCCACCGGTCATCGGTGAATTCCGCGCCTCGTGCCACAACGTTGGGCGGCGGCGCGGGGCCCGCAGTGCCCGACAACGACCCGCAGCAAGACCGGTATCAGTCCCTTGCGCATCGGGGCGTCGGTGACGTAGATGCCGGTTACAACTAGACGGACCCCGACCTCGACGTCGATCCAGACGAAGGAACCGTCTTCTCCTTGAGTACGGCGGCGCGTGCGGGGTGGCTCACGTGCCAAGTATGGGGCGCCGCGGCCCCCGCCGGATCGGTCGGTCAATCTGTCGGTCCATCGTGATCGATGAGGGGCGATGGTCGGGCGTCGGAAGGTACGGACTCCGGACTCGTGGTGTGGGGTGAGCTGGGGATCGGACGCATCCGGGGCACCGCAAGGGCGCGCTCACCGTCGAACCACGGTCGCTCTGCCCGCCTGGCGGCTGCTCGTGCCGCGGAAGTGGTCCGGGAAAACGCTCGCCGACCACCGGGGCCGACCGGAAGGCGTTCGTTCTGGAGTCGTTGGCGGCGGTGGGGCCGCCTCAGGATCACCTGCGCATGCGGGCGGTCGCGGAGCGGATTCGGTGGAGAGTCGAGTACGACCGGGCGTTGCCGGCCGCGAGTCCGCCGGATCTCTCGCCAACTCGGTCGGCGGCCTGACGGCCATTTCAACCACCATCGCCCGCATCAAAGCCGTTCGCTTCGCCCGCCGTTGCACGAACCTGGTGAGGTGTTCGACATGGCCTCCCGGATGCACCGTCGAAGGACCGTCACTGGACTGATCAGCGAGTACCGGAAAGCAGCCTGATCGCCCTGCGAACGCCCAGTTCAGCAATGGTATTCGCCGTTCTGGCACCCCACAGGGGTTTCCGTAGCGGAAATGCCGGGATCGGTCCGACAGTTGCCGGATCCGATCGCGGGCATGCTGGGCCGCCTTGAGTGAGGGCCAACCTGGCCCCGGTGCGGCCCTGGGCGCGCACCAAGCGGTGGTGGAAGCCGAGGAAGTCAAACCCCTCGCCGTCTTCCGCCAGGTGCACGATCCGGGTCTTGGCCGCCTTCGGCTGCAGTCCGAGGTCGGCCAGTGGCACGGGCAACCGCGCCAGCGCGCGTTCGGCCTCGATCCGGGTCCGGCACTGTGCCTGCCGATAATCCGGGAGCGCCATCAACTACCCGGTCTCGCTTCGAGCAGATTCTGGCAACGCCCCAGCGCGCGGCTCGGGCCTACGGCCCAGGCCAATGCCACAACCGTCGCCGGGCTCTCGGTTTCTCCTGGCCTCGGTCAGGAGGAGGCTGCGGTCAAGGTCTGCAGCTCGTCGTCTGACAGGTGCAGGTCCTGCATAGCGAAGAGCGCCGGCAGTTGCTCGACGGTGCGGGCGGAGGCGATCGGCGCGGTCACAGTCGGCTGCTGCGCGAGCCAGGCCAGCGCCACCGTGGCCATCTCCGCCCCCCGCGCCGTCGCGACCTGCTGCAACGCGTCGAGCACCTTCACGCCCCGTTCGGTGTCCACGTAGCCCCCAGCGAGTCCGGGAAGGTTGCGCACGTTGTCGACACGCTTCCCGGGGCGGTACTTTCCGGTGAGGAAGCCGGCGGCGAGTGCGAAGTACGGAACGCAGGCCAGCCCTTCACGCTCTACGACTTCCCGCCGCGCACCCTCGTAGGTGTCGCGCGAGACAAGGTTGTACTGCGGCTGGAGCGCCACGAAGCGGGCCAGGCCTTCGCGATCGGAGAAGGCCAGGCACGCCAGTCGCCGATGATGGTCTCGGACTGGCCCGGCTCATTACCCTGTTCGGGGAAGTAGTTCATGTACGCGTCGGCGGTGTCGATGAAGTTGCCACCTGCGGCAACGTAGGCGTTGAGCACCGCGAACGACTGTGCTTTGTCGGCGGTCCAGCCGAAGACGTTGCCGCCCAGGCAGAAAGGGGAGACGAGGAGACCGGACGCCCCGAGGGCGCGAAGTTCAGTCATGTTCAAGGCCAACTTGTGCTCCGCGCCAGCAATTCCGCGCTGGCTGCATCGCTGATCCCGGCGCGCACGAGACTCGGGGACTTCCTGCGCCGCTCCCCCGCGACACGCCCGGGCGTGCCTGTGGAGACCGCCCCGACCTGCGGCTCGGCGCCCGCTCAAGATCGCCAAGGACGTAAGGGTGGCATGTGCTGTACCTACCGGGGCGTGAGACCACAGCAGACCACGCCGACCCACGCCAGCCCCCGGCCCCAGAACCCCTGGAGCCGCTGCAGCGGGGATGGCGGGGAGACAGCACTTGAGTGTGCCCCTAGGACACGGTGTTCGCTGGTGCGTGGAACAACCATCTCGACCCAGGAGGACCGCCCGATGTCCGTGCCAGAACCCGGCCAGACCCCGAACACGGCAGCGCGCCCGAGCTCACCGCACCAGGCCGACGACCCGGCATCCGGACGTCACGAGCCGGGTGTCGACGGCTCCCGGCCGTTCGGTGCCCACGTCCGCATGAGCTGGTGGAGGCCGCTGGTCGTCCTCGTCGTGCCGCCGGTCGTGATGGTGCTCCTGCAGATCCTGCTGTACCAGGTCGTGGGCGTCATCGAGGGCAGCGACGACCCGATGTCCGCCACCTTCACCCCGCTGAAGCTCCTGGCCGTCAACCTGAGCATAGGCATCTCGGGCGTGGTGGCGATCCTGCTGCTGGCACGGCTGGCGAAGGTGCCGTGGCGCAGCCTGATCAGCTCGCCACGGGCGTTCGACGGTCGACGCCTGGCGCAGTACCTGCTCGGCGCGGCCCTGCTGGTGGGCACCGGCATCGGCGTGGTGGCGCTGGTTGCCCCCGAGTCCCCAGGCTGGGGCGCGTTCGGTGTCTCCGGGACGACGATCCTCATGCTGGTGATCACCGTGCTGAGCACCCCGCTCCAGTCCGTCGGCGAGGAGCTGATGTTCCGCAGCGCCGTGCTGCCCGCCGCCGCGTCCTGGGTGCGCGCGGTTCGCCCGGCCCTCGCCGTCGGTCTGGTGGTCTCCAGCCTGGCCTTCGCGGTCGTTCACGGCTCCAGCGACCCCTGGCTGTTCGGCTACTACACCTTCATCGGCGTTGCCACGGGACTGATGGCGATCATCAGCCGCGGCATCGAGGCGCCGGCCGCGTTCCACATCGCCAACAACGTCCTGTTCTCGAGCGTCAACACGCTGATGGCAGACGGCGAGGGATACACCATCGACCGGTCCACCGACACCGGTGACGCGGCCCTCCTGATTCTCGCCGCCGTCAACATCGCCATGGTCGTCCTCGTCTGGGTGCGCGAGCGACGTACACGGATCACGACCTAGAACCGGCACCGGACGACGAGGTGAAGACCCCATGACCTGGAGCACACGCGAGATCGCCAACCTGGCGGGCATCACGGTGAAGACGGTGCGCTACTACCACCAGGTCGGGCTGCTCGACGAGCCCGACCGCGAGCCCAACGGCTACAAGCGCTACGAGGTGCACCACCTGACGCGGCTCCTGCAGATCAAGCGCCTGACCGGGCTCGGTGTGCCGCTCGCGCAGGTGGCCGAGATGGGCACGAGCGGCGAAGGGCAGGCCTCGGTCTTCCGGACCGTCGACGCCGAGCTCGAGGCGACGGTCCGGAGGCTGGAGAGCATCCGGCGAGAGCTGGCCATCCTGGCGCAGCCGGGTGCGTCACCGGAGGTGCCGACCAGCTTCAGCGGCCTCGTCCAGGACCTGCGCGACAACGACCGCGCCCTGCTGACGATCTACGCCCAGCTCTTCTCGGACGAGTCGATGGAGGTGCTGCGCCGGACGCTCGAGGCACACCCGAACGACGATCTCGACGAGGCGTTCCGCGACCTGCCCGAAGACGCCGACGATGCCACCAGGCAGGCCCTCGCCGAGCAGCTCGCGCCCTTCATCGTCCCGGGCGCCACCGCACACGGTGTGACGCTGGAGCCGCGGGCCACCACGCCAGGCCAGGCCGAGGCGGCGCGGCGCGCCGCCGGTCACGCCCTCAGGGCGCTCTACAACCCCGCGCAGGTCGACGTGCTCCGTCGAGCGCACCTGCTCCACGAGGCCGACGACGACGGTGCCGACACCGGTGACGACGCCCCTCGATGATGTAGACCACCTCCCACACCCCGCACGGCAAGAACCTGGAGAACAGCGCGATGTAGTTGTCGGCGATGTGGTGGTAGGCGATGCCTCAATAGCGGATGTGGAACTCGGCGATCAGATTGTCGACATAGATGTCGCCGAGCACCGCCGGCATCCGCTCGTTGCGCTGGCGCTGCTCGCCGCGGATGGTCTCCAGCAGTTCGCGAGCCTTGTTGTGCATGGTGTTCATCCGCTTGCACAGCATGGTCACCAAGTAATCGCGGGCCCGCACCCGCGCCTGGTGCAGCAGGCACGCCTCCGGCACGATCCGCTTGACCTCGCCGTAGTCACCCATCTCCGCGGCGTCCAGCGCCCGCGCCTCAGCCGCGAAATGGGAGATCTTGGAGGTGGGCACCCCCTTGAGCCAGGCGTGCGCTTGACCATGTTCCTGGCACACGGTGTTGCATGGGAGACCACCGACTTCGAGTCGGCGCGAGCAACGGCCGGCCCACCCGTACCGAAGGGAACCAGGTATGACCTCCGCACAGAACGTTCTGACGGCATGAAGTTTCCGGTCGTCAAAAGGCTGATCGAAGCCATCAACGCGCATGACCTCGAATCGCTCACTGCCACCTTTGCCCACGATTTCAGCAGCACATGGCCTGCCCACCCTGCCCGGTCCTTCGCCGGTTCCGAAGAGGTGCGCAAGAATTGGGAGTTCATTCTCGCCCAGTTCCCGGATATCCAGGTCTCGGTGACCGGGTATGTCGAGTCCGCGGACGAGTTCTGGGGCGAGTTCCACTACCTTCGCCCGGGTGCGTTCGACATGCGCGGCGTAATCATCGTCAAGGTACGCGCGGATGAGATCGTCCAGTCGCGGTTCTACATGGAGGAGGTCGACGAGACGTCGGTCCCGCACCCCATGCCCGGAGTCGCCGGAGCGCCCGCCACGAATTGACGGGGCTGTGGGAACGGGTTGGCCGGGTGGGGTGGACGCCCGGAGTGTCGTGGTCGGCCAAGCGGAAGTCTTCCTTGGTGAATCCCGGTCGTCCGCGTGGATCGGCGCGGACCGGCCCGATCAAGGCGATGCTCCAGCGCTGGGTGGTGTGGTGGATGATGTCTGGAGTGACATAGCCGGCGTCGACCAGGCGCTCGACCGGAGTCAGACCGCTGGCAGCCAGGCCGGCGTGGATGGCTTCCAGGGTGTCGATGCCCTGAACCGGTGCAGGCCTGGTGAGCACATGCACGATCACGGTGGGCCGGTCTTCGTCGCAGGTTTCACTTTGATGGTCGCGGTAGCCGACCCATTCGGCTTTGGTGGTGGTCTTTCCTTCCTTCCGGCAGTAGCGGGCCTCGGGGTCATGCGGGCTGACGATTTCCAGTCCCGACCACGGCATTCGGTCGATAACCTCGTCCGTTTCTTGGCCTGCTTCCTGGTCGAGGGCCGAGTGGCGGGGACGGTCATGACGACTTTGCCGGTCCCGGCTCGACTTGGGCGCTCGCCAGGCCAGATTCCCGTCTGAGTCGGTCCAGTACTGCTGAACCCACACCTGTCGCAGGACTTGCACGGCCGGATCCGCCGGGATCACTCGCCCGATAAACCTGTCCACCCCCGAAGAGTGACTACGGAGCGATTCAGAGGGGTGACTCTAAGCCAACCGCAAAGCCTGGAGCAAGCACCAGGCGGAACAAGATCACCAACAGCATCCGAAAGTGAGCCAGATCCATCTCTTCTTGACCCTGTTCCCGCAACACGGTGTTGCCTGTTCCCGTGGAAAGTGAACCGGACTACATCATCGTCGGGAGTGGGGCGGCGGGGTCGGTGCTGGCTCACCGGCTGAGCCAGCATGGGCGCTACGAGGTGCTGGTGCTGGAGGCGGGCGGCCCCGACAGCGACGAGCAACTCCTGGCGCCGGCCAACTTTGTGGCCGCAGGCAGCGACACCCGATATACCAAGCAGTTCGCCACCGAGCCTTCGGCGGCGGCCGGGTGGAGCAGTGGAATGTGGGACGGGTCTTCGGCGGGTCGACCACGGTGAACGGGATGATCTGGAACCGTGGCTGGGCGAGTGATTACGACACCTGGGAGGCCGCTGGCAGCACCGGCTGGAACTGGTCCCGGATGTTGCGGGCCTTTCGCGCGCTGGAGCGGCACGATCTCGGAGCCAGCGAGTTCCGCGGGGACGCCGGCGCGCAGGTGGTCGGGGTGGCGGGCCGGGATCCGGTGAGCGACCTCTGGATCGAGACGTTGAGACGGCAAGGCATTCCGGTGGTGGATGACCTGAACGGCTCCGGCGAGGAGCGCGCCGCCTACGCTCCCGTGTCGGTGGCCGACGGCAGGCGGATGAGCGCGGCGCGCGCCTATCTGCACGAGACCATAGACCGGCCGAACGTCCGCCTCGTCCTGCACTGCGAGGTTCGGCGAATCATCTTCGACGGCGCGACCGCGACCGGTGTGGAGGCGGTTGTCCCCGAGGGCGTGGTCAGTTTTTCGGCGCGCCGCGAAGTGATCGTCTGTGCCGGCACACTGGAGAGTCCGTTGCTGCTCGAGCGCAGCGGTGTCGGCGACCCGCGGGTGCTCGCTGCGGCCGCCAGCCCGGATCGGCGGCGCGGCGGTGGGTTTCTACCCGCACTCGCCCACCAGCACCGGGTCGATCCACATCACTGGTCCGGGGCTCGAGCATGCTCCTCGGCTCGTTCCGAACTATCTGTCCACCGACCACGACCGCAAACTGCTCGTCGCCGGCTTCGCCCGGTTCCGGGAGATCGTGGCGGCCGAGCCGTTCGCATCGATCGCGAGCAGTGCCGACCTGCCGAAGAGCGAGGACGAGGAAGGCCTGGTGCGGCACTCGCTCGAACACGGCGCCGTCATCAATCACCCGATCGGCACCTGCGCTCTCGGGCCCAGCGGTGCCGTGGACGACCAGCTGCGGGTACGCGGGACGGACCGGCTCCGGGTGGCCGACGCCTCGGTCATGCCGACGCTGCCGAGTGGTAACACGGCTGCGCCGAGCATGGCGGTCGGCTGGATCGCCGGCGATCTCATCCTGGACGGCGTCTCCCGGTGACCCTGTGGCGGGAACACCGGATCCGCTCGATCGAATGTTTGTGAACCCTGGGACCGCCGCAGTGGATGCGATGCTGGTGCCCCTCATCCCCGGGGCCAACCAACTGCTCGGACTCAGCAACGCCGTCCGCTACGGCACAGCACGCGCCATGGCCGGGGTCGCCGGGTGGCTCGCCGCGTTCGTCGTCCTGATCGGCCTGGTCGTCGCGGGGCTCAGCATCGCGCGCCGGCTGGGTGGCACCGGCGTCGTCTTCCTCGGGCTGCCCGGCCTTCTTGCCGCTGACGACCTGGCCTGACGTACGAATTCGTCTAGTGCGGCACACCGTCAGACACAGTTCAACAGCCAGCCGACGCTGATGCGTGGCGAGCCCCTATCTCGCCGGCTCCGCGTCGACGAACATCAGGAAGGCACACCCACGACGACAGCCTGAGTGGTCCTGAACACCTTGAGTTGTTCTTGAGTCGGCGCCAGCAGGTGGTGCCGCGTCCGATGCGGAGGAAGGCTTCATGGATGTCATCGCGGATCTCCCAGCGGATGTGCATGAGGTTCACCATGCCGGCGATCAGGGCGTACACACGGAATCGACTTCTGGGTGGGGTGTTGGACCCTGTTCGGAGCACACCGCCTCTACTTGCAGCAAGTGGCCAGCGTTGGGCTGGTCAGCACCCGAAAAGGAAGATCATGGGATACATCACCGTTGGGAACGAGAACAGCACGCCGGTTGAGCTGTATTACGAGGACCAGGGGGCGGGTCAACCGGTCGTCCTCATCCACGGCTACCCGCTGAACGGGCACAGCTGGGAGCGTCAGACGCGCGAACTCCTCGGGTCCGGGTACCGGGTCATCACTTACGACCGTCGCGGATTCGGGCAGTCGTCGAAGGTCGGCTCCGGTTATGACTACGACACGTTCGCCGCAGACTTGAACATGGTCCTGGAGACCCTGGACTTGCGCGATGTGGTGCTGGTCGGCTTCTCGATGGGCACGGGGGAACTGGCCCGGTACGTGGCACGCTACGGGCATGAGCGAGTAGCGAAGCTCGCGTTCCTCGCCTCACTCGAACCGTTCCTCGTCGCCCGCGACGACAACCCCGAGGGGGTTCCACAGGAGGTGTTCGACGGCATCTCCGCGGCCGCGAAGGGCGACCGGTACGCCTGGTTCACGCGGTTCTTCTCGGACTTCTACAACCTGGACGAGAACCTCGGCTCCCGGATCAGCCAGGAGGCCGTCACCGCCAGCTGGAACGTAGCAATCGGCAGCGCCCCGGTCGCCGCGTACGCGGTCGTCCCGTCCTGGATCGAGGACTTCCGCAGTGATATCGAGGCGGTGCGCGCCAGTGGCAAGCCGGCGCTGATCCTGCACGGCACCAAGGACAACATCCTCCCCATCGATGCCACCGGGCGTCGCTTCCACGCGGCGTTCCCCGAGGCCGAGTATGTCGAGATCGAAGGCGCCCCACACGGTCTGCTCTGGACCCACGCCGACGAGGTGAACACCGCACTGAACACATTCCTCAACAAGTAGGACGACAGCGGAGAGCGGTCGCCTGAGTCGTCGAGGTCATCGCGTCATCCAGGTGCAGTTCCCAAACGTCACCGACGCCGGTTCGGAACAGTTCAAGCACTCGCTCACGGGTCGTTGTCGCCCCCGCCGAATGCACCTCAGGCGCGTTCCGCTACCCCTGTCGCGCGAAGGAAAGGTCGCGTGCTCCGGGTGGCTTGACCCTGTCCCGGGAACGCGGTTTCCACTGGGAACAGAGTCGAGGTGGCTCGACATAACGGTCTGCACCCACAAGGAATCCCTTCATGAATCCCCTTGAGCAACTCGTCAGCAGCTTCCAAGATCTCGTGGGACAGGTCCCCGAGTTCATCCAACCTGTCGTCGTGATGCTCGCCGGCGCGATCCCGTTCATCGAGGGCGAGGTGGCGTCGTTGATCGGTGTGGTGGGGGGCCTCAATCCCATCGTGACGGGCATCGCCGCAGCCGCGGGGAACTATATCTGCGTTCTCCTCGTGGTATTCCTCACCTCGAGGACTCGCACCGCCGTCGTGAACCACCGCACGGCCCATACCGTGGCGGACGGGGAAGCCGCGGGCGTTCCCGAGTCCGCGGCGGACGCCGCTCACCAGGAGGGTACGCCCGCCAAGCCCGAGTCCAAGGGCCGCAAGCGCTTCAAGAAGTGGCTTGTCCGTTTCGGGGTTCCTGGCGCGAGCCTCCTCGGCCCTCTCGCCATCCCGACCCAGTTCATGTCCGCGATGCTCGTCGCCGGCGGGACGCCGCGAGCGTGGGTGTTGCTCTGGCAGGCTGTAGCGATCGTTCTCTGGACGACCATAGCGACCGTCTCGGCCTGGCTCGCGCTCCATCTCGTCGTTCCGGTCTGAACAACCGCCGACACAGCCCGTGGGGTGGCCCGAGACGCTTTGCGACCCCGGTGCGCCGAGACGTGGCCCACGGGCGATGCGCACCGTGCCCAAGCAGCACGCCTGTACGTCGCCGGCACAGCCCGCTCCGTTCGCAGGTCTTCCCCTCCCGCGTCGTCAGAAAGGTCTAGCCGATGAATCAACACCAGGACGACCTGGTCGTCGGTGCCGAGACCGAGGCGCCCGGCGCGCCGAAGGAGCTCGAAGCCTGCCGAGGGGTTGAGATGAATCGAAGCGCCGGGTGCGACCTAGATCACATTCCGTTCGATCTCATCAGAAGGTGACGGAGACTCCAGTGCCACTTTTGCGGCTGCCCGATGGGCGTGATCTCGAGTATGAAGTGCAAGGACCGAGCACAGGACCGGTTGTCCTGTTCCACCACGGCATGCCGGGTTCGGCTGTCCCGATGGACACCGTCCTGGGTTCGATGACAGAGCGCGGGTTCCGGGTGATCACGTACTCGAGGGCGGGATACGGCGCATCAAGCCACGCCACCGGCCGGACGGTCGCCGACACGGCCGCTGACTGTGCCTTCCTGCTCACCCACCTTGGCGTCACGCGCTACCTCGTTGTCGGGTGGTCGGCTGGCGGGCCGCATGCGCTGGCCAGCGCGGCGGTGGCCCCTGGGAGCATTGAGGGCGTGCTGCTCGTCGCCTCGTTCGCGCCGTTCGACGCCGAAGGCCTCGACTACGTCGACGGCATGGGCGCACAGAACGTCGCACAGTTCGGCATGGCCGGACACGGCGAACCGGCGATGCGCGAGCTCGTGGGACAGATGGCTGCGGCGGTCCGGGGCCACACGTCGGCAGATGTCGCGACCGAGATGGCCTCCTTGCTGCCTCCGGTGGACCTGGCCGTGCTGACCGCCGAGTATGGCGCGGACAACGCGGCCAACATGGATCATGGCTTGTCCAGAGGAGACGAGGGCTGGGTCGCGGACCTGGCCGCGCTCACCAGCCCGTGGGGTTTCGACCTCCACGCTGTCACCGCGCCGATCGAGCTGTGGCACGGCACCGTGGACCAGATGGTGCCGGTAGCGCACGGCCAGTGGCTGGCCGAGCACCTGCCCACAGCCGAGGCTCATCTGGCACCCGAGCAGGGACACCTCTCTCTCGTGATCGGCAGCCTGGGAGAGAAGCTCGAGGTTCTGCGAGGGCGCGTCGCTGACCGCGCCACGTTCTGACTCTTCCGGTGCGGCAACGCCGACCGGCTCGACCAACGACAGCGGTCGACGGCAAGGCCCTCTGAGCTGTGGACGCCGAGCAACGCGACCTGCTCGACGGGCCACAGCACCGTGCGGGCGACGGTTCCCCAGCCCTGCGAGGGCCGCTGTTGGAACAGGCCGACGCCGTCCCGGCCGCCAATGGTCGAGGTTCTGCAGCTGGGATTCGGTGATCGCCGTGGCGACCGCGACGATTGTCGCCTTATTGCTGATGCACGGCGAGCCGGCACCGGCTCCGAACGGGCATTGCTGTCCTTGGTCGTGAGTCTCCCGGCCGGAGGAGTCAAGCGGGATTTGTGTCGTCCTCGGCCGCCTGCGCGAGGCCCAGTTGCTGGTGCGCGAGGATGCTGGCCCGGGTGAGCACGTCGATCTGTGCGGTGTTGCGGAGCGCGGCTACGGCGTCGATCACCGTCTGCTGAGTGGCGTGCTCGCTCTTGGACAGGCGCCCTTCAGGGTTGGTCAGCCACGGATAGTCGATGAGGTTCTGGGCGATGAGCGGTGCAAGCCTCTCGGCGAGGCTCTGCCGGGTGGCCTCGTCCGCGTCCGAAGGAAGGGCGTCCAGCTCCGCGTTGACGGGATCGGTGTCGGTTTCCGCTATGCGCTGCAGGTCTTTCAGAGCCTCGTCGTCATACAGCCGGGTGTAGACGTGGATGAGGGAGGTGTCGGCCGCGGACAGGTTCCCGGCGGCGGACTCGAAGCCCGCCGGGGTGTCAGCCGGCGCGCCATCGCGCAGAATGACGGCGATGTCGGAGCGGGCCTTGCGCAGGCGCTCCATCTCGGCTGCGAGCTGGGCGTCGACCTGGCGCAGCACCTCCAGGGGAACGTCCCCGTTCGACTTCGCCACGCCGATCTCAGACAGTGGCACCCCGAGCTCCACAAGGCGGCGGATGCGCAGCAGGCAGACAAGATGCGGTACGCCGTACTGCTTGTATCCGTTGTACCGGCGCTCCGGCTCCTCGAGCAGGCCGAGCCGGTGGTAGTGCCGGATGGTGTTCACCGTGGTGCCGGCGAGCTCGGCGAGTTCCCGGGTGCTCCAGGCCATGTCTGTCCCTTCCTGGATCACATCGGACACGGATGCATATCGTGGCCGGCGCCTGGAGGTCCACGCGATGATCTCGATGCGGGTCCACGGATTTGACGTGATCCCACCGTCGGGTCAAGTCCGCAGGAGAGTCCTCGACACTGTGTTCCTATCGGTCCTCGCGGGCACGATAGCACAGCGGATCCCATCGGTACGCAAGCTCCTCACCGCCTGTGGCCGGGCCGCGCGAAGGTACCGCGCACATAATCGGCACAGGTGACCGCGACAGCGTCATACGAGGTTCGGGTGTCGGCCAACCAGTCGTCGGTGTCCATGCACGGCCCAGTGATCCGTGCTCATGAGCCCATCGGCGGCCGACGCGTGGGTTTGTGCGCCATTTGCGACCGCGTTTCTTTACGCGAACCGACCGTCCCTCCGGGCCCGAGGGGCCGGACTGGGTACGGACTGCGGCCATCGTGCCGGCGGCACCGCTGGTCAGTGCCCACGCTGTTCGATCGTCGAGAGCCGCAACGCCGGCCATCTCCATGTTGCGAACTTGACTTTGTTCCTACAACACACTGTCGGCTTGCCGTCGACCATCTGCAAATCAGGTGGGTCACTGTCGCTCGCTCATCGACGAAGGGGACGCCCCATGAACGCCGGAAGACGGCTTGTCGCCGGGGGTGTGATCGCGGCGCTGGCCGGCACGATCGTCACTGCCGGCGGCGCCTTCGCGGATACCAC
Source organism: Nonomuraea sp. NPDC052116 (assembly GCF_040680035.1). Lineage (NCBI taxonomy): Bacteria > Bacillati > Actinomycetota > Actinomycetes > Streptosporangiales > Streptosporangiaceae > Nonomuraea > Nonomuraea sp. NPDC052116. The sequence continues at coordinate 24,820 of NZ_JBFAWA010000008.1, read as the reverse complement.
CGCTCCGTCGCCGGCCGCTGCGGTCTCGCCGGATCGGACCAGCGCGGCGGAGAGCCGTGAGGTCGACGCGGTGCCGACGCCCGTGCCGGCCTGGTCGGCATGCTTCGAGATCGCCGAGTGCGCCACGGTCCGGCTGCCGCTGGACTACGACCAGCCGCGTGGCGCCACCACCGAGGTCGCCGTCCTCCGGGTCAAAGCCAAAGACCAGGCGAACAAGATCGGCAGCCTGTTCGTCAACCCGGGCGGCCCCAGCATCCCGGTCACCAAGGCCGAGAAGCAGGCGTACATCAAGGGCTCGGAGCAGTACGGCCGAGCCTGCTCCACCACCGGCAAGCCGCTGTCCGGCGCGATGTCCACCGCCGAGGTGGCCCGCGACCACGAGGTCCTCCGCCGCGCGGTCGGCGACAGGAAGCTGACCTACCTCGGCCTCAGCTACGGCAGCGTCCTCGGCCAGTACTACGCCAACATGTTCCCCGGCCGGTTCCGCGCCCTCGTCGTCGACGGCGTGCTCGACGCCCGGTCCTGGGTGGTCAACACCCGGCAGATCCTGGACGAGCGGATCAACTCCTCGGGCGGCTCGGCCAGGGCGCTGACCGAGATCCTCCGGCCCTGCGACAAGGCCGGCGAGACGGCCTGCGTCTTCGCGGCCGGCGACCCGGTGCGGAACTTCGACACCATCACCCGCAAGCTCAAGGCAAAGCCGCTGGTACTGGAGGGTGTCACGCTCACATACGCGGACTTCGTCTTAGCGGTTTTCGACGGCCTGAACCTGCCGACCGCCGGTGAAGAGGCCACCACCCTCGCGGCCGAGATCTGGGCCGCGCTCGACGGCGATTCCACAGCCCTCCTCCAACGACTCGAGGCCGCCGCGACGATCGGGCCGGACGGCAACGCGCCGTACGACAACCACGTTGATTCGGCTTTCGCCATCCTCTGCACCGACGGCCTGTTCCCGGCCGAGGCCGCGCGGTGGCCGGCCGCCGTGGCCGCCCGGGAGAAGGCCGCCCCACACTTCGGCAGCGCGCTGGCCCGGAACGACAGCGCGTGCGCTGGCAGCACCTGGACCGTGCGGGACGAGGACGCGTACACCGGCCCGTTCGACCGGCGTACCGCCGCGCCGGTGCTGGTGGTCGGCAGCTTCTGGGACCCGGCGACGAACTACGCCGGGGCCGTCTCGACAAGCCGGCTGTTGCCGAACTCCCGGTTGCTGTCCAGCGATAACTGGGGCCACACCGCGTACGGGTCGCGCAATCCCATTATCGACGCCAAGGCGAATGCTGAGAAATACGGCATGAAGGTGGCCCATGAGGCAGCGTATCCATTGTCGACCGAGGATTTTGCGCCCGTCATCGACGCGGTCGCCGAAAGCGGCAGTGATGTGTTTGTTGCTGTGTTCCTGTCTGGCCGACTCGACAGGTCTGGTGCGGGCGCTTCGTTCTCATGAATTTCGGCCGAAGATGGTCGGCGGTGCCATGTTCGGTCCGCGGAGCACAGCGGTGCGGACAGAGCCCGGCCCGTTGCTCAACGGTGTCGTGAACTACGAGTATTGGGCGCCGCGGGCTTCGAGGAACTGCTGAACGCCTATCAGGCACGGGCCGGTCGACTACCTGGTTCCCTTCGCCGGCACCCAGATGCGGGTGGCTGCCCAAGCTGTCGAAGTGACCGGCGGTTTCGACGACGCCAGCATCTCAGCGTACGCGCGGGAGGAGGCCTTCCTGGCCGTCATGGGTGATGTCAGGTTCAGAGCCAAGGGCTCATCTTCCCCATGCGGAAGATATCGCCGCCGAGCGACGGAGGCCAACCAAAGCCTTTCGAATACGGGCCGCCGGATATTTCGTCGACCCGTATTCGAATCGCTCAACGTTGGGACGTTGTCCAGATTCTCGGAAGCGCCCTGGTGCGCAGGCTCCCTGCGAGCGCTCATCTCAAGGCGGGGCGCCGAAATTGCGGCAAGCGTATGTGGAGCTTGCTAATTTTCGAGTTGATACATTAACTTGATTGGATTGGCGTGGAACAAGGCCCACGCGGAAGGCGTATGGAGGACACATGTCAGTGGAAGTGATTGACGTTCCCGAGGCCAAGCGGTACGAGGCTCGGGTCGAGGGAGGGTCCAAGGTCGCGGGCGTCGCGGAATACATCCGTACGACAGAACTCGTCGCGTTCGTGCATACCGAGGTTTCGCCGGAGTACGAGGGCAGGGGGGTTGGGGCAGCGCTGGTTCGCACCGCCCTCGACGAGGCACGCGCCGCGAACCTGCGGGTGCTGGCGACCTGTCCGTTCTTCGCGGGGTGGATCGCCCGGCACCCCGAGTACCAGGACCTGCTGTATCAGTCCCGCAGCAGAGTCAGCGACTGAACACCGGGCATGGCAGCGACGGAGGCCGGTATGAGCAGCAGAACCGAGAAGAAGGCGTACGAGGGCCAGTCGATCACCGTGACATTCGAGGCCAGGCGCTGCCTGCACGCCGCCGAATGCGTCCACGGTTTGCCGGAGGTCTTCGACCTGGGTGAGCGCCCGTGGATCCGGCCGGACGGCGCCGAGGCCGAGCGCCTGGCCGAAGTGGTGCGGCGCTGTCCTTCAGGTGCGCTGCAGTACGAACTCGTGGACGGAGGGGCGGAGATTCCGGACCGGCCCACGCGGATCACGCGCAACTCCGTCGGACAGTTGATCGCGCGCGGCGAGTTGAGCATGGACACGGCGGCAGGCCCACGCGCGGAGACCAGGGCCATTCTGTGTGGTTGCGGACAGAGCCGTCTTCAGCCGTACTGCGACCACCTGGGGCCATGCGGTCAGACAGCGCCGGGCTGACCCTGTCCGGCGCCAGAACTGATGCAGTGGGTCTTGCCTGGTCTTCCAGGCTCGACTCTCGTGCTGTTTCGACTTCTGTATCTGCTGGTGGTCAGGGTGGTCGGCTGGCTGGTGCTGCTCACACGGGGCAGCGCCGCCAACGAGGTGGAGATCCTGGTGTTGCGGCCTGAGATCGCGGTGCTGCATCGCCAGGTCGCCCAGCCCAGGCCGAACTGGGCCGATCGGGCACTGCTGGCCGCGCCGGCCAGGTTGTTACCCACACGCCTTCGGCTGCATCGCATCGTGACGCCCGGCACGCTGCTCGCCTGGCACCGCAGGCTGGTCAAGGAGAAGTGGACCTACCCCGCCAAGCAGGGCCGGCCCCAATATCCGAAGAGATCCGCGATCTGATCATCCAGTTGGCGCGAGAGAATCCACGATGGGGACATCGGCGCATCCAGGGCCAACTCCTCGGTCTTGGCCACAGCGTGGGAGAAGGGACGGTCCGCCGGGTCCTGGCGGCGCCACGGCTCATCCGACGCCGAGCGGTTCGTCGGCACACTTCGACGCGAATGCCTCGACCACCTGATCATCTACGGCGAACGGCACCTCCGTACAGTTCTGGCCGCGTATGAACGCCACTTCAACCAGCATCGCCCCCATCAGGGCCATTCGCTCCGCCCGCCGATGCACGACCCCAGCGAAGTGATCGACACGACCGCCCGAATCCACCGTCGAAGGACTGTCACTGGACTGACCAGCGAGTACCACAGAGCAGCCTGACCGCCTTGCAAATGCCCAGCTCAGCAACAGCATCGGCGTTTTGGCGCCGCACAGGGAAGTTTCCTGCTCTCGTGGAGGAGATCCTCGCCGACGCAGGTATCCAGACCGTGCTCACCGGTATCCAGGTAGCCGCAGATGACTCGATCATGGAGCGGTGGGTGCAGTCCTGCCGCCGCGAACTCCTCGACGATCACGGTGAGCGCCGCCTACGTCACGTACTGCGCGAGTACGAACGGTTTTACAACCAGCACCGAGCCCATCAAGCCCTGGATCAAGCAACGCCGCTGCGCGCCGTCCCCGATCCGTTCACGGATCCAGAGCGGATCGTCGGCCTGGACGTGTGCCGACAAGACCGGCTCGGCGGAATCTTTCACGAGTACTCACATGCCGTTTGACCCGCATGGACGTAGTTATCGGCAGGCGCAGGCCGCACCGAGGCGGTTGACGAAGGCGCGGCGTCTCACGGCCCCCTCGTCAAGCAATCTTCGGATCATGAGGGCGGCACGAGCCGGCCGCGCGTAGGGACTGCCCCCAGGGCGGCTTGGCGGGCAGTCCACGATCGCGGCGCTGGGACGAGTTCAGGCGGAAGCGCTCCTCGCTGCCGAGCGGTACCGCCACGACCACAAATGATCCACATCTTCTGTCATTCACGTTGACAACAGCCTTTTTTCGGCCGATGCTTTCCTCGCTGCACGCCCATCTTTTGACCATCACGCCCAATATTTGGGCATCTGGGAGAAATCCACGCCGTGTTCGCGATTCATCGTCTGAAACCCGAGTTCGGACGCGCCACAGCCCTTTCAAGGCGCCCCATGGAGGGCGGCGTGGGACCGGGAGCCTCCGGCGACAGGAACATCACGCAATGCCCTAGTGGCACGCTGACCTGCCATTTACCACCCATCGCAGCGAGCGCGCCGTGAATGTCGTCACCGATCTCACGCCCCGGCTGCTCTCCCGCTGGTGCGATCTGCCCCGCTCACCGATCGCGTCATCCATCGCCCGCCGCTGGGTATCGGCCATGCTCGCCTCCTGGGATCTGCCTCTCTCCCCCGCCCGCGAGGCGACGATCGCCGAGCTGACCAGCGAGCTGGTCACGAACGCAGTCCAGCACGCGGTCCCACCCGCTCGCGGATCCTGCGACATAAGGATCAACGTACGAGTGGGGGGCGCCATAATCTGGCTGGCGGTCTGCGACCACGATCCGACCCTCCCCACACAGCGAGCCCCCGACTTCCTCGCCGAAAGCGGACGCGGGCTGTTCCTTGTTGAGGCGCAGGCCGACCAGTGGGGCGCTGTACAGCACGAAAACGGCAAGTACGTCTGGTTCAGCCTGGAATGCCTCGACGGCACCCGGCGTGCGGGCGAGACGCCACCCGCCGACCACCCCGCATCCGCTAAGGAGAATCCGTCATGTCCCCCCTCGCCCTTCCCCACGACGTCCTCGGCTCGGGGCCGCACCGCGTAATCGCGTTGCACGGCTGGTTCGGAGACCACAGCTCCTTCAGGAAGATCCGGCCCTACCTGAACGGCGATGCCTTCACCTACGCCTTCCCCGACTACCGTGGGTACGGCCAGGCTCGCGACCTCACCGGCGAGTACACCCTCGCCGAGATCGCCGCCGATGTGATCGCGCTCGCCGACAAGCTGGATTGGGAGACCTTCTCCCTGATCGGGCACTCGATGGGCGGGACGGCGATGCAGCGGGTGATGCTGGACGCGCCCGGCCGGGTCCGCAAGCTTGTCGGCATCTCTCCGGTGCCGGCCTCGGGCGTACCGTTCGACGACGAGGGGTGGGCGCTGTTCTCCGGCGCCGCCGAGGAGCCCGCCAACCGTCGCGCGATCATCGATCTCACCACCGGCAACCGGCTTCCGAGCACGTGGCTCGACGAGATGGTGGACAACTCGCTGCGGACGTCCACGGTGATCGCTTACCGGGCCTACCTGGACGCCTGGGCCCGCACCGACTTCCACACTGAAGTGGTCGGCACGACCACGCCGGTGCTCCTCATCGCCGGCGAGCACGACCCCGCGCTCTCCGCCGATGTCATGCGGGCCACGTGGCTGCAGTGGTACCCGAACGCCGAACTGCTGACATTCGCGGACGCCGGTCACTACGCGATGGACGAGACACCGTTGGCTCTGGTTTCCGCCGTCGAACGTTTCCTCGCCGCCTGACGACCTCTTGTGATCGACATGAGTACGACAGCCAACGTGTTCGACCCGCGTATCTACGCACAAGGCATCCCGCACGGTACGTACCGCTGGCTGCGTGACCATGACCCCGTGCACTGGCAGGAGGAGCACGAGGTCGGTGACTGGCCCGCAGGCCCTGGGTTCTGGGCGGTGACCCGCCATGCGGATGTCGTACGCGTGCTGCGCACGCCCACCGAGTTCAGCTCCTGGCTCGGCGCCACCCAGATCCGTGACCCGGACCCCGCTGACCTGTCGTTCATCCGGCGGATGATGCTCAACCTCGATCCGCCGGACCACGGCCGGCTCCGGCGGATCGTCTCCGGCGTGTTCACCGCCAGCCGCATCGAACGCTTCACCAGCAGCGTCGCGGCACGGGCACGACTGCTCATCGACGAGATCGTCGAGCGGGGCGAGTGCGACCTGCCGGCGGACGTGACCGACGACTACCCGATCCACAATCTCGCAGACCTCCTCGGCATCCCGCCCGCGGATCGCGGCCAGATCCTGGAGTGGACCAACCGCGTGATCGGCTACCAGGATCCCGACCACGCGACCACCGTCCACGGCCCGGACAGCAAGCCGGTCAACCCACGATCGCCGGCAATGCTCACCGACATGTTCGAGTACGCTCACTCGCTCGCCGCCTACAAGCGACGGAATCCGGCAAGCGACGTCATGACCGCGCTCGCCACGGCCGAGGTAGACGGGCAGCGTCTTACCGATCCCGAGCTGTCGATGTTCTTCTTTCTCCTGGTCATCGCGGGCAATGACACCGTACGGTCGGCCCTGCCGGGCGGGATGCTCGCCCTGCTCGGCCATCCGGACCAGCATCGTCGCCTACTCGACCAGCCCGAACTCCTCGGCTCGGCCATCGAGGAAATGCTGCGCTGGCATCCCCCTGTTCTCAGCTTCCGCCGTACCGCCGTACGCGACACCGTCGTGGCCGAGCGCCACATCGCCGCGGGCGACAAAGTCGTCGTCTTCCACGGTGCCGCCAACTTCGACGAGCGGCGCTTCCCCGATCCGATGCGTTTCGACATCGCACGCCAGCCCAATGACCACGTCTCGTTCGGGGACGGACCGCACGTGTGCCTCGGCTCCCATTTCGCCCGGCTGCAGCTTCGAGCGTTCTACCGGGAGCTGCTCTGGCGGCTGCCGGACGTCCAACTCTCCGGGCCGCCTGTCCGGCTGGTGTCGAACTTCATCGGCGGCGTCAAGCACCTGCCCCTGCGCTACACCCCCGCACCTCGCCTAGGCATCGAATGACTCCTGATCAGCGGAACACGGCCGCCTCCACGGCGGGCTCGAAGACAATCGACACCGGCCTACGGCTCCTGGAGATCCTCAAGGACCACCCGGACGGGCTGACGATCACCGAGCTCGCCCAGTTGGCCGGGATCCATCGCAACGCCGTCTCCCGCCATCTGGTCGCACTCGGCAACCACCGGCTGGCCGCCCGGATCGGCACCCGCTTCACCCTCGGCCTCGGCATCGTCGAGCTCAACGCCGCCGTGCAGCACAGGCTCCGCAGCGCGGCCTCCGCCGCGCTCCAGGTGCTGGCCGACGCCTGCAACGCCACCGCTTTCATCACGGTGCTCGACATCGACGAAAGTCAGGCGGTCGTGCTCACCGTGGCCGAGCCGCGCGTGTCACAGATCCACGTCAGCTATCGCGCCGGCACCCGTCATCCCGTGAACCGCGGCGCCTCAGGCATCGCCATCCTGGCCGGCCGCCCGCCCCTGCCCGAGGAACGCCCGGCGATAACCCAGGCCCGCGCCATCGGCTACTCGGTCACCGCAGGTGAGCTGCAGCCGGGGGCATGGGGTGTCGCCGCCCCGATCATCACAGCAGGGCGCCCGGCCAACGCCAGTGTGGGCGTGGTGACCATCGGAGCGCGGGATGAGAACGAGATCGCCCCACTCGTACTCAGCGCCGCCTCCGAGATCGCGCGGCTCCTCTAGCCATCCGCTCCGGCGAAGCTGTCGTAGGTCTTGCGCCCCAGGAGCAGGGCGTCGGCCATCTGCGCCGTCACGGCGGCGGCCATCTCGTCGTGGAAGTACGGGAAACGCCACTCCGCCGGCTCCTCGACGACGTCGTCGAGGGAGATGAACAGGCTTGCGGCGATCACACTCATGATGTTCCAGGTGGGGCCCGTCAGGCCCTGCGATTTTCGATGTGCCTGTAGCCTCGCGGAGCCGGCTACAAATCTCTTCAAGGTCTTCCCACCGCCGCACGGACCGGATGCGGTGCAGCACAATCCCTGCATGGATCTTGCCGCCCTGGCCGCCGTCATCGGCCCGCCGCCCCCTGCCCCCTTCCCCATCGACTGGCCCGGCATTGAACGGTGGCTCGGACTCCGGCTTCCCGACGATTACAAACAGTTCGCAGACAGGTACGGACCCGTGCTGGTCGGAGAGTGGATCTGGGTCGTAGTGCCCCATCACTCCGAGCGCGGCGGCTATTTCCACCAGCTCGACCAGCGGCAGGGGCTGCAGCGCAGCATCCGTGCCGGTGATCCGCCGACTCACCCGTTCGCCTTTCATCCCGAACCCGGTGGGCTCCTGGTATGGGGTGAGTCGCGCGGAGGCGAGTACTACTTCTGGGACACCTCGGTGTCGGCCGACCCGAACAACTGGCCGACCAGGGTCTTCACCCAGCGTTGGCCGGATGAGACGTGGAGGCTGGTGGACGCATCCACGACGGAGGTGCTCGCCGCAAGGGTGAGCGGCAGCCTGCACCTAGGGGAAGCGCTGCCCGCGATGTCGCCTCCGTACGCCTGGAAGTTCGCCCCACTCGTGCTAGCGGATGTGCCGGAGAGGGTCTCCTTCCCGGGAGTGCGGCTCGCTCTCGAAGTCGCCGCGCAGGCGGCGAGGGTCGAGGCGACCACAGGGGTGCCCGAGGACTACGCCGCGCTGATCGGCGAGTACGGCGTGGGACGGCTGGCCGACGCGCTGCGGCTGCTCGCTCCGGGCGCGCCGGAGGGCTTCGACCTCAATGCGGAGGAGGCCGTCGTGAGCGAACGGTTGCGTACACGGCGGGCGGCGGGCGAGCGGGTGGTCCCGTCACCGATCGCGCCCGAGCCCGGCGGCTTGCGGTTGTGGGGTGTGTTCGACGGGGGTGAGACATGCTGGTGGCTTCCTGTCAGCGGCGAGCCGGCCGAGTGGCCGGTGGTGCTGGTCGATGCCGACGGCCTGGGATGGCAACGGCTGCCGTACAGCGCCACAGGGTTTCTCGACCGGTGGCTGGACGGGCGGCTGGATCTGCCGGTGCTGTCACTGTCGGCGGTGCCGCGTCCGCGCATGCTGTTCCCGCCGGGCATCGATCCCGCCGCCTCCGCGGCGTCTGCCGGGGAGGCACCGCGAGACGCGCTGGCGCAGTTGGCGACGATCATCGGAGAGCCGCGGGCCGGTGGCCACACCTACCACTGGCCCGCCATCGAGCGGTCACTCGGCTTGCGGCTTCCGAGCGACTACAAGCGGCTGTTCGAGGCGTACGGGACGATCGGGATCAACGGCATCACGATCGGACATCCGGAGGAACTCCAACAGCAGCACGAAGAGCAGGTCGAATATCTCGACTGGGAGGAAGACGAGGTGCTGGCCGTGCATCCCGCACCAGGAGGGCTGCTGTGGTGCGCGAACACCGAAGGCCGCGAGACCATCTGGTGGGACACCCGCGATCCGGACCCCGACCGGTGGAGCATGCTCTGGGACGTCGAATTCGACCGGCACACCTTCCCCGGCACCCTGACCGAGCTGGTGATCGCCGACCTGACGAGCAGGCTGGCCTCGTCACTCACCGCGCTGAATCCGTCAGATGACGGGCCCATGATGTGGTTCTGAGGGCGGCGACGAGTTCATCGTCCTGCTGCGGGCGCCGGTCGGTCCAGGTGACTCGGCGGGCGGCGTAGCGGCCGCCTGCCGCGTGCAGGTCACGGTGGGAGCCGCGTTCCACGCTACGCCCGTCCTTCAGGAGGACGACACTGTCGGTGGGGTGAGGCGGTGGGCGACGTCGAGGGCGGTCCTGCCGTCGATGGCGCTGTCCACGGCGTGTTCCACCGCGCGGGGCCGACGCTGCCCGCCTCGGCGAGGACCGCCACGGCGGGGTTGGCCGGCACCAGTCGGGCCAGAGCGAGCGGCTGGCGCTGGGCTCCGGTCAGGCGGTGGCTGCCTTCGCCAACGAGGGTGGCCAGACCGTCGGAGAGCGCGTCCGCCCAGGTGAGGGCGTCCACAGTGCCCAGGGCGGCGCGCACGTCATCGTCGGTGGCAGCGGCCTGGAGCCAGGCGTCGGCAAGCGGGCCGACGAAGACGTGCACCTCTTGGGTCACCCTGACGGGCCAACCACATGCAGAACGTCGACCAGAGCTCGAACACCTGCGCCGAGTTCAACCGGCGCAGGACGTCCCTGCGGCACGACGTCCTATCGCGCCTCCGGCGGCCCACTCCGAGTAGCTAGCCTCGATTCTGCTGAACGATCCGGCTGAGGGTTGAATGCGCGCTGTAGTCCGCCCGCCGGCCCGGCCGTCGCGCCGCGCCGGGTGGGCGGGGTTGCACGGGCCCGCGGGTGTCGTTCCTGGTCGTAGGGGCGACCGACCAACCCACAGCCTGTTCCCTCATCGCCTACGACACTGATCCCAACACCCCTTGGAATCAACCATCTAGGTCGAGCGGGATCAGCTCGCCGTCGCTGCCCGGCGCCGCGGTTGCGGCCAGTTCCCAGGCGCGCTGGCGGGCGAGGGGCGCGGGGCTTTGAGGCTTTGACCTCGTCACGGGCGAGCCGGTCGATCAGGCGGGAGACGGTCGGGTCGGAGGGTATGGGGCCGAACAGCTCAGGCTGGGCGCGCAGCAGGGCGATGTCGGCCAGGCAGTCCCTGCCGAGGGCGAGGGCGATGGCCAGGTCGGCCACGATCTTGCCGGGGTCGTGCACCGCCCGCCCGGGCCGCCAGCGCTCCAGTTGCGCCGACAGCGTCCGGTCCAGCCCGGTGACGTGCAGGGTTTGAGCGGCAGCAGGCTTCCGGCGTGGGACAGCAGCCCGGAGCCGTCGGCGGAGGCGGTGCGGTGGGAGGCGATGGTCTCCACGTGGAAAGTGCTTCTTGATCTGGCGTGGACAGGACTAGACAAGCCCCATCCTCCCAGTTCAGAAGCACTTTTCTCATGTAGTCGATCAACCCGCGCGAAATTCACCGCGAAAGCCGAGGCTAACAGGGGCCCGTCGTGGTCAGCCGCAGGCGGCCGTCGGCGGCGGTCCGAACTGCTGCCTTTCCCCAGGCGGGGTCGCCGTCAGCTTGGCGGCGAGGGCGTCCGCGCTGTAGGGCGGTCCCCCTACGGGATGTCGGGAACAGGTCACGAAACTCGTTCACCCATTGGTCGACTACTCGCGCCGACCAGGGAAAGACGGTCGGCACACTGCGACTAACGATCAACACCCAAATGAGTCACGGTCGTAGGCGACCCCGCCGATGCGACCCTGCACGAACTCTGACTGGTCGGCATGCTGGAGCAGGCCCGCGCCACCCCTTGCCACGCTCATCCGCAGGAAGCTGGGGCCATGATGATGTTGGCTGTCCCATAGGTGCACTGATGCAGATGGCCGAATTGTTGGAGTTCTGAATCGTCTCAGTGAGTGGCGATGAGTTCCTGTAGCTGCGGGCCGCTCTGCGAAATAAGATGAGGATAATGTCGAATGAGCAGCTTTGCCACGAGATCGTCGACATTTTCCCCAAGGAGGCTGCTGTTCATGCTGAGAAGCTCTTCGCAGATGTCGAGGAAGGACCTGATCACGTCCTTGTCGTCGTTCTCCTCCACGGCTGGCATAAACACTTCGGCAACGATCTCGAGCAGATATTCGAACATGCTGATGTAGGTTTCGCCGTCTTGCTCGGCCTCCGCGTCGAGCGCCTGAATGAATCGTCGCGCAGAGGGCATCTTCCAAAGGATCTCCCGAGTTCGCCGGATCTGTTCTTCCAGGCTCACAAACTCGTCGCGATCAAAGTCATTCATGGTCATCCCCGAGGGAATATTCGCCGAATACTGAAGTGATAGGTCAAGGAGACCTCAGGCCGCTGCGCAGTGCACCTGCCCATAATTGCATCCGCCCAGGTCATGACCCTGCGAGGGCTTCGCGTGGTGTGCGCGAGCTCCGGCCGTCCAGGAGACGGAACCAAGTGCGGCATGATGATCAGCCGCGCTCCTTCGCCTGGCCTACCTCACCATCACGAACACGTTCGCCGCGCTGCGGTTGCTGCCCATGGGCGATCGGGACAAGGACGTAGAGATACTTGCCCTGCGCCACCAGATCACCGTCCTTGAACGCCAACTCGGCGCCGACATCAGAGTCAGGTTCGCACCTGAGGACCGAGCCTTTCTTGCCGCCCTGCTGACCTCGTTGCCCCGCGAGGTCCTGCGCCGGCTGCGGCTCCTCGTCCGGCCGGACACCGTCCAGCGCCGGCACCGCGATCTGATGCAACGGCGTCATGCCCGCACCTGCCGGCCGAAGCAGCCTGGGCGCGCCCCCGGCATTCGCCGACGATCCTCAGCCGCTTCCGGACAATCCCAACGTTGTGGTCGGACACGACAACGAGACGGAAGTCTTCCCCGCCAAAGAGGCCCCTCCCTCGATGACCATGGCCTGCCGGACGGGAGACGCCACCTACCGGGTCTCCATGTACAGCAACAGCCACAAGGCCGTCGGCCCGACGCAGTCCAATCACAACGGAACGTCCCGCGCCGCCACATCGACCTTCACCGCCACGGTGTCCGGAACCGTCTCGATCTCCTGGAACGTCTCTGGCAGCCTGAAGGTGGACAGGCTCATCGCGGGCGCCGAAGTGGCCGCAGGCGTCAACCTGTCCACAAGCCTGACGGCCTCGTTGGGGAACCAGATCGCCGTCCCGACCCCGCCGCGCAAAACGACGCTCGCCACGTACGGCGTATGGCGCAAGAAGACCAACGGCATTTACCAGGTTTGCGGCCAAAGCCGTCGGCGACACGTGACCGCGTGGACCCCCTGGCAGGTCGGCTGGTACGTCAAGCAAAGGTGATCTCGACATGACAATCCGACAGGTAGTGCCTCTCCTTGCTTCCTGGACCGTCATCGGCTTGGCGGTGGCCTGCGCGGCTCCGCCTCCAGCGAATCCGGTGCCGGACCGGCGAGGCACCACCTCGTCGGCCGTCCCGACCGAGACCGCAGCGACCACACCACCACCGCCCAACCTCACGCCGCTCCGCATGCCAGGCATGGACGCGGGCACGAAAACCGTCCTCAAGGCAGGGCCGAGAAGAGGGTCCATGGTCGTCGGCGACATCCCATCCGGAAAGAACGAACTCTGGGTGCTGTTCAACTGCCGGGGAAAGGGCAAGGCGGAGATCATCCTCGAGCCGGGCTATAACATGCCCTTCACCTGCCTCGACAACCTGATCAGCCCCATCATGAACCGGCTCGACCTCGGCCAGAGGGAGACCCTGACGGTACGAATCCAGGCCCCGGACTCAGTCGAGTGGGCCTTGCGCGTCACACGCTGAGCCTCAGAGGCGTTTCCCAAATCTGTCGCAGATTCGGGAGTCAGTCTCTCCACGACCGTCCATGATCAGCTCATCCGCTCTCTGGTGTGCCCCAGGTTGAGTGGAGGACTCATCCATCTAGCAGGAGACCCGCTCCTACCTGCCAAACTCGGCACTTCTAAGTAGATCACTTGGCCATCGTGGTGCCATCGGAGGCGTCTCCCGGCTGGTGACGGCATCGTGATGCGATCGATACGGGGCGCTGAATTGATCTCCGCCGAGCGGTCCTGACGTACGATATGGGCGACCTGGACGGAGCGGTCGCGGATCTGACGCGCGCCATCCAGCTGGAGGAGAGCCCCGCCTTCCTGTTCAATCGGGCCGTGGCCCTGCGGGACCTGGGCGAACAGGAGAGCGCGCGGTCGGATCTGGAGCGCGCGGCGCGTCTGGATCCCGGGGACGAGGACATCCGCGCTCTGCTTTCCGCGATCTGATGGAGGGGTCCGTGCACGATTACCGCCGCCTGCTCGACCGCCATGGGGTGACGTGGGGCGAGCAGCTGATCCCCTACGTCGGGGAGGTGCACACGAGCGCCTACCTCATGAACGGTTACGACTACTGGAGCGCCTGCTTCCGCCAGCTCGGCGGGACGCGCCGCGACATGGACGCGCGGATGGGCGAGCTCGACCTGGACGGCGTGGTACGGGACGCGCTGGGTGGCGATGTCCTGGACAACCTGGCGGCTCTGCGCCTCACTCCCGAAGGGCACCGGTTGGAGGCCCGGACGCTGGCCGTACTTGATGACGCGCCGCTCTCGACCACGCTGCTGCTGGACTCCGGCATGCCGGAGGAGGTCACCGTGACGGTCGACGGCGTCGCGCACGTCGTTCCACCGGGAGGCGCCAAACTGGTGGCGATCACCAGCGCCGGCACGGTGATCGCCGGAGAGCGGATTGACCTCGGCGCGCTCACCAGACGGGCGCGCGCAGCCCGGGTGCGGCTGCGCGCCGGGTTCCCGTGCAGGTGGACCGTCACCAGTGGGGACGGGCAGGGATGGTATCCGCGGGGCGCCGTCCGCGCTCTGGATGCCCAGCTGCGACCGTACTTCCACGGCGACGACCTGGAGGTCGACGTTCCCGCGGAGCGCCTCACAGTGTCCGTGACGCGCGGCATGGAGTACGGCTCGGCAACGGTGGACGTGGAGCCCGCGCCGGGAGAGGAGCTGACCGTCGAGCTGACGCCCGAACGTCTCTACGACGCGGCCGCCCGCGGCTGGTACGGCGGCGACCTGCACGTCCACCTCAACTGGATGGGCGACGAACCTGCGACCCCCGAGCGGGCCGCCGCCGCGCAGATCGGCGAGGACCTGCACGTGCTGAACCTGGTCGCGGGCAACGTGGCAGGTAAGCGGGTCTACGACCGGGAGCTGCTGGAGGAGTGGGTCGGGCGGGACCTGCCGTGGTCGGACGAGAGCCACATCGCCAGGTTCGGCGTGGAATACCGCAACGACCTGCTCGGACACTTCAGCGCCTTCGGCCTCACCGGCATGCCCACGCGCTTCCACAGCGGCTTCGGTGACAGTCCGGACGCGCATCCCAACAGCGCTCCGCTGGCGGAACTCCGCGGCCTTGGCGCGGTCACCGGCTACGGCCATCCGTTCCACACCGATCTGAGCGACACCGACCCGCCGGACAGGGCCGTCGCCGCCGGGCGCAACTGCTCGGCCAGGGAGATCGTGGTGGACGCGGCGCTCGGCCTGATCGACAGCCTGGACGTGCTCAACCACTCCTCCATGCAGGCGACCGCCGTGGTCTATCGCCGGCTCATCGGGGCTGGCAACCGGCTCGCGGTGACCGCCGGCACCGACGCGGTCCTGTCCATTTCACGGCGCGGCACCGCGTCGAGCCCGCCCGGCTGGGAGCGGGTGTACGCCTGGGTCGATGGGCCGCTGACCGCCGTTTCCTTCGCCGAAGCCGTACGCCGAGGCCGCACGTTCGCCACCACGGGCCCCTGGCTCGAGCTCGACGTCGGCGGCCACCGGCCCGGCGACACGATGCGGCCGACCGAGGGCGACACCGTCACGATCACCGCGCGGACTGTCGGCCCCGAGGTGGAGTGGCTCCAGCTCAGGACCGCCGACGGCGTAATCGCGGAGGGCGGGCCCGGCCTGCTCACCGCCGAGCTCACCGTGCACGAACCGACCTACGTGGTGGCCGTGGCGGGAGGCGGGCCGCATCCCCGGTCAGTGCACCCTGGGGGCGCCTATGCGCACACCAGCCCGGTCTACATCGGGGATCACGTGGCCAGGCGGGCCGACGTCGAGTGGTGCCTGCGCTGGCTGGACCTCCTGGAGCCGCTGCTGGACGCGGACGGCACGTTCGCCTCGGCCGCGCAGCGCGCCGCCCACCGGGATCTGCACGATCAGGCTCGCCAGGTGTACCGGGCCAGGCTGCGCGCGGTGAGCGGATCCTGAATTTTCGACAAGGATGCCCCGAGCTTCGTGGAACTTGGGTGGCAGCCCCGTGGTTCAGGCGGCGTTCTCGTTGTAGCACTCGGTGGCGTTGTTCGCTTCGGTGACCTGCCGTTGGAGTGCTTGGCGGAGTTTGGGCAGGTGCAGGAAGCCGTTGACGCGGCGGAACTGCTTGCCGAGGTGGGTGCGTTCCAGCTCGGCGGCCGGCGAGGTCAGGGCGGCCTCGGCGAGCAGGACGGTGGGTGCCTGGTAGGCGGCGCGTATCCGCCGTTCGACGGTGACGCGCAGCTTCTCGGGCAGCTTGTCGCGGACATTGCGGATCTTGTGAAGCTGGCAGCGGCCGATCACCGGGTGGTCGAAGACGTCGATGACGGCCTTGCGCAGCGCTTTGGAGCCGTCCAGGACGACCAGGATCGGCGCGGTGACGTTCAGGCCACGCTCGCGCAGGGGCGACGATGAGCTCGGCGGCCAGGGTGGCGTTCTCGGTTGAGCCCTCCACCAGCGCGAGGAGATGCTTGGTGCCGTCGATGCCGATGCCGAGCGCGACGATGCAGGTGTGCTCGCCGAAGTGCACCCCATCGATCATCAACAGGTCGGCACTCATCAGTTCGGCCAGGGCGTGCTCGGTGGCGGCGATGAACCGGCGCGAGATCGCCGACTTCGACGTTCCGGTGGCGGCGGCCTCCACCGTCGAGCCGACCGGTTCCAGGCCCAGCCGGTAGCGGCGGGTGGAGATCTTGCCGAGCATCTTGTCCAGCGCCATGCCTTCCAGCACGTCGGCCGAGGTGAACAGCTCATACGCGGGGATTGCCACCTCGGCGCGTCCATCGGCGGTGCGCACCCGCGGGCGCCGGATCGGGGCTTTGCACCCGCCCAGCACCACCGATCCGGCCTCGCTGCCGTGCCGTACGGCGGTGCGCTGGGGGGTTGTGCTTGCCCCGTGGCCCGCACAGCGCGGTGACGGCTTCCTCCATCATGGAGGTCATCACCTGGAATCCGGCCTGTACCGCCAGGGCGAGCATGCCCTCGCGCATCGAGGCGGCGATCTGCTCCATCGCCACCGTCACGGTCGGCGGCACCGCGACATCTTCGGCGACTTGCCCGGCCCGAATACCACGCGTCGCGTCAGAGCGTGCAGCATACGGCCAGGCCGCCGACGTCACCACCCGGGCAGCCCCGGCCCAGGCAGGGCGAACACTGTGGCGACAGCAGGCCTCGCGGCATCGGCAGCCGCGACGCCCATAGGAATTCCCTATGGCAGCTGCTGATAATTCATCTTTGCCTCTCGTTCTTTTCCGGACATACCGTGAATCGGGTCGACGAGGCGCACACCGCGATTGCTCGAAAGATTCGCGCTGCGCCCGCGCCGAGCGAATGAGCAAACAATCGAAAGGAACGGCAGCATGACCACGGTCGAAAACGGAGCTGAGCCGCGAGAGCTTAAAGGAAAGCGAGCCCTGGTCACAGGTGGTTCCCGCGGAATCGGAGCGGCCGTCGTACGCCAACTCCTGGACGCGGGCGTCGAGGTCTTGGCCACCGCCAGGTCGACCACGTACACGGCGCCGGAGGGAGCCGCCTTCGTGACGGCCGACATCCGGACACAGGCCGGGACGGAGGCGGTGGCCACGGCCGTGCAGGAGACGCTCGGCGGGGTGGACATCCTGGTCCACAACGCGGGTGGTGCGCGGGCCAACGCGGGCGGCGGCGCCATGACGATCCCCGCCGAGGACTGGCAGGACACGCTGGAGCTGAACCTCCTGGCGGCGGTGCGACTGAACTCGCTGCTGGCACCGGGGATGCGGGAACGGGGATCGGGGGCGATCGTGCACATCTCCACGGCCGCGCTCCTCCCGCCGGTGCCGGCGTTCGCGCACTACCAGGCGGCGAAGGCGGGGCTGGAGAGCTACAGCCGGGCCCTGGCCGCGGAGCTGGCCCCGTTCGGAGTCCGGGTCAACGCCCTGGGCCCCGGCAGGACCGCCACGCCCGGCGGCGAGGAGACGCGGAGGCGGTGGGCGAGCGACAACGCGGAATCGGGCGCGACCGCCACACCCCCGCTCGGGCGCGACGGCCGGCCTGACGACATCGCCAACGCGGTGCTGTTCCTCGTGTCCGACCGGGCGAGCTGGCTCACCGGGACCTATTTCTCCGTGGACGGCGGCGAATACCCCAGGAACTGACACCGAAAAGAAATTCGGCGTCGTACTTTCACATCGAACAACGAAGGAATAATGGCATGGAAAAATACAGCGACAAGAATGTAGTGGTCACCGGTGGCAGCAGCGGCATCGGGCTCGCGATCGCGAAGTTCCTGGCGGACGGCGGAGCCCGCGTGGTGATCACTGGCCGTTCTCAGGCCACGCTCGACGCCGCACGGGAGCAGTTGGGCGAGAACGTAGTGGCCTTCCGCGGCGACGTGTCCTCGCTGTCCGACCTGGACGCCCTGGCAGGCCGGGTGAAAGCCGAGCTCGGCACGATCGACGCCCTGTTCGTCAACGCGGGCATCACGCTCCTGACGCCTTTCGAGTCGACGACCGAGGAGGTGTACGACGAGCTGTTCGCGATCAACGTCAAGGGCGCCTTCTTCACCGTGCAGAAGCTCGCCCCGCTGCTGAACACGGGTGCCGGCGTCGTCCTCACCACCTCGGTCGCCGGCGCCGTCGGCATGCTGGACACCAGTGTCTACGCGGCCGGCAAGGCGGCGGTGCGCTCCCTGGCCCGCAGCTTCTCCCGCGAGCTGCTTCCGCGCAGGATTCGCGTCAACGCGATCAGCCCTGGTCCCATCGACACGGGGATTCTGGAACGCTCCATGACCAAGGACGACGCCGAGCAGTTCAAGGCGGAGCGCGTCGCGGACAATCCCATGCGGCGTTTCGGCACCCTCGACGAGATCGCCACCGCGGCCACGTTCCTCGCCTTCGACGCGACGTACACCGCGGGCGTCGAGCTCGCCGTGGACGGCGGAGTCACCCAACTCTGACCGGCCCCACGCCCGGCCACTACGCCTCATGGCACACCGCGGGCCGGATCACCTTTCCCTCACACCATCCTCGAACGCTCATTGGAACGAGCGATCACAGCACGAGCTGTTCGGCGGCGTTCACTGCGGCAATCTCATCGTGCAGCTCACCGGCCTCAGTGCCTGACCGGCGAAAGGTGGCGGAGCTGTCCCAGGTCTCCTGACGCAGGAGCTCCAGCAGAGCGGTCGCCGCCGGGCCCGCGTCGGACCGGACCACGGCGATGACAGGCTGGGACACAGCCGGGAACACCGGACGCGCGAGCTGCTCATAACCGCGGGGCACCGCGGAGGCCGGGACGAGCGTCACCCCCAGGCCGTGGGCGGCCCACCGAACGGCTGTCGCCGTCTGGGACACGCGGGCGACCGTGGCCGGGGTCAGTCCGTCGTTCCGCGACACCTCCAGCAGCACGCCGTCCAGTGCGCTGTCGCGGTCGAACCTGACCCACGGCTCCCCTTCCAGCTCGCGCAGCGCGACCCGGTCCGCGGCCAGCTGCCGGTGCCCGGCGCCCAGCACCACGACGAACTCCTCCTCGCCGAGGCGGTGGGCGTCCGCGGGGCTCCGCTCGCACGCGGCCATCAGGGCGAGGCCCAGCGCACCCCTGCGGCACAGCCGATCCAGCTCAGCGGAGCTCGACTCCTCGAAGACGGTGACCTCCAGCCGCGGGAAGCGGCGCCGCAGCACGCTCAGCGCGCCCGGCAGCTGCCGCGTGCCGAAGCCCAGCTGCGCCGCGACGACCAGCTCTCCCACCAGGTCATCCGCGCCGGCCCGCGCCGTTGCCCGCGCCCGCCGAGCCGCGTTCACCGCGACCTCCGCCTCCTTCAGGAACGCCCGGCCGACCGCGGTGGGCACCAGTCCGGCCGACGTCCGGGCGAACAGCGTCACGCCGAGGTCACGCTCCAGGTTGCGGATCTGCTGGGACATCGACGGCTGGGCGACTTGCAACAACTCCGCCGCCGCCGTCACCGAGCCCTCCGCCGCGACCGCCAGGGCGTACTCGAACTGGCGAAGGCTCATCAGCTCCCATCCCTCCTGGAGCGAAGCGTGACCCACCCCGTCGTCATCGTGTCCCGAACCACTCACGTCAGCCGGATTCCACGACCGGCGATGAACATTCTTCAGCCCACCCGGCACCCTCGCCTCAACACACTCCCGTCCCGAACCCTTCTCAAAGGTGACGCCGTTCCGCTCTGTCGGTACCGGCCACAGAGCCGGCTCACCGGTGCGCGCCGCATCCTCGTCGTGATTAGCGATCCGCGGAACTACCCTCGCCCGCCACCGCATCGGTAGCCCGCGCGGTCGGCGGACGCTGTTGTCGTGAGAGAGTCGTCGTCCTCGACCCCGACCCCGGCACCGACAGCGCCGACAAGCTGGCGCTCCTCGCGTCCGTCATGCGGACATGACCCCGCCCGTGCCCAGCCACCCGGCCGAGTGATCCAGCCCGAGGTGCTCTGCTTCCTCGCCTGGCCGCGCTCCAGGTCTCATCACGTGCACCGTGGTCGCGGCGGACGGCAGATTCACCGCGATCTAAACGGCTGGCCATGACTCGATCATGGAGCGATGGGTGCGGTCCTGTCGCCGCGAACTCCTCGACCGTCACCTGCTGTGGAACGAACGTCATCTGCGCCATGTTCTGCGCGAGTATGAACGAATCCACAACCAGCACGGCGCCCACCAAGCCCGGGCCCAAGCGGCCCCGCTGCTTCCCGTCCCGGCCCCGATCACAGACCCCGAGCGGATCACCGACCTGAACATACGCCGAAGAGACCGGCTCGGCGGAGTTCTCCACGAGTATTCATATGCAGCTTGAAAGGCGCAGTGTTCACGACTGTAAACGGAGCGCCGCTGCGGCCGGACTACCTCACTGGTCGCTTCCGCCGCCTGGTTGCCGCCCCCGGTCCGGCTGCACGATCTGCGACATGGCGCCGCCAGGCTGGCGCTGGCCGCGTACACCGATCTGAAGGTGGCGCAGGCGATGCTCGGGCGCGCCGGCATCGTGCTCACCGCCGACACCTACGTCTCAGCGCTGCCAGAGGCCGCCCACCAAGCTGCCCAAGAGACGGCCCAGCTGGTGCTGAACGCCGCGTCCGCGCTGGGGCGAAAGCTCAGCGCGTGACTCAGCTTTGCCCCAGCTCTACCTCACGCCGCGGCAGTAGGTGGATGCGGCTGGTGTTTCCGCTGGTGGAGTAGCGCGCCCTGCAGGATTCGAACCTGCGACCGTCGGATTAGAAGGGGCGTACGAGCACGCACTGAGCACGGCTGACCGCCGGTGCTGGGGTCTGACGGCACGCTCCGGGGGTCGCGATCCTGACCGGGCGCTTCGGCATCGGCCACCGGGCTTATCGCCCAGACCCTGCTGACGTGACTCCCGCGGCGGTCAGTCGCAGCCGCAGCTGCAGCCGTCGCAGCAACAGCCATCCTCGCCCGGGCAGCAGGAGCAGCAGTTGCCGCAGCAGTCGTAGCCGGAGCAGTCGAAGCGCTCGCAGAAGGAGCCCTCGCGGTCCTCGTCCCAGGCGGGCCGGTACAGGCCGCACGTGCAGCAGGTCAGCGCGGCGCACGCCAGCGACAGCAGCCCGCCGGGATCCCGCTTCGGCGGCCGTTGTCCCGGCGGCGCGTCGGGGTCGCCGGGCGGGTGGCCGGTGCCGTGCGTTGCAGCGATGGCGAAGGCTCGGGAGACGGCGCTGCTGGTCTCCCGCACCAGCAGGGCTCGCGTCAGGCCGGGGCGGGGCAGGTCCAGCTCGTCCACGGCGGCGCGCAGCTCGGCGTGCGCGGCGTCGCAGTGGCGGCGCGCCTCGTCCAGGCCGGTGCCGGTGACTGCCAGCGGGTTGTACGCCCCGGACGCCCGGTCGTCGGCCAGGTCCTCCACCGCGTCGATCAGGTGCGCCAGCTTCCCGAATCCGCGACCGGCCGCCTCCAGGGCCTCCCGGTTGTGCGGCTTTCCCGCGAGCACTGCGGTGTGCGCGAACGCAGCGGCTACGGCGTCCTCGGTGGGCCCCGTCAACGCCCGTAACCCGGGCGCCGCGCTGCTCCCCGGGGGCGCCTGGGCGGGGGCGCGTTCCAGGAGGGCCTGGCGGTCGGCCGCTGCCGTCAGCGGGGTGGGGTCGAACCCCAGCGTGCCGGCCATGGCCGTGCCGGCCGAGGACCAGCGGCCCGCCAGGCGGGTGGCGCCGGCGGCCACCGGGCGGCGGGCGTACACGCCGTCCCCATCCGCCACGTGGTCGCTCACCTTACCGGCCGCCAGGAGCAGCGACACCGAGGCCGCCAGCCGTACCCCCTCGGACTCCACTACGTCGGCGCCCTTGAAACCGCGTAGCGCACACGGGCCCGCCCTCCGGCGCGACGCGGACGTGGGCGACTGGGCTTCGGTGAGGACGGACACGAGCAGGCCGTCGTAGTTGGTCACCAGACGGGACAGGTGTCCGTGCTCGTCGCGGAGCGCCAGGCAGAGCCCGCACAGGTGGCCCATCCAGTCCGCGTAGAGCCCTTTGCACAGGACGTGCCGACACGGGCGGACAATGCCGAACATACGTCCCCTTATGTGCGTATTAGAGAGCCAACCGTAGCACCAGGCCGCCGGTAGATACCGCGGCGGCGAACGGATCCGCAGGAAGGAGAAGGTGCCCTCACCGACCGGCCTGGAGCACTGCGCCTGCCGGCCTGAAAGGAACAAAATAGTTTGGACAACGGGTACCCACATGGCCATCGTTTGCCGTGATCGGATCCGGCTCGGTGCGCAGCCGCGCCGCTTGTCTGACCAACACCCGCGGGCAACTGCCGAAGCCGTTAGAAGCTCAGAACGGATGGCCGGCGGCAAGTCGTTACGTCTGGGCCCGCACCTGACCAGCTTGGGGTCATCCACCGGAGCAGATACACCCTCTGTCGACGTGGTGCAGTCCCGGCGAGGGCGCTGAGCTCGTCGTCGCGGTCGGCGTGCTGTTTTCGCGCGACCGCGTCGTCGCGATGCGGCCCGACGGCGCCGCGTCCTACCCACTAACGATCCCCGCACCGCCACGACCGGCCCCGGCGGCGCGGGACCTACACGGCTGGTACAAATGGGGCATGAGCGAATCCGTCGGGTATCCCCCGCGGCCGAATGTGCCGGCGGCCCGGCGTGTCTACAGTCGGACATACCGTGTGTGGGCCCGGGTGCTGCTGTGGACGCCGATCGCGCTCACGGTGGTCGGCGTCGTCCTCGGCCTGGGGCTGTTCGCGGCCGCTGACGCCGACCCGACGCACAGTTCGTCCGCGCTCGGCTATCTCGGCCTCGTTGTGTGGGGCGCCCTCGCGGTCCTGTCACCGGTCCTGCTCGGGTCGTTCATCGCCGGGCTGGTCATGCTGAACCGCACGCGCAGTTGAGGCCGCGGCGGGACACGGCCCGACCCAGAGTGCCGCTGCGCAGGCAGCCAGGCGGAGAAGCGGCGCCGGGGTGGAAGGCGGGTGGACCGGATCGATGCCTACACCAGCGTGCCGCGGCCACCTGACGGGGTTCGTCGAATCAGTCGCCTGGCAGGCGTGCTCCGGTACGCGCCTCGATGACCGCCATGACGGCTGCCGCTTGCGCCGGCCAACGAGTGCGGCAGGGTCGGCGCCGTGCGCGTGCGGATCCAGTTCCGGGATCATGGCAAGCCGCCACCTGTTGGCCACGTACTCCAGAAATCTCCCACCTGTGAGGTTCCACGACACGTGCCGCACCTGCGCGTCCTGGCTGAGCCATTCCAGGACGGGCACCCGCGCGGCGTAACCGAAACCGCCGGGGACCAGTATGCCGTCCAGATAGTCGTTGCCCGTGCTACGGCGAGGACGTCGTGTTACGTTGAAAGCGCCTCGTCGAGCTGCGGGCTCGGTGGGGTAGGGATAAGCGGATCGGCTGGGCAGGGCTGTTGGCACTCGTTTGAGATACGAGCTGCAGTGCTGTCGATGGTCATGGGTTCGATTCCCACCGCGCATGTCATCGTGCGCACGCCCGGCGGTCTCCACACGTTCGGCGCGGAGACCGTTGCGCCTTTCTTCGCGCTCGATGGCCAAGTACTGTCGCCCTTATGGCACGAGTACGGAACCTGGCCAGACTCATCCTGTGCCGCTCGAATATTGAGTTACGTAGGCTGAGCTGCAGCTAAGCGGCGTGGCGGTATTCACTGATCATGCCCGCGACGACGGGTTTTCGGTGGATGGATCGCAGGTCGTTGAGGTCGGTCACGTCGCGAGCAGGACGCGGTGCGGTGTCTGGGGGACGTTGGTGCCGTTGTAGTGAATCAGGTACGCGCGAAGCACCTGCGCCAGCTGACGTTCGCGCAGGATCAGGATCCGGTCCAACAGTTCGCGGCGCAGAGTGCCGATGACCCGCTCGCGCGTTCACCTTCGGCGTCCGCGGCATGGCGGCGATGATCCGAAACCCTTCGGCCGCGAACACCTCCCTGAACGCGGAGGAGAAGAGCGGATCGCGATCGTGGATCAAGAACCGCAGCTCGGCGATGCGCTCCCCCAGGTTGCGGGCCTGCTGGACCGTCCACGCCCCGGTCGGACGCGCGGTCACCCCACCCAGATGCAGCCGCCGAGTGCCGTGCTCGATGACGACCAGCACATACAGCCGTTTGAGCAGTACCGTCTCGACCACCAGGAAGTCGCACGCGTCGATCGCGTGGGCCTGAGCGGCCAGGAACTGCCGCCAGGTCGGCCCAGCCCGGCGAGGCGCCGGATCGACGCCGGCGGCGTGCAGGATCTCCCCGACACCGTGGAGGCCGCGATCTGATAGCCCGGCCGGGCCGACTCGCCCTGAATCCGCCTATGCCCCCAGGTCGGGTTCTCCCGAGCCATCCGCACCATGAGTGTCTTGACCGGCCGGCGGGTGCCGGTGAAGGTCCACTTGTGTTCGGGTACGACCTCGCTCGGGAGATGACGTCATACGCGGACAGGGGGATTCCGGATGAAGGCGATTGTGGTGACGGACAAGGCCGCGGGAACGGCCGGGATGACGCTGGCGGAACGGCCCGAGCCGCAGGCAGCGCTGAACGACGTCGTCGTTCAGGTTCATGCGTCGGGATTCGTCCCGACGGAGATGGCGTGGCCCTCGACCT